>DASUFF010000147.1:0-8411 GCA_036274695.1 bacterium | reverse complement strand
CCTCTTCTTGAGCTCGTTCGATGCGGGCACGCACTTTGCAATTCTGTCTGCCGAGTTGACGTACGTACCTTTTATTGGGTACAATTCTTATGCAAGTTGCTTATTACCAGACGGCGCGTGGCGATCTTCCTGTCCGCAGTTACATCGATGCCTTGCCGGAAGTCGAAAGAGCAAAGGTAATGGCATTGATCGATTACCTTTCTGAAGCGGTGGTGCTGAGAGAGCCGCACGCAAAGAAAATCAACGGTTACCCCGGTCTGTTCGAACTCAGGCCAGGACCGCATCGGGTTTTTTATTGCTATCACGGAGACACGATCGTTTTGCTACATGCGTTTAGAAAAAAATCGGACAAAACGCCAATTCGCGAATTGGAGACCGCCAGCGCAAGAATGAGATCGTGAGGATACTATGAAAACGGGTGGTGATTTTCACAAAGATTTGGAAAAGCACTTAGAAAGCCGAAAGTTTAAGGTCCTTTTTGAGAAGGAGAAAAGCCGTTTACGGCTCTCCGAAAGGCTTCGGACAATCGTGTCTGAATCCCGTCTGTCTGTGCGCCGGATAGCGAGTCTTATGGGCACTAGCAAATCTCAGGTCATGCGCATGATCGGCGACCCGGATGCCAATGTTGGATTAGATTCATTGATAAAGTTTACGTCGGTCGTAGGTCGCCGTCTGGAAATCAAAATCAGATGAAATCAACTTTGTTGAATCGCCCTGACGCGCTCCAAGGTGGTCGGATGCGTGTAGTGATAGAAGCTGTAGAGCGGATGCGGCGTTAGGTTCGACAGATTCTCCCGTGAAAGAGCCACCAGCGACGACGCCATCGCCTCCGGGTCCCCCACCACCTTCACCGAGAACGCGTCCGAGGCATACTCATAGCGACGCGAGAGCGCGTTCGTGATCGCCTTCAGGAAGAAGGTGAAGTGGCTGCCGAAGAGCGAGACGATCACCAGGGCCTTGTGCGGCGCCGGCGAACCCGCGCGGAAGGCGGCGTAGAGGGGCTCCCAGCCGATGAGCAGAGAGAGGATGTAGAATCCCGCCAGAGACGTGAGGAAACCCATCACCAGCATCTTTTGAATATGTTTGAGCTTGTTGTGCCCCATCTCGTGGCCCAACACGGCGATGATCTCGCGCTCGGTCAGTTGCGTCTGAAGCGTGTCGAACAAAACGATGCGGCGAAGCCGTCCCATGCCGGCGAAATAGGCGTTGGAATGCGCCGAGCGCCTCGAGCCGTCGATGGTGAAGATGCCGGACATCTTGAACTGGATTTTTTTTGCCAGGGCCGTGATCGATTCCTTCAACGTCCCGTCGGGCAGCGGCGTGAACTTGTTGAAGATGGGCGCGAGGAAGGTCGGATACACCGCCGCCATGAGGAACTCGAAGCCGTAGACGGCGCCGAAGGCCCACAGCCACCAGTACGCACCCGCCTTTTGATAGAGCCAGAAGACGAGCGTCAGGATCGGCCCGCCCAGGGCGGCGCCCAAAAGCACGCCCTTCAGGAGATCAATCAGGAAGGTGCCCAGGGTCATCTTGTTGAAGCCGTATTTCTCCTCCAGCACGAAGTGCGAATAGAGCGAGAGCGGGATGCGCAGGAGCGTCAGAAGCAGTCCGATCGCACCGCAATAAGCGACGGAACGGAAGATCCCCTCCCCCGCCCAGCCGCCGACCCACGCGTCCAGCGAACCCAAGAGCCCGCTTAAGATGATCCAGAAAGTGACGACGACGTCGTACCCCTTCGTGAACAGCCCGAACCGGGCCTTTTCCAGGTTGTAGGCGATGGCCTTTGCGTAGCGTCTTTCGTCGATCTTATCGCGGAAATAGTCCGGCACGGCGCCGGCGTTGCGGCGCATCTCCGCGTTGTTCAGGAGCGTGAGCGAGATCTCCCACACGGCATGGACGGCATAGCAGGCGGCGAAGACCCAAAAGAACCAGGAAGTCATGCGGTTTTGCCTTTAGGAAGCGCGGGCAGGAGCTTCGACGGAGCCTTCGTTCCGACGAAATCGAGCTGAACCTCGGCGCGCGTGACCGCCACATAGAGCAGGTTCCGGCCTTCTTCGTTCGGCGGATAATTCTCGTCGGACGGCTCCACCACGAGCACGTTCCGGAATTCCAGGCCCTTCACCTGATGGATGTTGGTGACCGTCACGCCCGGCGAAAAATCGAATTGGTCTTTGTGGCCCCAACGCACGGAGGGAAGGGCGAGCTTGCGGAGCGCGTCCGTCATGTTCTCGGCCTCCTTCGGCGTCTTCAGGATGACGGCGGAGAGCGAATTCGGGTTCTCCTTCTGTCGCGCGCGGATCCAGCTCGCGATGACGTGCGGCAGCGAAGTCGGATTGTCGGTCTTGATGAAAGTCGGAATCACGCCGCGCCGCATTTTTTGGGCGTTGGTCGGCAGGGTCAGCCCGTCTCCCCGCAGCTTCCCCGCCAATTCCATGATCTCCTGAGTCGAGCGGTAAGAGACGGTCAGCGCGATGGGCGTCGTATTCTCGAAGCCGGCGTCGCGAAGGACTTCCTCCCAGCTGTCGAAATTGCGGCCCATGACGATCTTCTGGGCGATGTCGCCGACGATGGTCACCGTCCGCTTCTGATCGACGGCGTTGAGCAAGGCCCGGATCTCCACCAAACCGAAGTCCTGGGCCTCGTCGATGACGACGTGGTCGCAAACGCCCAGGCTGTCCGGCGACCGCACCGGATAATAGCCGTGCTCGGCATAGATCAGATGCAGGAGGAGCGAATCGTCCTGGGCGTCCAAGGTGCGGCGCTCGATCTGGGACTTGATCTCTTTGCGGATCAGCTCCCATTTCGGCCAAAAAATTTCCTGAGCGGCCAAAAATTCGAAAAAGCGGAAAAGGTCGACCACCCAATCGTCGGTGTTCCGCCCGGAATTCTGCTCGACGTACTTGTTCAAGAGCTGCAGACAAACGGTGGAGGACTTGAAGCGTTCGCACTCGAGGGATTTCGGAAAGACCCCGTTCGGCCGCGGCCCCGCGAGCTCGTTGACGAGCTTGGAAGACCACTGCTGGTAGGTCCGAATCGGCACCCCGTTCACCTTGAGTTCCGGCAGCGTGGTTTCGATGTAGGCCTTCAGCGACGGGTTGAACATGACGACCAGGCACTTTTCCGCCTTCGCCGTCGAGTTGTCCTCGTGCAGGAGCCACGCCAGGCGGTGCAGGGCCACCGTGGTCTTGCCGCTACCGGCGATGCCCTGGATGACGATCGGTTTGGCCGCGTCCTTGGTGATCAGCCCGAACTGATCGGCGGTGATGAGTGATAAGATCGGCGGCAGATGGCCGTCATGGCCCGAGGAGCGAGAGAGCGGTTCTCCCGCGTCCTTCACCTTCCACTTGCCGTTCTGAACGGCGATGGTCCCCTGGGCGGTTTCGATCAGGTTCAGGACGTTCTGCCTGCCGTGATAAGACCGCCGCAGTTTGATGACGCCCTCGCGGTCGCGCCCCTGGATGTTTTCCGAAAAATCGTCGCCTTCTTTGTAATCGTAATAGAGCTTGCTGATCGGCGCCTTGCGCCAATCGATGATGCGTTGGGCGGGAAAACTCGCGGTGCCCAGGCGGAACTCGACTTCTTTCTCCGCCCCCTCCTCCGTGATCTCGTCGGTGACCACGCGCGCGAAGTAAGGCTGTTCTTCCAAGCTGTCCAAGCCCTGAGTCTTGTCTTTGCGGAGGGCGGTCAGGCCGTGGGCAACGGCCTCGTCGGAGGCGAGCGCGGCCTTGTCCTCGTCGCGGGCGGCGGCGACGATCTGGGAGGTGAGCTCGCGCGCGAGCTTGCGGTCCTCTTCGTAGTCGGCGCTGGTGCGGCGGATCTCGGCGACCACCGCCGCGTGCGTCTCGCGCCACCGCCCCGACTCTTCTTCACCCAGCCTCTGGGCCTGTTCCTCGGTCATCGCCATAATGAAATGAAAGAACCACCGGACCCGAGAAGGTCCGGTGGTCGGAATGAAACTCACCTAGCCAAATTCAGATCAGATGTCCAACGTGAAGAAAAAAACCCGCCGCCGCCCCGCCCAGGGCGACCCAAACGATGTCCCAGTTCCATTTCCTCATCCCGAAAAAGGCGGCGGCGGCCAAGGCGAGCGCGAGAACGTCGAAACGGGCGCGGCCGGGCCACAGCACCTGTTCGCCGAAATAAACGGCGAGATTGAGGACGACGCCCACCACCGCCGCGGTGACGGAGGAAAGCGCCGAGGAGAGAGTCGCGTTCCCCCGCAACTTCTCGACGTAAGGGGCCCCCAGAAAGATCCACAGAAAGCACGGAAGGAAAGTGAAATAGGCGGCCACGAGTCCTCCCAAAACACCCGCGAGCCAGGGCGTAAGGCCTCCCGGATGCTGCCAGGCTCCGACGAAACCCACGAAATTCACCACCATGATGAGGGGCCCGGGCGTCGTCTCCGCAAGTCCCAGCCCGTCGATCATCTGCGGAGCGGTCAACCATCCGAAGGTCCTCACGCATTCCTGCGCGACGTAAGGCAACACGGCGTAGGCGCCTCCGAACGTGACCATCGCCGCCTTCGAAAAGAAGAGTCCCTGCCGGAAGAGGGCGTCGTCCCCGCCCCGCCACAGGAAAATCAGGATCAAAGGAAGGATCCAGAGCGGCAGGCACACGCCCAGGACTTTCAACGTCCGCGCCGGCGTGGGATGCGCGTGATCGGGCGTCGCGTGATGATCGTCCAGCACCGCGCCTCCCTCCCCTTTCGCGGCCCCGCCCCCGTGTCCCTTGATCACGACGAATTGCCCGGGGGCCAGGCGCCCGCCGGCGAAACCGATCAGCCCGGCCCCCAGAATGATGAGCGGGAAGGGAATTTTCAGGAAATAAATGCCGACGAAAGAGGCCGCCGCCAGCGCCATCATCGTCGCGTTCTTCAGCACCTTCCGGCCGATGCGGATCACCGCCGCCGCAACGATGGCGAGGACGACCGCCTTAAGCCCGTAAAAGAGCGAGCCGACGGCCGGGATCTTGCCGTAGGCCATGTAGACCCAGCTCAAGGCCGTCAGGATGAAGACGGAGGGGATGACGAAGAGAGCGCCCGCGGCGATTCCGCCCCAGGCGCGATGAAGCAGCCAGCCGATGTAGATGGCGAGCTGCTGGGCCTCCGGACCGGGCAGGAGCATGCAGTAGTTGAGGGCATGGAGGAAACGCTCCTCCGAGATCCACCGGCGCTTCTCCACCAGTTCCCGATGCATGATGGCGATCTGGCCCGTGGGCCCGCCGAAGCTGATCCAGCCGAGCTTGCACCAGAATGCGAGGGCTTCGCGGAAAGAAGGAGGCATCAGACGGGCTCAACGACCACTTCGCTCTTGATCGAGCTCTCGATGAAGCAATTCTTGCCGGCCTTGTCGTGAAGGCCTTTTAACTGGGAGGCGTCGGGCCGCTTCTCGCCGGAAAAGACGGCTTTCGGTTTCAGGACGATTTTGACCACCGCCATCGCCCCTTGAGCGTCCTTCCCAAGAATCGCCGTCGCCTCGTCCTCGTAGGAATCCACGACGTAGCGGCTCTTGGCCGCGATCGCCAGGAACGTCAGCATATGGCAGGCGGAGAGCGAGGCGGCCAGGAGCTCCTCGGGGTTGGCGTACTCTTCCTTGCCCAAGTACTGCGGCGCCGCGGAACCTTCCACGGTCTGGCCGCCGGCGAACATCACCGTGTGTTTGCGGTCGTAGGTGTCGTAGACGAAATCGGGCGTCGTCCGTTTCCAGGACAGACTGATTTTATGCTCGGACATAAGCGCTCCTTAAGAAAGACAAGGATATCAAGCGGAGCGGTCGATGGCCACCCGGGTCGTGTCGGCGGGATCGAACTTCACGTAGATGGATTTTCCGGGCTGATATTTGGGAACGGAGGCCTCCGCGATGACGCCCTGGGCCCGGCCCAGGAACTTGGGCTTGCCCGCCGGCTCGACCTCCACCAACAGCTCCATCGCCGGATTGTTGCCGTTGACGGTGAATCCCATGGGCGTGGCCTGCATGATTTTCGCCAGGGCCGATTCGCCGCTGGCCGTGAGCCTTTGATTGAACGCCTCGAACTCCGTCGCCGTCTGGATGGCCTGGGCCTCGGTGACGCCCGACGGCCCGCCCGCTCGCGGAGAGCCCCCCAGAGACTGGGAGGCTCCGGCATCGGCTCCCCCGCTCGGATCGATCACCACTTCATTCGGATTTTTGGGATTGATGCGGACGGCCACCGTCATACCCGGACGGTAGTAGTCGGGCCGGATCCTCGAGACCAGAACCTTGGTCGTAGCCTCGTAGGGCGGCTTGAACTTGGGCCGCACCTCCAGGACGATCTTCACCTGCGGCGCGTTGTTGATCGTGACGCCGGTGTCGCTCACCGACTTGATCAACGCCGTCCCAGGTTCCCCTTCCTTAAGGAGTTTCTCGGCCCGGAACAGGGGCCCGATGAAGGATTTATAGACGAAGAAAAAGACGACAACGATGGGAATGGCCGTGATGAGCCCGGTGACGGGCGCCACGCCGATGGCGACGATCAAGCCGAACAAGCCCCCCAAGAGGCCGACGATCAGACCGATCTTCGCTCCGATGCCCAGGCGAACCATGTAAGAATTATTCCCCGACTCTTTCCCAGCGGACGGAAGAGCACTTGTCGCCGAAATAGCCCAGGTCCGGGATGGAGCCGGAGCCCTTCAGGGCGTACCCACGCTTGGAGTAGTTGTCGTTTTCGTACAGAACCGCCTGCCAGCCCGCGGGAACGCTGTACTTGACGCTTGAGGCCTTGTCGTTGAAGCCGGACTTGCCGTCGTCCGAAGAGATGTAATGCATGTTGCCGATGTCGCGGCCGAAACGGATGGTCAGGCTGCGATCGGTGAAGCCGGCGTCGTCATAGAGGCGCACGTAACCCGACTGTTTCGCGGCGGGCGGCGCCGACGGCGTGGTCGCCGCGGGCGTCTTGGCCGGGACTTCCTTGATGATCACGCGCTCCACCACCTTGGGCTGCTCCGCCGGAGGGGGCGTCGTGGCGGAAGGCTGGGTGGCCGGCTGCGTCGTCGTCACGGCGGCGGTGGGAGCCGGCTGCGTCTCGGCCTGGGCCTTCACCTCGGCGGCGATCTTGGCCTTCAATTCCTCTTCCGCCTTGGCCTTCTCTTCGGCCTCCTTGCGGGCCTTGGCTTCCGCTTCCATCGCCTGCACCTTGGCTTCCAGGTCCTTCATCTTCTGGTCTTGTTGGGCCTGAAGGGCCTGTTGCTGAGCGGTATCTTCCTTCTTGCCCATCATCCCGCCTAATTTGTCGCAGGCCACCAGGGGCAGGACGAAAGAAGCGGCGACCGTCGCCATCACGATGCGTTTGAAAGCCATGGATCCCTCCTTAAAGGATGCATTGAATACGATGCGTCAAAAAGTGAGGACAGTATGTAAAGGAGAACAAGCCGAAAATAAAGGCTTTTTTGGTTCCGCTTCGGCTACTCGGCGGGAGGGGGTAAAGACGAGCGCCGGGTGTGATAGACGTCCAACGCTCCGACCATCGGATGAAGGGCGCGCAGGAGGCGCATATTGGAGTCGTAAAAAATCGAAACGGCCTCGCACGGTTCTTTAGGGATGAGCGCCGCAACTTCTTCGGCCCAACCGGCGCGAGAGGCGATGATGCGGCGCAATGTCTCGATGTCGTCATAAAGGGACTCGACCTCGAACTCTTTCTCCGCCTTCCTGGCCGCCCGCAGTTCGGCGAGCCCTTGCTCCAAGCTGCGCAGCGTGAGGCTGAGCGGCTCCATGTCGTCCCGGATCAATTGTGCGCGAACCTCGTGATTCAGCCAGTGGGCCTCGCTGTGAGAAAAGGCGACGGCGTACTTCTTGTTGAAACCGAGAAAATAATCGACCACGGACTGGTGCACATCCAGAGGCGCCAAAAGGGACTTTTCGCAGGCGCGCACCCGAGAGGCGAAACCGGCCATCCTCTCCGTCACGTCCGTCTCCGAACCCGGCACGGACCGGATGGGATTGTTCACCGTCAGGGCCGCCGGAATGGCCGCCCATGCGGAAATATGGGACGTCAGCTGCTGGCAAGCGATTTGTTGGGCAAGGGAAAGAGTGGAAAAAGTCATATGTGACGCGGTGCATTGTCCTATTGCGTCACACTTGTCAAGTTCCCGCTTCCCGCGGGACAGCGCTCGCTATGGCTCGTAAAGGAAGCTAGCCGCTCGCCAAAATTTTCTTGCGTGCGTCGGAGAAAAGGTTCCGGAGTTCCTTGTGATTTTCGGCCACGGGGAACTGGGGGAATTCCTTTTTTACGTTGTCGGGCGGGCAAAAAAGAAGGCCGTGGTGCGCGGCGCCGAGCATCGTCGTATCGTTATACGAATCGCCCGCGGCGACGACCTTGAAGTTCAACTTCCGAAACGCCTCCACCGACAGTTTCTTTTGATCCTTGATGCGCAATTGATAGTCGGTGATCGCCCCGTC
>DASUFF010000146.1:0-2667 GCA_036274695.1 bacterium | reverse complement strand
GATGAACGGATTGTCGCTCCCGGCCGATGGGAAGCCACGAAGAAAATACAGGCCCTGCGAAGATTTCTGTCTTAAAATGCCACGTCGTGTTTCTCTCGGGCGTAGGCATGTTGGTGGCGGCGATCAGAAGATTGAAGGATTAGGTTCTCATCCATTTTCATCTGAAAACGTTTTACGACCCTCCGGGTTTAATATCGACAACCCGCCTGCCATCCCGCCGAAAAGCCTCCCACTAGATCTTTCATTTTGAGGTCCCATGACGTTCATGACTCCCCCACCGACGACATTCGGCGGCGCCTTCTTAAGCCTGGCCCCGCTCGGTGCCTACGTCGAGAGGGCCGGATTGCTGGGTGACGTCCAATCCGAGATCGGACCTCTGCTCAGCCGGTTCGTGAAGGGAGTCAACACCGCGTCCTCCAGCGCTTTCCGTTACTTTGGACCGGCTATTCTCTCCTCGTTGGAAAGTCTGGACGCCTCAACCCGATTGAGCGGCTTGCGCCGGTTTCAGCTCGCCCTTCAGTTGGAAGGAAGAGATTCGGAGGTCGTGGCCGAGTTTGCCCGTGAGCTGGAAGAGCCGACCCAGGTGGAATTGCGGGAGGAACTCGAAAAGGAATCGACGAGGCTCGGGAGAGCCCTCAAGCGCCACGACAAGGGACGTCTGGGGGAAATCGCCGTCCGATGGCCTTTCTTCCGGAGCGGGCACGATCTCGTCGAATTGAGCCGGAAGGGCAATCTTCAAGCCCTGCGACGCGCCATCGATCGGGGACTGCTCGAAAAGACGCTCGATGTGGACTTATATTCGCGTCCCCTCTACCCCGACATGATCATTTGGTTCGCGATCTCCGAGTTCTTCGCCGGGGAACCGACATCCTCGCACATATTCAACCAAGTCGCTCTTCGTGATACCCCGCTCGTAACGGACGGGTTTTTCATGTCGGCCCTCAAGCTGCACCGCGGCGCGCATCTTCTCCGATTTCATACGTTTCTGATGTCGCAAGAGCACGTGGAGTATCACTCCCCACCTGCCCTTGAGCGGCTGCAACAATGGTCCGCCGTCTGGGTCGAAGGCTTAAGGACGCTCAGCCGCAAGATCGATATCGACGAAGGACTCGCGATGGCTCGTTACAAGCACCCCGCCGTGTTCAACGATGCGGCCGTCGGCGGCCTTATGGAACTCGCCGACGAACGATTCTCCGCGGAGATCGCGTCCCGAATCAACCCGACCGAGCGCTCCGAAATCGTGGCATTGTCCCGGAAGATCCTCAAAATCTTGGCGGACCGCAGGCCGGACGTGGTGGCGGGTCTCAATCGCAACGCCGGGTCTTGGTGGGCCAGACGGTCTCCAAGAGAGCCGCAGCGCCCCGCGGAGGTGGCCCACGCGGTCAAAAGTCCGGCTCCCCCGCCGCCCCCCTCCCCACCTCTGCTGACCGTTTCGCTGATCGCTTCCAGCCCCGAACTGGGTCCGAACGACCTGGGAGAGCACTCCATTTTCCTAAGCGTCGGCAGGAATGGACAAAAGACGATTCCTCTTCCTCTAGTAGCCGAACAGGAGCTCTTAATTTCCGTGGACGCCTCTGATCCTTCGGTGCCGATGCTGCGGTTGAAGTACCAAAGCGAGATGTTTCAGGTCGTCGACATCATGTCCGGCGTCCATTTGGAGGAAGGAGACAACAGGCGTCCCCTCAAGAAAAGGGATTGGCTCAACTTCGGCGCGAAACTCAGCATCGCCGGTTACATCGTTCACGTCGTCAAGCCCGCGCGGCCGATCGAAATGGAATAAAAGTGTCTGTGGGCCTTGGAAAGATATGTCTGTTATCGGGCGGTTAGTTATCGTCGAGTTGAGGAAAACGTTCCCAACGGCCGATGCGGTAGAAGGCAAAACGGTGTTCAACGTGGGCGGCAACCTGCGAGATCTTCCCCCTGCAGAGAATCAAGAAGAAGGCCGCTCATGCCCGCGCCTTGAAGATTTTGGCGAAACTGCCGGAACTCCTGAACGGCGGAGAGATACGGACGGCCGGGAAAAGGCAAATCCTCTCTTACATGGATGCCTTGGCCGTTTTGGTCGAGGACTACGAGAAGAAGGCGTTCTCCTCAAACCTGGACGGTATTTCGGGGAAAGATGTTCTGGAGTATTTGATGGAAGAGCACTCTTTGAAGCAGAGCGATCTTTCGAAAGAACTGGGAAGCCAGTCGGTCGTTTCTCCGTCGGCGTTCTTTCCTTAAGGTCCAGTCAAAGCTGGCAACTCTCCTCTATTTATCGCATCCTCCTCCCATGGATAAGAAAAGGATTCTGGAAACCCTCCTGGATGAGATGCGAGCGAAGCTCTCCGTGTTGATTCAATCCGCTCATGCGGCCCGTCAGGAAGCCACGCATGAGGATACGAAGGCGGAGAATAAGTACGACACGCGGGCGATCGAAGCCGGTTATTTGGCCGGAGCTCAGGCCGAGCGGGTCGCTCAGCTTCAGGCGACGATTTCTTTTTTCGAGCGGCTGGAATTGAAATCTTTCAGCTCCAAAACACCCATCGAGATGACGGCCCTCTTGGAACTTAAGTCCGACGGCAAGAAAACCTGGAATTTCCTGTTGCCTCAGGGCGGCGGGATGAAGGTTCGTCAGGATGATCGCGACGTCTTCATCTTGGGTGTGCAGGCCCCTCTAGGAAAGGC
>DASUFF010000145.1:0-3357 GCA_036274695.1 bacterium | reverse complement strand
ATTCGGAATCGAGGATCGTGTTGCCCGTGAGACCTCCCAAGGTCTGGATGACCGTCTGGATGTCGTTGACTGTCAGGACCGCGTCGCTCTTGTTCGTCAGGGAGAAGTTCAGGAGAACGTAGTCGTTAACGAGGATGCCGTCGTTCACCTTAAGGGTGATCGCGGCTAATGTGGATTTTTGGCCAAGTTTCAAGACCCGCCAGGGCCCCGCTAGAAACCTAAGATCGGTCGGAAAGGCGACGCGTTCGAAGGATTTTGGTTTCGCAGGTCGGCTGTCCTGACCGAGGACGAGATTGATCAAGTCCTCGCCCCCGCCTGCCACTCCGATCAGTTCGACGGTCGCAATGGTGTTTTCCCCAAAATCGATGAAGAGATTTGTCCGGGCGGAGAGCCTCAAGGGCGTTACCATCACCTTGTCGCCGATCACTTCGACCTGGAAGTTCGGAAGCGTCTTGCCGGTCACGGCGAGAGGAAGACGGGGCAGAAGGATCATCGCACCCTTTTCGATATCGACGGCAGCGCGAACCTTCGTATCCGTCCGAGGCCGAAGGGTATGCTCCGCGGCGCCCGCCGCCGTGGAGAAGAGACAGAGAAGGATCGCGAAGAGGATCATGGCGTGACCTCACGACCTTCGTCCTTCGGAAGCACCTTTTCCGGGCCCAACATCTCTTCCAAGGGCACGATCTGTTGCCGGTAGTCCTCAACCAGAAGCCCGTTCGGCGTTCGTTCGGTCCTGGGAACGAGAACGAGAGTCAGTTTTGCGATGAGCCCGTGCCTTGTCGGCGTCGCGTGGGCGTCTTCCAGGGGCGTCGTCGAGGTGATGGCGCGTATATCGAGATACGCCCGCGCCGGCGTCTTGGAGGTGATGGCGATGTGCTTCAGTTCGAGCTGCGTCTGGATGTTCGCCTTGATGATCTTCTGTAGAAAGTTTTCGGCCTTGAGTTCCCTCAGATGCGCCGATTGAAATCGCTTGGTCATCATGTTCAAGGCCCGCGCGAGGTCTTTCTGAATCGTGAGGCTGTTGAGTTCGAGATAGGCCCGGAGGAAGTCCTTGCCGAAGGCGGTCATTTCCACGTCCGAGGGAGCGTTGTTCGTAGCAAGGTCGTTGATAGGGACGGCGTTTCCGACCTCGTCCACGCGAATCACCACGGGCGGTTTTCTAACAACGATCACCACGGTCACGCTCATGACGACCATCGCGACGACGAGGAGCGCCGCGACCCAGCGAAGCATCTCGGCGTGGGCAATCCAGTAGCCCCAGAGCTCGCCGCCGGGATAGGCACGTTCGGGAAAGAGCGTCGCAAGGAAGGCCTTGAGCCGTTTCACTCTGATCCCCCTTCCCGATACCTCGCGCTATGCGGTTCACGACCGGCGGCCGAGTGGGAGCCGGAGTGAATGAGGGATCGCGCATTGGTACCGAATGAATCTCCCGGGGAATTTCCGCCGTGATTTCCCTGTCCCCCTGAAGCGAGTTTTCCGAAATAGGCGGGGATCGCGAATGAAGCTCCGTGGAGCCCCTGACGGACCTGCGTCAGACCGGCCGCCATGACAGTCGCCGCCCCGGTTCCCAAGGCCGTTGCGCTCCCGTAGACCAGGGCCGCCGACAGGAACGGCGCGGACAGGAGCATGAAGGCGTAGACGAGCGCCTCCGCCAGGAGACCGAGACTATCCATGTTGATGAAGAGGTTCTTGACGTCGCCGCTCATGAGCCCCTCGATTGCTCCGCCCGTGTCGGAGGAAGGACCTGCAAGCCACTCGGCTGCGGAAGACAAATGCCCCTTGATGAGAAAACCGGCGACGACGGGCCAGAGGGCGACGGAGATGACCATTTTGAGCCAGGAGGACCAGGTGTTAACGCCGGGGATAACCGAAGGCGGGATGATGAAAGGGACCATCGCGGCCAAAAACATCATCACGGAATTTTGGGCCGACTGGAGGAACTTGTAGGCGATGAAAAAGACCGATAGCGCGAGCATTTCCAGCCCCTGCATCATCGTCCCGAAGACCAAGTTGATCATCTTGGTCGCGAGCTTGGCGGGATTCAGCTTGTCCAAGGCGGATTCCTCGGTCTCGGAAGCGGTCTTCTCCGCCTCGGCGGCCTTCGCCTCTTGAATCGACTTAACCCGCTCGTGGAGCGCGAGGTTCATATCCACGAGCGTCGGTCCGGGGAGGAGACTCTCGCCGATCGACTGCCCGGCGCCCCAAATGGAGCCCTGGATAACGCCAGCGCTACTCACGAAGAGGATCACGAAGAGTAACCGTGCAAGGAGATGGCCCCAAGCGAGCCGCAGGTCCCCGTCCAGAGCGCCGGAGGCCAGTTGTCGCAAGATTCCGAGGGAGAAACAGGTGGCGATCATGCCCCACTTGGCGAGGCCCATCCCGTCCGAGGCGGTGGCTGTATCGAGGATGCCGTTCATCGGGGCCCCATCGGTTTGAGCGACGCGAAGCCGTCCTGAAGCATCCCCAAATACGCCTCGTTGAATTGCTGAATCCCCTTCTGCTTCTCGTTCTGGGAGAGGGCCTCCTGGGCCCCGAGGGCAATCTGAAGCCCCTGATTCGCCTCGATTTGGCCCAACTGCTGGACCTGGAGGGCCGAGGCCTGGGCGTTGCGAAGTGCCGCCTTCGATTCGTGGGAGCCTTCGAGGTCGTCCAAGAGATTGCTGCCGGTCTGGAAGAAGCTCCGGCCCTCATCTTGAATGGCCGCCGCGTGGCTGATGGAATAGATGGCCTGCAGATCCTTCGTCGCGAGCTGCTTCAACTCGTTGGCGCTTTTGGGAAGTGTTCCCCACGTATTATCGACGGCGGACTTGAGGTCGTGGACCGAGGTCATCGCGCCGAGGATCGGGACTTCCCTAAATTCGTCGGTCTGCATCATCTCGTTAATGAAGGCCTCCCGGTCGGGAAGGCCCAAATTCGTGAGGAGCAAGGGATCATCGATTCCCCGGCGAACGTCGGTTTGAAGGGTGTTCAGATAATCGACGCCCAAGAGCATGTCTTTCAGCGTTTGCGTGTGGACGATCAGCTCGGCGAGCATCTTGGTGAGGATCAAGTCTCCCGAATCGCCGATCCCGAGGAAGGCCGCGGCGGAGGTAGGCAGCAGGAGACCTACGAGGACGACGGCTGCTTTTTTGAATGTCTTCATTGACCCCCCCTTGGATATGAATTCGCCAACGCCTCGATGATTTCCCGGACGGAGGCCGTCGGATTTTTCTCGATGAACTCCCGCTCGACCGCCAAGTCCTGGGGATGTGTCGTGCAGAGCCAGTATTCGGAGGGAGACGGCTCGATCCGGAGGACGAAGTGGTCGTCGCCGATGGCCGCGAAGATTTCGGAAAAATGTCCCCGCCTCATCGTGAG
>DASUFF010000144.1:0-2937 GCA_036274695.1 bacterium | reverse complement strand
GTCATCGTTGCGGTCGCCCTGGGCTTCACGAACTTCGTCATCGACCAGGAAGTTCCGATGAAGCTCTTCGCCCTGACTCAGAAGTACATCACGAGCCAGGCCATGTTCCTGGTCGTCCTGAACGTCTTTCTTCTGATCGTCGGGTGCCTGATCGACATCTTTTCGGCGATCATCGTCGTCGTGCCGATCATCACTCCCATAGCGATGGGTTACCACGTCGATCCGGTGCACTTGGGCATCGTTTTTTTGACGAACCTGGAAATCGGCTATCTGACGCCTCCCTTCGGACTGAATCTCTTCCTGTCGAGCTACCGCTTCAAGAGGTCCATCGCCCAGGTCTTCAAGGACACGCTGCCCTTCCTTTTGATTCTGATCACCGCGTTGCTCATCATCACCTACGTGCCTTCCTTGAGCTTGACTCTGCTCGAGAAGCTCCATTAACTACCGCTTACGTCGGAATTCAGGAGGATTTTCATGGAAACCGTCATCGTCGCCGCCAAACGCACGCCCATCGGCAGTTTTCAGGGGTCGCTGGCGGAAATTTCCGCGCCGAAACTGGGCAGCATCGCCATCCAGGCGGCCCTTCAAGCCTCGGGACTGAAAGGGGAGGACGTCGGCGAAGTCATCATGGGCAACGTGCTCACGGCCGGCGAGGGCCAGGCCCCGGCGCGGCAGGCGACCCTTTTCGCCCATCTGCCTCAGGGGACTCCGGCGCTGACCATCGGCAAGGTGTGCGGCTCGGGACTCAAGGCGGTGATGCTCGCCGACCAGGCGATCCGTTCGGGAGATTCCGAAGTGGTGATCGCCGGCGGCATGGAAAACATGACGATGGCTCCGTATCTTCTGCCCAAGGCCCGCGCCGGTTACCGGATGGGCAACGGCCAGATCATCGACAGCATGGTGAACGACGGCCTTTGGGACGTGTACAACAACTTCCACATGGGCAATGCCACCGAGCTTTGCGCCAAGAAGTACGAGATCACGCGCGAGGAGCAGGACCGTTACGCGGCCCAGAGCTACGCGCGGGCGCAGAAGGCGATTAAGGACGGGGCCTTCAAGCGCGAGATCGCGGCGGTGACGATCGAATCCAAGAAGGGTCCGGTCGTTTTCGACACCGACGAGGAGCCGGGGAAGGGGAGCATCGAGAAATTGCCCACGCTTAAGCCCGCCTTCGACAAGGCCGGGACGGTGACGGCGGGCAACGCGTCCTCCATCAACGACGGCGCCGCGGCCCTGGTCCTCATGAGCGCCGAGGCCGCCAAGAAGCGCGGGATCAAGCCCTTGGCGCGCATCGTCGGGCACGCCCAGGCGTCGGTGGCGCCGGAGTGGTTCACGATCGGGCCTTCGGAGGCCATCAAGAAGAACTTCCAGAAGCTGGGATTGACGGCCAAGGACATCGATCTTTTCGAGATCAACGAGGCCTTCGCGGCGGTGGCCCTAGCCAACAACAAGATCATGGGCCTGTCCGAGCAGAACGCCAACGTCCGCGGCGGCGCGGTGGCGCTGGGGCATCCGATCGGGGCCTCCGGGGCGCGTATCTTGGTGACGCTGCTTCACGCCTTGGAGGACTTAAATCTGAAACGCGGGCTGGCGTCCCTCTGCATCGGCGGCGGCGAGGGCGTTTCGCTCGTTATTGAAAGGGTTTAGTCCCCGATAGTATTCAGTTGAATGCGCCGTTTTCGGTGCAAAGCGACAGGGTGGTTGACGCTGCCGTCGTCGCCCTGATAATTTTCCGATGTTTTGGGGGGTGCCATGTCCTTTCCGAATCTCTTGCTCGAAAAGAAGGATTTCATTGCCACGGTCACGGTGAACCGGGAGAAGGCGCTGAACGCGTTGAACCCGGACGTCCTCAAGGACATTCAATCCTGCTTCTCCCAACTCTCGACGGACAACGAGGTGAGGGCGGTCGTCGTGACCGGGGCCGGCGACAAGGCCTTCGTCGCGGGCGCCGATATCTCGGCCATGAGCACGATGAGCGAGGCCGACGCCGTGGAGTTCGGGAAGCTCGGACACGCGGCCATGAACGCCGTCGACCACTGCCGCAAGCCGGTCATCGCCGCCGTCAACGGGTTTTGTCTCGGCGGAGGCATGGAGCTGGCCCTCTCCTGCGATTTCATCTACGCCTCCGAAAAGGCCAAGTTGGGACTGCCCGAAGTGAACCTGGGACTTTTCCCGGGCTGGGGCGGCACGCAACGTCTCGCTCGGTTGGTCGGCAAGGGGGTCGCTAAGGAATTGATCTTCACCGCCAAGGTGATCGGGGCGGCCGACGCGCTCGCCTTCGGCATCGTGAACAAGGTCTCGAAGCCGGAAGATTTGTTGAACGACGCCCGGGCCGCGGCCGCGGAGATCTGTAAAAAGGGTCCGGTTGCGGTGCAGTTGGCCAAGCAGGTCATCAACGAAGGCTTCGACCAGCCGCTGCCGCACGGCCTGGAAAAGGAAAAAACGACGTTCCCGAAATGCTTCACGACGCAGGACCTGAAGGAAGGCCTCGCGGCGTTTTTGGAAAAGCGCCCGGCCAAGTTCCAAGGAAAATAAGAAGGGAAATCAGATGCTGCGAAAGCTCTCCTTTTGTCTTTTGTCTTTCGTCGCCCTGGCCGCCCTCTTCGGCGGCGGCGCCGGCGGTTGCAACACGGATGAGGTCGCCGGCCATGGGGATGACGACGACGTCGTCGGCACGGAACAAGACGCGAAGGACACCGCCATCGCCGCCGAGAACATCGCCTTCCGGTCCTTCACGGCCTCCTTCGGAAGCCCTTCCGAGGCTGTCGACGCCCTTGGAAGCCCCGGCGCCCTAGTGACTCAGGAGCGCTCAAACCTGATCCTGGAAAAGTTGAAGAGTGTGATCACGGCGACGACGCGGTCCAGCTGTCCGGGCGGCACCGTGGTGAGCCCGGGCGGGGGCGACGTGACGGTCAACGGAAGCGTGAGCGGTTTTTG
>DASUFF010000143.1:0-9266 GCA_036274695.1 bacterium | reverse complement strand
GGCGCCGCGCATTTCTTCGGGACCTGCGGTCGTTCCATCCAAGGGGTATTTCCCGTCTCCGGCAGGAGGGGCCGGCGTTTCCGCCGGCGGGCTGCAGACGGCGTCTTCCCGGGCGCCGGTGTTGGTCGAGGTCTCCGCCCGTCCGACCGTCGCTCGCGCCCGGTCCGGAGGCCTGTTCTACGAGACGCTTCCGTCGGTTGCGCCCGTCGGGACGGCGGGACCCAGCGCGTCCGGCGTTTCCGTGCCTCAGGGATTTCCCGGAATTCCTTTCGCGCCGATGTCCGATCCCGCGGCCGATCCCGGGAACGCCGTCATGGAGCCGCGTTCCGAGGACCGAGCGCCGATTGGGGATCCCGGTGGCGACGTTTCTCCCATCATGGATCCCGACCCCAGATCCGGCGGGACGATGCGCTTCTCCGGCCTTGAACCGTGGATGCGCCGGACCTTGGAGCCCGGACAAGTCATTCTGGTGAACGGAGAGCCCAGAGTCCTGAAGGAAATCGAAGAGGGGCACGTCGTCTTCGAGACGGACTCCGGCGTCGGCTCGGTTTCCCCGGCGGAGTTCCGGGCCGAGAATTTCGGGGAACTGCCGATCGCCGACATCCATCCCACGGAGAACGGGCTCTCGAGCGTGCGCCTGCAGGCGGCGGAACGTTTCCTTGACACGCCCATCCGTATCTACCGTCACGTCGGTTCGGACGGCAAAACGACTTACTACGCCTTGGACGGCCATCACCGCCTGGCCCGCGCGTTCGCGGGCGGCCGAGCCTCCGTGCGGGTGCGTTTCGAGCCGCACGACCTGGAAAGCGTCCGGGAGCGGATCGCAACGGGCGGAAAACCCCAGTTCCCCGTGCCAGGTTCCGTGGCCGGGCTTCGCGTCGACGCCAATCGCATCGACGACTTCCGAGGGACCTCCGTCGCCTCCGCCCTGGAGACGACCGAAGGGGCCTTCCAGTGGGCGGAAGCAAAAATGCGGGAGGTCTTGGACGGCATCGCGCTGCCCCGGGCTTTGGCCGATTCGCTTCGCGTCGAATTCGAGGGACACTTGATCGACCTTCTCGAAACCCATGGAAAAAGCGTCTTGGAAGAGCTCGACGCCGCGACGCGGGAAACGGTCGCCCGGGAATTCATATGCCGGGTCGAGGCGAGACTGGACGAGGTCCTGGCGGAAACCCCCTAATGCCGCGACGCCAGGGCGGTCAGGAGAAATCCGGGGAGATGGACGAAGGAGTCATCGGCGGCCGTGAGCGCGATGGCGGCCAAGTCGGATAGGAGCCGCGGGCGTTGGCTCATGGCGTCCGGAGCCTTGCGCAGGCGCCCGTCGAAGCGGGCGGTCGTCGCGCCGCTTAAGGGATCGCGCGCGTGAAGCGACACCGCCCGGGCACTCAAGCTCTTGGCCGTGTCCAAAGAGGAGCCTTCGAGGCATTTGGACAGAATGTATTCGAAATCGCCCAACGGTTCTCGTCTCCAGACGGTGTTCGAAAGGAAATAGGAGCCGGGAAACAGAAGCTGGGCGGACCGCAGGTGCTCCTCTTGCAGTCCGAAATGGGTCCACAGCGCGCCGACTAAGTTGGGCAGCGGCATTCCGACGTCCGGCCATCGCGAAACGCCGCTTAAGATCCCGGCGCGTGCCAGCACGTCGCCCAAGGAGGAGCGTTGCTCGGGCTCGAGACAGGAATCGTCCAGCAGGCCTTTCAAGGACATCGTCGTGCCTGCGATCAGCCGGTCGTAGAAGAAAAGCTCGGCTGGGGACACCGTCTCGCCCCGTCCCTTCCGGTCCTTCACGAAAAGACAGAAATCCGCCGAGGCCCGCATGAGCTCGGCCACGCGCTCGCCGATGGAGGCCGAGCGCCGGTCCCTGAGCAAAAGCAGCCCGGCGGCATGGAGGGCCGAGGCCACGACGACTCTGTCCGCGGCCGGCAACAGCCCCAACTCCCCCGAGGCGGCTGTCTCCAAGTTGTCGGTCATGGAGCGCAGAAAATAATCGTGCATCACGCGGGCCCCGGGGGCGGCGGCCATAGAGGAGTTGTTGACCGTTATGAGGGAATCCAAGGCCCGGCCGAAATTTGCGGAAGGAGAGGCCTCCGAATGAAAACGAAAGACCTGCAAGAGGGGGCGAGAAATGACCGACATGGGGAAAACACCTTTCCCCACCCGTGACCCGTCCCTTCTATCGCCGGATCCCGGAAAAGGTTGCTGGCCGAATGGAAACGACAAAATCGGCAAGAACGGCAGGACTTTGCATCGCCATAAAATAAGTATTTAATATTATTAAATTTTTTAAATACGCTCTTGGCACCCCCTTTGCTCTTTCTCCAAGGCACGGGGGTTTATTCCAATGTGTGACGGCGGTGTTTGCACCTGTCCAAGACCGGCGACGGGACCCATGTGGGTCTTCGATTCCAAGGGAATTTCGTTCGTGCCGCAGAAGCGGGCGGAAGAGGAGAGACCGACGATCGTCGTCGACGACACGCGCCGTTCTTCGTTCGGCAACGCGGCCCCGCGCCTGGAAATCATCGAGCCGGGCGTCAACTCCCCTCTCTTCGACAACCGCTCGCCCGGCCAAGCGCTCGCCCTCCCGTCTCTTCGCGTGGAAACCCAAGCGACTCCCGCCACGTTGCCCAGCGCCGCCCTGACCTTCCGCATGGTGGACGGCCGCGTCGTCGTCTCCGACGACTACGAGCGCACGGTCGAAGAAGGGCGCAAGGCGCTGGAGCGTTTGCGGATGGCGTCCCCCGCCGAAGTCCCCGGCTTGCTCGCGACCTACAAAAAGGCCGCGGAAGCCGTCCTGCAGGTCCACACCAAGGGCGGGATGAATCCCTACGCCACCATCGACGCCTGGACCGACCGGGTACATCAACGGGGCGAACGCGTCTTGGACGGCGTCCTCATCGGCTTCAACATGCAGGGCTTGAACTCGCTGGATGCGAGTTACCGGAGCGGCACGGCGGTGAAGGAGCTGATCGGGCACTTCGCTCCGGTCGTTGCGACCGAGATGGGGCTTCCCGATGCCGCGCGCCTCGGCACCTCCGGAACGAATACGATCGTCACGGGCATCCCGGGCGAGCGCGCCGCGGAATTCCTGACGAAGCTTCGCGACCGCGTGATCTCCTTTTTGAAGGCCGATCAGGCCTTTCCCGATGCGGAGATGGCCCGGCGCATCGGCTGCGAGCGGACCGGCCAGTTGAGTTTTCAAAAATGGACGCCGGGCGTGCTGGGAATGATCGGCGGCCACGCGCGCGGGATGATCCCGCCCCGGGCGGGGAACATCGCCGTCGTGCAGACCATCGTGGAGACGCTGGGGACGATGGCGGACCGCGCGCGCTACGCGGAGAACCACCCGAAGGACGTGAAGGACGGTTTTTACGCCGGCGAGGTTCCCGCGGCGGAAAGAGGAAGGGGTGCCGAGCCCCTGCTGATCAGCCGGGCGCGCCCGAACGCGGACAAGCCGTTCGAGCTCTCGGAGATGCGGCGCGGAACGGTGACCGAGGGCGACATCCAAGACGGACGCCTCCAGCGCCCGGGCCACGACGCCGGCAAGCCCATGGCCGCGGAGCGCGGCTTGAGTGCCTTTTTCGAGGTTCCCGGCGGCGATCCCGCCCGCCTGGAAACCTTCCTGACGTACGCGAAAGACAAGCTGAACGAGGCCTACGATTTGTCGCTGAAGGTCGAGCGTTTCCGCGATTTCTACCGCCCGGAGGCCTTTCCGAACGCCGTCGAGAAATTTTTGGGCGGGCGCGAAGGCTACCTGCAGATGATCGACCTGAAAAACTTCTACGCGATGAAGCTGGAGTTGGGCGGACCGAACGACGAGGCCATGCGCGAGATCGCCGACCTGATCAAGAGCGCGTATGAAAAACGCGGCTTCGAGGCCATCATCGCCAAGCGCGGCGACGAGTTCTACGTCTGCTTCAAGGACGTAACGAAGCAGGGCCGCGAGGTGACGCCGCAGATGATCGAAGAGGTCAACCGGTCGCTCAAGGACTCCATCGGGAGGCATTTCGAAAAAGTCGTGCTCCCGCAGATGGGGAAATACCCCGGCGACATGGCGGGCATCTATGCCGAAAAAATCCCTTACAGCCTGGAGAATCTGACGCGCACGGGCCCGGACGGAAACCCCGTCGAGGAGCCGGGCGTCGTCGTGAGGCGGAGCCCCGCGGGACAGGTCGAGTACGTGGTCTTCAACGGCGAGGTCTACGTGACGGAGAGGCCTCGAAACATGGACGGCTTCGCCCGGACCGTCATGGAGGCGACGAAGGCCGGCTTGGGTCAGGAAATCGACCCGCGCAAAAAGCTCAACGTCGTCAAAAGTTTCAAGGACATCCCGGATGCGCGCGGGCAGAGGCGGACCAACAGTTACGTGCGCATGACCGTCGATCCCGCCACCGGGGAGGTGAGACCGAATTTCCTGATGATGCCCGGAGGCGGGGCGCCGAAGGCGAAGGACGTCGTGCGCGGCGGGCTGGCCGTCGACATCACGCTGTCGGGGGCGATGATCCTGCCCGCCAACGCGCCCGGGGCCCAGCGCCCGTTCATCGACGCGTCGATGGCCAAGGTGGGCGACAGCACCAAGGCGCAGAAATCGCCGCTCGGGCCCGACTACCTTCCGAGCGAAGTGGTGATGGCGACGCCCCTGGATTCCCGTGAAGGAATCCCCTGGGAGGCGACGCTCAGTTCCCGCGGGCGGTTTTACGCCGGCGCCGCGGCCTTCGGGATCCCGGCGCTCGGATTGCGCGTCTTCCACGACGGCCCCGAAGCCCTGCTCGACGGAAAGACGTATTCGGATTTACGGCGCGATTTCATCGCCATGCATTACGGCAGCCAGGCGGCGGGGCGCGCGGGGGCCTGGGTCGACGGGGCTCTGAAAATGCGCGGCTCCTTCTTTCAGGGAGGCTTCGGTCTGGTGGGCGGCACCGTCGCCATGACCCTCGTCTCCGCGGGACGGAACGTCACCGTGAAGGATGTCGGCGTCAACCTGGGCTCCGCCGTCTTAGGGCTTGGTGCCGCTCGCGGCATCCTCAAGGGCGGTCAAATGCTACTCGGTCTCTCCACCCTGGCGCCGGGCGGTTTTTTGAGATTCCTGGGCAAGGCCGCCTTCGAGGCCGTCATGATCGAATGCGCCTCGGCGCTGATCACCAAGACCTTGGGCTGGCGCGACCGCGTGCGCCTCCGCAACGATTACGTCGCCGCCTACCGCGCCTTCGACGCGGCCGTCATCGACGCCTGCAAGGCGGGTTCCGACGCTCCCGACCGCCGGCTTCGCCTCGCGCGCGTAAAGAGGGCCCACGAGGTTTTGAACAAGGCCTTTCACGCCTATCAACCCGTCCTGCTCGTCCACGGCTCCGACGAAGGAAAGGCCTACTTGAAGGCGCGGCTGGCCTACGACCAGGCCGTCCAAGATCAACGCGAAGGCGAAGAGATTCGCGTGATGACGAGCTTCGGAAGCGAAGTTCAGGTCACGCCGACGCCGATGGGCGATCCGGAAGGCGAAAAAGAGGCGGTGGAGAAGACGCGCGCCGTCTTGGACAAGGCCGAGGCCCGCTTGCGCGGGACCTTCGAAGGCCGCGTGATCGCGGAGGGAAAAAAACCGCCGCGTTTCATTCCCTTTCAAGAAGGTCAGGACGCCGATTTCTACGACGCGAAGATCGAAAAGGACGCCGCGCGCCTCTTTCTGCAGCACGGCCACGGCGTGAACCTAAGGCTCCACGGCTTGAGCCTGTCCGCCGATGAAAGGATCTACCTGGCGTCGGCGCAATGAAATGCGGCCCCGGAGAAAGGGGCGCGTGGAGGGCTCAGCGGGGCGGCAATAACCACCCACCCGAGACCCACCGTTACCGCGCCTCCGCGCCTCTTTCCCCGGGACCGCGTCTCGCCTCCCCAGTCGTCGACGCTTTTCGACGCCCCTGGTCTTTTTCGAATGTCCCCGAACGCCGTGCAAGACGGATGCCCGATCAAATCGCCCGGATTTGCGTTGGCAGAGCGTTTGCAATTTCCCCCGGTGTCCGCTGCCGGCGGTGGACAAAGACAAACTTAGGGTCCGTAGAGAGGTTCCTGAAAAAGGCAAACCTGGGGTAACCCAGGGACGCAAAGCCGCGAGCCCTTCGTCGTTTCGGCGAAGGAGGGTAGTCGGGTTGCCAGAACTGATCGGTTCTCCTTCAGGGAAGCTTCGTTCTTCGGATGGTCCGGAGGGCGGGGCAACTTCTTGGATCCTAAAAGCATGAAGGGGGAAGTCATGAAGCTCAAGACATCCGTCCTGTCCGGTCTGATGGCCCTGGCCCTGCTGTTCTCGCTGGGTTTCGCGAAGGAAGCGAGCGCGCACAGAAACGATCGGTCCGCAAACATCGGTTTTTCTTATGACGTCCTGATGGCCGACGGAGCCCTTCCGGATAAGCCCGGATGTTATCTCTACGGGCCGAGCGGAAGGCTCATCGGGACTTTGACCACCGAGGAGTCCGCCGGGGGCAACATCCTGACCTTCACGACGAAAGACGGAACCTTGGTGGTCCGGGAGCATGCCGATGACAGCATCAGCCTGCCCACCGAGGACGGAACCATGGCGCTGTCCGCCGGAGAGATCGCCGACGTCCTCCGCGCTACCGGCTCCTTCAGGGGCGTCACCAGCGTCATGCATCGCTGCTTCTATGAGATCGACGCCGCCGGCAATCCGACCAAGTGTGTCAACTGTCTCTACGCCTTTATCTGGGAGTAGAGGGAGGCCGTAAGTGACCGACAAGGCGCCCTGCGTCGTACGGCGCAGGGCGCATTTTTTAAGGGAGAAACCGATGAAGAAGACCTTTCTGATGACCGCCGCGCTGGCTCTCGCCGCCGTCGGATCCGCGTCCGCCGCCACCATCACGGTCAACTCGACCGGCGATGAGTTCACCGCCAACGGCCAATGCACCTTGAGGGAGGCGATCGGCAACGCCAACAGCGGGAACGCGTTTCCGGATTGCGCCAATGGGGATGACGATGACGGCGTGGTGGACCGGATCGTCTTCGCCCCGAGCGTCACCGGCACCATCCTCATCTCCAAGCACGTCTCCTACAAGATTTTGACCCCCGTCTCGATCGAAGGTCCGGGCGCCGGCGTGTTGACCATCGATGCCGACGACTTCAGCCGGATCTTCAAGATCGACGGCGGGACTCCGGGGATCGAAGTCACCATCTCGGGCCTTAAGTTGATCCGCGGGAACACGGGTTTGGAGACGGACGGCAAGGACGGCGGCGCCATTTGGGTCGTCCGGAGCGACGACCAGCTCTTCTTGAGGGACAGCGTCCTCTCCGACAACCAGGCGACGAACGGAGGCGCCCTCCAGAACCAAGGCAGCGCCGAGGTCGATCGCTGCACGTTCACGGAAAACGAATCGGGCCAGTTCGGTGCGGCCATTTCCAACCTGGGCTTCCTGGGCATGCTCCACTCGGCCATCGTCCATAACGAATCCGTCGTGACCGGCGGAGGCGTCTTCAATTTCGGAAGCCTGGCCGTCTTCAACACCACCATCGCGGCCAACACGGCCGCCTTGAACGGCGGCGGTTTAAGCCTCGAAGGGAACTCGAACGTCCGCCTGGACAACGTGACGATCGCTCTCAACACGGCGGACGGCGACGGGGAAGGCAACGGGGACGGAGGCGGGATATTCACCGGCCTCGCGAATGCGGGCGCCCAGGTTTCCCTTTCCAATTCCATTTTGTCCGGAAATCGGGACGGAAGCGCCGGCCATGAAGGCCCGGATTGCTTCGGCGGCCACCTCAAGACGATCGGACACAACATCATCGGGGACACGAAGAATTGCTTCTTCGAGGGCGACGCCGGGCCCGGAGATCTTTTCGACACGGATCCCAAGCTCGGACCTTTGGCGGACAACGGCGGCCCGTCGTTGACCCTCCTGCCCTTGGCGGGAAGTCCGGCGATCGACGGCGGCAACGATCCGGCCGGCTGCTTCTCGGACGATCAACGGGGCTTCGAACGGCCGGTGGACGCGGACGGCGACGGGATCGCGCGTTGCGACATCGGGGCGGTGGAAGTGGCGGCCGCGACGACTCCGAGCGGCGGTACGACCGGCGGAACGACGGGGGGCGATTCGGGAGTCGGAGGAGACGATGGCGGGGAAGGAACGACCGGCGGAGAAAACGCGGCGGGCAACTCTTCGGAAGAAGAGGGCGCCCCGGCCTCCGGAGGTTGCAGCCTCATTCGGTGAACAAGCGGGGGAGGGAAGTATGCATGTCTCCTACGTCGACCATCTGAGGAAGAAGTTTCATCGCCGGGTCTACGCCGTTTGCTCCGAGGCCGGAAACATCCGGGACCCGCGCTGGGAGGCCGAAAAGGAAAAAGGGCGCGAGGCGCGTTGGATCCCCCGCATTTTTCACGCGCATTCCGTGGCCGGAGCCGTCGCCGTCCTCCTGATTCACCTGCTCGCCGGGATTACGGCCGCCGCCGCGTCCTATGCCGCTTTCCGGCGGTTCGGCCCCGCGGCGGGATGGGGTTGCTACGCCGCCGCCGCCTTCCTCATCGGCACGCGCTTTCGCGCGATCGGCAACATGCTCCACGAGGCCTGCCACGGCACGCTCGTGGGTGGGCACAGGGCTAATATGGTATTCGGCTACGTCCTCAGCGCGATCGACCTCTCCTGCTTCTCTTCCTACCGTCACGACCACTTCACGCATCACCGCCATTTGGGCGATCCGGAGAGGGATCACGATTTCCGCTCGCGGCTCAAGTTCGGCTTCGGCGGGGAGGGCGGGGCCGTGTCGTGGAGGCACGTCCTGATGCCGCTCACGCTGTATCACCTGTCTTCCTACCTGCGCCCGGCGGTGTGGTCGAAGGCGGATCCTCTGGCCGTCAACGTTTCGAAGATTTTCTTTCTCCTGGCGATGGCCGCGGCCGCGCATTTTCTGTCGGCCTGGAAACTTCTCGCGCTTTATTATTGGATTCCGTACGCCGTCGCTTATCAAATCCTCAAATACTGGTCCGACGCCTTCGATCACGCCGGCATCATGACCTCGTCCGACGAGTTCGACCGCTCGCGGAATCACGTTTTTGCTTGGAAAGCTCTCAACCGGCTTCTGTTCCCCAGGAACGACGAATACCACCTCGTGCATCATCTCTTCCCCTCCGTCCCGACGACGCTCCAGAAGCGGGTGCATGAGGTCTTGATGGAGGACCACGAATACCGGCTGCGGGACCACGCCGCCGTCCGGATGTTCCGCCGCCCGGAGGCGAGGAGGCACGCGCATCCGGCGTGAGGCAAACATGAGCGCGACTCTCT
>DASUFF010000142.1:0-10249 GCA_036274695.1 bacterium | reverse complement strand
GTACTCCATCGGAATCGTCCAGCCTTCGTAGATGCCGGTGTCGACGCGGACGCCTTCGCCCCGAGGCTCCCGCAGGCGCTTGATGGTGCCGATGGAGGGCAGGAAGTTGTTTTCGGGGTCTTCGGCGTAGATGCGGGCTTCGATGGCGTGGCCGGTCTGGCGGCGCGGGGGCAGGATGGCGTCCAACGTCTCGCCCTCGGCAATGCGGATTTGGGTTTTGACCAGATCGACGCCGGTGACCATTTCGGTGATCGGATGTTCAACCTGGAGGCGCGTGTTCACCTCCAGGAAATAAAAATTCTTCTGCGCATCGAGAATGAACTCCATCGTCCCGATGTTGGAATACCCGATCAACTGGGCAATCTTCACCGCCGTCGCCCCCATGCGTTCGCGAAGCTCGGCATCCAAGGCCACGCTCGGCGTCTCCTCGATCACCTTCTGATGCCGGCGTTGGAGGGAACACTCGCGCTCGAAGAGATGGATGGTGTTTCCGTGCTCGTCGGCGACGACCTGAATTTCGATGTGACGGGGCCCTTCGATGTACTTTTCGATGAAGACGCGGTCGTCGTTGAAGGCGTTCTTGGCTTCGCGTTGCGCGCCCTCGAGAGAGGCCGCCAATTCCTCCGCTTTACGCACGACGCGCATGCCCTTGCCGCCGCCGCCGGCTGCGGCCTTGACCAGGACGGGGTAACCGATCCCGTCGGCGATGGTCTTCGCCTCCTTCGGATCGGACACCGGCTTCTCGACGCCGGGGATGACCGGGATACCGTGCGGCTTCAGGAATTGCTTGGCGCCGATCTTGTCGCCCATCTTAAGGATCGCCTCGGGCGTGGGACCGATGAACTTGAGCCCCGCCTTGGAGCAGGCCTCGGCGAACTTGGCGTTTTCGGAAAGAAAACCGAAGCCGGGATGGACGGCGTCGGCGCCGGATTTCTTGGCGGCGTCGAGCAGTTTGGAGACGTTCAGATAACTTTCGGAAGGCGCGAAGCCTTCCAAGGCATGGGCCTCGTCGGCGACGCGCACGTGCAGGGACTTCGTATCGGGTTCGGAGTAGACGGCCACGGACGGGATACGAAGCTCACGGCAGGCCCGCGCGATGCGGACGGCGATCTCTCCGCGGTTGGCGATGAGGATCTTACGAAACATTCCAGGAAGGTTTTCGCTTCTCCAAAAACGCCTTCATCCCCTCCTGGGCCTCGGCGCCGGCGCGAAGGGAGGCGATCTTTCGCACCGTATAGGCCTGAACGCCCGCGGCCGCCTGGGGAGAGACCTTGCGCACCAGTTCCTTGGCGTGTTTCACGGCCTCGGGTCCGCTGGTGATCAAATGCCGGGCGATCTCTTCCGTCGTCGCCTGCAATTTCTCGGCGGGGACCGACTCCTGGATCAGGCCGGTCCTCAAGGCCACGTCGGCCGTGATCCGCTCGCCGGTAAGGAAATAGCGCCGGGAGGCCGAGCCGCCCATGCGGGCTATGACGAACGGCGAGATCACGGCGGGAATCAGCCCCAGTTTCACCTCGGCCAGGGCGAACACGGTGTTTTCCTGGGCGACGACGACGTCGCAGGCCGCGAGCAGCCCCACCCCGCCGCCGATCGCCGCCCCGTGCACCTGGGCGATGGTCGGTTTCTTCAATTCGTTCAAATGCTGGAGGAGTTTGGCGAGACGGCGGGCGTCTTCTTCGTTCTTCTTCCTCGATGCGCCGACGAAGGACTTCATCCAGTTGAGGTCGGCGCCGGCGCAGAAAAAATCGCCCTCGCCGGAGAGGATGACGACGCGAACGACCGGGCTCTTTTCGACCGCCTTCAAGGCGTCGGCCAGCTCGGCGACGAGCGCGTCGTTGAAGGCGTTCTTCACCTCCGGCCGGTTCAGCTTGATGCGGGCGATGGAGCCTTCGACTTGGAAGAGAATGGTCGACATAATCACATGCGAAAGACGCCGTAATCCGTCTTCGGAATCGGCGCGTTCAGCGCCGCGGAGATCCCCAACGCCAGCACCATGCGGGTGTCGAGCGGGTCGATGATCCCGTCGTCCCAAAGCCTCGCCGTGCTGTAGTAGGCGTTCCCCTCGGTCTCGTATTTTTCCAAAATGGGTTTTCGTATCTTTTCTTCGTCCTCGACCGAAAACTTTTGCCCCTTTTCCTTCAACTGATCCTTCTTCACCGTCGTCAGGACCGTCGCCGCCTGCTCCCCGCCCATAACGGAGATGCGCGCGTTGGGCCACATCCAAAGCTGGCGGGGCGAGTAGGCGCGCCCGCACATGGCGTAGTTGCCGGCGCCGTGCGAGCCGCCGATCACCACCGTAAACTTGGGAACCTGAGCGCAGGCCACAGCCGTCACCATCTTGGCGCCGTCCCGCGCGATGCCCTCGTTCTCGTATTTCCGGCCCACCATGAAGCCGGTGATGTTCTGCAAAAAGACGAGAGGAATGCCGCGTTGTCCGCACAGCTCGATGAAGTGAGCGGCCTTGAGCGCGCTTTCCGAGAAAAGGACTCCGTTGTTGGCGACGATGCCCACCGGATAACCCATGATCCGGGCAAAGCCCGTCACAAGCGTCGTGCCGTAGAGGGCCTTGAACTCGTGAAACCGGCTGCCGTCCACGAGACGCGCGATGATCTCCTTCACGTCGAAGGGTTTCCGCGGGTCTTTGGAGAGGATGCCGTAGATTTCCTTCGGGTCGTAGATGGGCTCCTCGGGCGGGTGGAGCTCGATATCGGCCTTCTTGGGCCGGTTTAAGTTTTCGACGATGTTCCGCGCCATCCGGAAGGCCTCTTCCTCGTCGTTGGCCAGATGGTCGGTGACGCCCGACTTGGTGGAATGGACGACGCCGCCTCCCAAATCCTCCGCCGTCACCTCTTCACCCGTGGCCGCCTTCACGAGCGGCGGGCCGCCCAAAAAGATCGTCCCGTTGCCTTTGACGATGATCGTTTCATCGCTCATCGCCGGCACATAAGCGCCGCCTGCGGTGCAGGAACCGCAGACCACGGCGATCTGCGGAATGCGAAGCGAAGACATCCGCGCCTGGTTGAAGAAGATACGGCCGAAGTGTTCCTTATCCGGAAAAACATCGGCTTGAAGCGGCAGGAAGGCCCCGCCGGAATCGACGAGATAAACACACGGCAGCTTGTTCTCTAAGGCGATCTCCTGGGCGCGAAGGTGCTTCTTGACGGTGAGCGGGTAGTAGGTGCCGCCTTTCACGGTGGCGTCGTTGGCGACGAAGAGGACTTCGCGGCCGTGCACCGAGCCGATGCCGGTGACGATCCCCGCCGAGGGGGCGTCGTCCTCATAGAGGCCGTTCGCAGCCAGGGCCGAAAACTCGAGGAAGGGAGAGCCCGGATCGAGGATCTTTTCGATCCGCTCGCGGGCCAGGAATTTGCCGCGGGAACGGTGGCGCTTGACGGCCTCGTCGCCGCCGCCGTCGCCGACTTTTTTAAAATTTTTCTTCAGGTCCTCGGCGAGCGCGGAGAGATGAGCCCGGTTCTCCAAAAACTCTTTCGCGTCGGCCTTGACCCGCGTGGGAAGGATGTCCATAGGAGGCTGATCTCTACCCGGCCTCCCCTCCGCTCTCAACCTATTTTCGCGGCGCCGGTCTCGATCAGCTCCCAGAACCCGACCGCCCGGGGCGGCAGCGCGGAGGACTCGCGCGAGGCATGGACGTAGATCACGAGATCCTCGTCGATCCCCCCTCCCCGCGCGCGCTGCGAACCCCAGATCAGGACGACGCTCTGGCCTTCGGGGGCGGTTCCGGCCGCGCTTCGCTCCTCGCGGCGGCCGTTCCTGCGGACCAGGGAAGACTTGGGATCGGTCTCCAATCCGGTCGCGTCCAGGGCCAGACAGGCCTTCGCCGCCAGTTCCTGCAGGGTGGCCCGGGGGGGAAGCCCCAAAAACTCCCTCAGGCTGTGGATGACGGGTCCGTCGAACCGGATCTCGTAGACGGCGACCAGGTGGCAGTGATTCCTTTCGACGGTGACCGATTGGTTCAGAAAGGCATGGCCGAAGGGGCGGCGGAACCCCGCTTCGACCTTCAGCGACCGTTCCGAGCCCTGGGTCGCCACCTTCACGAGCCGGACATGCCGCCCGTCCGGCCCGGAGGCGACCACGCCGGTCTTCACGACGCCTCCCCCGACGAGCTTTTCCAGCGACCAGGCCTCGGCGAGACCTTCCGCGCCGTCGCCCCCCTGAACCTCTTCGATCACGCGCAGGGCCGAGGCCGCGAAGGCCTCCGCGTTCGCGGGATGCAAGGCCTCGCTTCGGACCCCGGCGCCCTCCCCGGAAAGGACGGGAACCAGCAAGTCGCCGGCCGGCGGGTCGACGCGAAACGCCGCCCAAAAGGCGGGGCCGAAACAAGGGGATAGGACCGTGGGTGGCATACGGGGCCTCTTCGGCGGAGGCGAATCCTTCGTTGCGCATTCTTCCTTTACATTGCCGGAACCCCTTCTTAAACACGAAGCGTGAACTCCGTTATTCTCGAAAAAGACGGCCCCGTCGCCTGGATGATCTTGAACGACCCGGACCGCTTGAACGCCCTCTCCGAGGAGATGGGGGTCGCCATCCTCAAGCTCGTCCCGCAAATCAACAAAGATAAGACGATCCGAGCGGTGATCTTAACCGGCGCCGGACGGGCGTTTTCTGCCGGCGGGAATCTGGACATCATTGAAGCGCGGACCCGCAAGCGGTCCGCGGTCAATCAGAAGGAGATGCTGGGCTTCTACGGCCGCTTTCTTTCCGTCCTGAAGATCGAGGCGCCGACCATCGCCATGATCAACGGCCCGGCGATCGGCGCCGCCTTCTGCATGACGATGGGCTGCGATTTCCGCGTCGCCTCGACCGAGGCGAAGATGGGCGTGAACTTCGTGAAGCTGGGGCTCTCGCCCGGCATGGGAGCGACCTTCCTCCTCCCCCACGTCCTCGGAACGCCGACGGCGATGGAATTGCTTTTAACCGGCCGGACGCTGACCGCCGAGGAGGCGCTCCGGAAGAACCTCCTCCATCACCTGTTTGCGCCGGAGGCGTTGAAGGAAGAAACCAAACGGCTGGCCGAGGAGATCGGCCGCAACGCCCCGGTGGCCGTCAAGATCGCCAAGCGCGGCGTCTTAAACCACATGGCCCTCCTGCAAAAATCCCTCCTGTTCGAATCGAAGGGCCAAGCCGTATCCTTCCGCACGGAGGACTTGAAGGAAGGCGTAGCGGCGATCCGAGCGAAAAGGGCTCCGAATTTTTCGGGACGTTAATCCCGCTTCCCGCGGGACAGCACTCGCTACGGCTCGTTATGGAAGCTAGATCTTGCGGGGTTTGACGTTTTCGTTGATCCACTTCACCACGTCGCGCGTGTCGGTGCCGGGCAGGAAGATCTCCTTCACGCCGGCCTTCTTAAGCGCCGGGATGTCCTCGGCCGGGATGATCCCGCCGCCGATGACGGTCACGTCCCCCATCCCCTTCTCCTTCAGCATCTTCACCACTTCGGGAAAGAGATAGTTGTGCGCGCCGGAGAGGATGGACATCGAAACGCAATCCACGTCCTCTTGAAGGGCGGCGTCGACGATCATGTCCGGGGTCTGATGCAGGCCCGTATAGATGACCTCGAAACCGGCGTCCCGAAGCGCCCGGGCGATGATCTTGGCGCCGCGGTCGTGGCCGTCCAAACCGGGTTTGGCGACGAGGATGCGGAGTTTGCGTTCCATGGGGAGGGGCTTTTAGTAATGGCCGGGGTCTTTGTAAACGCCGAATTCTTCCTTCATCGTATCCACGATCTCGCCCAAGGTGGCGTATTCCCGCACGGCGTTCCGTATGAAAGGGATGAGATTCTTGGGGGTTTTCGACGCCTCCCTTAAGTCCGACAGAGCGGCTTTGAGGGTTTTTTCGCTCCTCTTGGCCTTCATCTCCCGGGTCGCCTGGACCTGCCGAACCTCGACCTCCGGGCCGACGCGTAGCGTCTCCAAAGGGGGCTCGTCGGCAACGGTGAAGTCGTTGACGCCGACGATGATCTTCTCCTTGGTCTCCACCTGGCGCTGGTACTTGAACGCCGCGTCGATGATCTCCCGCTGGGGGAAGCCCGTTTCGATGGCGCGCAGCATGCCGCCCATGGCGTCGATTTTGGAGAAGTAGTCTTCCGCCTCCTTCTCCATGGCGTTGGTGAGCGCTTCCACGAAATAGGACCCGGCGAAGGGATCGACGGTGTTGGCCACGCCGGACTCGTGCGCGATGATCTGCTGCGTCCGCAAGGCGATCCGAACGGACTCTTCGGTGGGCAACGCGAGCGTCTCGTCCAACGAATTGGTGTGCAGGGACTGGGTGCCTCCCAAAACGCCCGAGAGGGCCTGGAGCGTGGTGCGCACGACGTTGTTCATCGGCTGCTGGGCCGTGAGCGAACAGCCGGCAGTCTGGGTGTGGAACTTGATCCGCATGGCCTCGGGGTTCGTCGCCCCGAAACGCTCCTTCATCGTGCGGGCCCAGATCCGGCGGGCGGCCCGGTACTTGGCGATCTCCTCGAAGAAGTCGCTGTGGGCGTTGAAGAAGAAGGAGAGCTTCGGCCCGAACTCGTCGACCTTAAGCCCCCGCTTCACGCAGGCCTCCACATACTCGATGCCGTCCCGGAGCGTGAAGGCCAGCTCCTGAGCCGCCGTCGAGCCGGCCTCGCGGATATGGTAGCCGGAGATGGAGACGGGATGCCACTTGGGCACCTCGGTGGCCGCATATTCGATCAGGTCGCAGGACAGGCGCATGGCCGGCACCGGCGGATAGATCCAGGTCTTCTGGGCGATGAAGTCCTTCAGGCAATCGTTCTGGACGGTGCCGTTGAGCGTGTTCAACGGGACGCCCTGCTTCACCGCCACCTCCAGGTACATGGCGAAGAGCACCGTCGCCGGGCTGTTGATCGTCATCGACGTGCTGACCTCGCCCAGCGGGATGCCGCCGAAGAGGGTCTCCATGTCTTTCAACGAATCGATGGCGACGCCGCAGACGCCGACCTCGCCGCGGGCGCGGGGATTCTCCGAATCGACGCCCATCAGGGTCGGAAAGTCGAAGGCGGTCGAGAGTCCGGTCTGGCCCTGCTTCAGGAGATAATGGAATCGCTCGTTGGTGTCCGCCGCGGTCCCGAAGCCGGCGAACTGCCGCATCGTCCAGAGCCGGCCGCGATACATGTTGGGGTAGGCCCCGCGCGTGAAGGGGAATTCCCCGGGTTCTCCCAATGCGGTTTTGGGCTCGAACCCCTTCAGGGATTCGGGCGTGTAGAGTCGTTCGATGGGACGCGAAGACAGCGTCGTGAACTCGGGCAGGCGTTCCTTGAATTCCTTGGAGTTTTCCTTGGCCATCCCTTCATTAAGGACCGCTCAGGGCTTGGCTGTCAAATCAATCTTAACAGCCGGTGCCGCTGCAGGAGCAGGCGGCCAGGAGGGAGGCATCGTCCAGGGCGGGCGTCTGGTTCCAATCGCAGGCGACGGAGGCCGTGCCGCAATCCGCCGTCAACGTTCCGGTCACGAAACTGGCCGCCGCCTCGCTCTGAACCGAGTCCACGGTGAGATTCGAAAGGTCGACGTCGCAATCCCCGCTCCCGATCGTCCCCGTGTATTCCCATTGGAGGGACGTCCGGCCCGTGTCGCGCTCAAAGGTGCCCACGGCGCCCAGATCGCCGCTCACGTCCTCGCAATTTTTGAGGTTGGAGGTAACGAAGAAGGTGCCGTCCAGCGTCTGGTCGCTGATCCTGGCCTCGATATTGGAGGTCCCCTCGTTCTCCGGCCCCGACGTGTCGCACAGGAGCGTGTGCTTGTACTCCGTAATGGAACCGCCCGGAGACGTCCCCTGGGTGAAGGCGACCGTCAGACCCACGGAGACCGCCTGGAAGGCGGAGCGGAAGGCCTGCAGCGAGCTCTCCAGCGCCCCGGTCGAAGCGGCCGGCGACGAGGGAGATCCCCCTCCGGCGCGGCAGGCGGTCAATGAGAAAACGAGAAGGCTAAGCAGGGTCAAGCGGCGCATCGAACCGAAAGGATAAAGCAAAAAGCCCCCGGGCTCAAGGGCCCCGGGGGCTTTTCCGAATCACAGTCTTTGCGATCGCTTATTCGCAGCTGATGTTTTCGACGAAATCATCTCCGACGCAGATCTCGCTTTCCGTGAATCCGCCGCATTCATCGACGAATTCCGGGCAGGTGAAGTCGAGAGAGAGCGTGCAATCGAGCGTGAACGTGCCGTCCGGGCCGTCGACCGAGATGCTGTAGTCGATCGTGCCGGTGCCGTCCAGGAAGACGGAGACCGTGGAGTCGCCGCTGATCGTGAAATCGCCGCAATCGACGTCGTGGAAGCTCACGTTGTCGAAGGAGATCGTCGAGATGAACGGCTCTTCCCCGTCGGTATCGCTGTCGATGGTGATGGTGCCGTCGATCTCGTTGCCGTCGTCGTCGACGCAGTTGTCGAAGACGATCGTGGCACCGCCGGCCGTGTCGCTGATGTCGGCCGTTCCGCTCGCGCAGATGTCGACGGTTTCGGCCTTCATGGCCAGGGCGGACAGCCTCAGCGCCGTCTCCTCGTCGCTGTTCGCCGCGAAGGACGACAGGGAGGCGACCGCCGAAAAGGCCGCGGCCTCCTGCTGCGTCTCGGTCCCGCCGCCGCCCGATCCGTTGTCGTCGCCGCATCCCGCCGCGCCGCCCAGATTGAAGGCGATGAGCAGGGCTCCCAGGCCCAAGAGGCCCGATATTTTTCCGATGTGTTTCATGTTTACTCCTCCTTTATAGGTCGTTGATGAGTCGGTCAGTCGTCCTTCAAAAGATTCCGGGCGATGACCAGCCGTTGGATCTCGCTGGTGCCTTCGTAAATTTCCGTGATCTTCGAATCGCGATAGTAGCGCTCGACGGGATAATCCTTCACATAGCCGTAGCCTCCGTAGACCTGGACGGCCTTGTTGGCCACCCAGACGGCGGCTTCGGAAGCGTGCAACTTCGCCATCGCCGCCTCTTTGGTAAAGGGAATGCCCTGATCCCTCATCCAGGCCGCCCGCCACACGAGCAGGCGGGAGGCGTCCACCTTCATCGCCATGTCCGCCAGGAAATGCTGGATGGCCTGGAAATTGGAGATCGTTTGGCCGAAGGCCTCGCGGACCTTGGAATAATCGCGCGCGTGCTCGAAGGCCGCGCGGCCGATGCCCACCGCCTGAGTCCCGATGCCGATCCGTCCGGAGTCGAGCGTCGCCATCGCCACGGTGAACCCCTCGCCCTCGCGCCCCAGGAGATTTTCCGCGGGGACTTCGCAGTCCTCGAGGACGATCTCGGAGGTGCTGGAGGCGCAAATGCCCAGTTTCTTCTCGATCTTGCCGATGGAAAAGCCCTTGAAGGACTTTTCCACGATGAAACACGAGATGCCCTTGTGCCGTTTTTCGGGCTCCGTCATGGCATAGACAACCATGGCGTCGGCGTTGGGGCCGTTGGTGATGAAATTCTTGCGGCCGTTCAAGACGTACTTGCCGCCGGCCTTCTTGGCCGTCGTCTTTTGATTGGCGGCGTCCGATCCCGTGCCGGGCTCGGACAAAGCGTAGGCGCCCAATTTCTCGCCGGAGGCGAAGGGCGTTAAGTATTTCTTTTTCTGGGCGTCGGTGCCGAATTTAAGAATGGGGCCGCAGTACAGCGAATTATTCACGGACATGGTGACGGCGGTGGAGGCGCAGGCGACAGAGATCTCCTCGAGCGCCAGCACGTAAGACAGGGTGTCTAAGCCCGACCCGCCCCACTCCTGCGGGATCATCATGCCCATCAGGCCCAATTCGGCCATCTTCTTGATGTGCATCGAAGGAAACTGGGATTTTTCGTCCAGCTCGGCGGCCTTCGGCTCGACTTCCTTCTGAGCGAAGTCGCGGGCCATGTCGCGGATCATGATCTGTTCTTCGGTCAGCTTGAAATCCATAGGTCCCTTAAAAGGTGTCCGATCCCGTCACGTCGAAGGCCTCGCCGCAGATCGTAACGCAACCGTCGATGGCGACGCTTCCCGATCCCGTGTCGTTGTCGATCGTCACGTCCGCCGAGAAATTCGCGACGGCCGAGCAATTGTTTCCGTTGGCAAGCGTGATGATGAGAAGGTTGGAGGTCAGCGGGGACAGCGTAAACGTCGATTCGCTGCCGACCGTCGTCGTGGAGCCGACGGCGCCGATGAGCCCGTCCACCGTCGCCTCGCCGGAGTCCGTCCCGTCGTTGTAATCCGTGCAGTTGGAGCGGATGGTGCCGTCGGAGGAGTCCCCCTCGAACTTGGCCGCGCAAAAACCGCTCACGCTTCC
>DASUFF010000141.1:0-67313 GCA_036274695.1 bacterium | reverse complement strand
TCTGAAGCGGCTGATGTCTTTCACCGGGATGCTCCCCGTGGGCGGCTTCCTGCTGCAGCATCTATTCTCCAACTCCTACATCTTTAATTCCGTCGAGGCCTTCAACGAGCATTCCAAGTTCTTAACCAGCCTTCCGATGGTCTACCTGCTGGAAGGCGGCTTGATCTACGCCCCCATCGCCCTGCACGCGATCCTGGGCATCGCCATCATTTATAAGGGACAGAACAACTTCACGTCTTATAGTCGCTACCGGAACTGGATGTTCTTCTTCCAGCGGCTGACGGGCTTCACCGCCCTGGTCTTCATCGCCACCCATTCGTATTCGACGCGCATCAAGTCCGTGATCCACGGCTATGAGATGACGGCATCGATGATGAGCCAGATGCTGGCGCAGCCGTTTTGGTTCTGGTTCTACATGGTGGGCGTGATCTCGGTGGTCTTCCACTTCTCCAACGGCCTCTGGAGCTTCCTGGTGACCTGGGGGCTGACCGTCGGCAAGAAGGCGCAACGGATGTCCGGGGCGCTGACCATGGTCGTTTTCGTCGTGCTGGCGCTTTGGAGCGTCTCGATCCTCTTGAAATTCACGTAACATGGCGCAACCTAAAATCATCGTTGTGGGCGGGGGATTGGCGGGGCTGGCGGCGACCATGAAGGTGGCCGAGACCGGCGTGCCCGTCGACCTCTTCTCCGTCGTGCCCGTCCGCCGCTCGCACTCGGTGTGCGCCCAGGGCGGCATCAACGCCGCGGTGAACACCAAGGGCGAGGGCGACTCCACCGCCCAGCACTTCGACGACACCATCTACGGCGGCGACTTCCTGGCCAACCAGACGCCGGTGAAGAACATGTGCGACGCGGCCCCCGGCATCATCTTCATGCTGGACCGCATGGGCGTCATGTTCAACCGGACGCCGGAAGGCCTTCTCGACTTCCGCCGCTTCGGCGGAACTCTGTACCACCGCACCGCCTTCGCCGGCGCCACCACCGGCCAGCAGATCCTTTACGCCTTGGACGAGCAGGTCCGCTTTCACGAATCCGAAGGCCGCGTGCGCAAGTACGAGAGCTGGGAATTTCTCTCGCTCATTTTGGACAATCAGATGGTCTGCCGCGGCATCACGGCGATCAACTTGGACACCATGGAAGTCCGGGCCTTTCGCGCCGACGCCGTCATCTTGGCGACCGGCGGCCCGGGGCTCATCTTCGGCAAGAGCACCAATTCCACCATCTGCACCGGCAGCGCCGTCTCGGCGGCCTACCAGCAGGGCGCCTACTACGGGAACGGCGAGTTCGTGCAGGTCCATCCCACCGCCGTGCCGGGTGAAGACAAGCTCCGCCTGATCTCCGAATCCGTCCGCGGCGAGGGCGGCCGCGTCTGGGTGCCGAAGGACGGAAAGCCCTGGTACTTCCTGGAAGAGTGGTATCCGAAGTACGGCAACTTGGTCCCCCGCGACGTCGCCACGCGCGCCATCTTCAAGGTCGTCTACGAATTGAAGCTGGGCGTGGACGGGCGGCCGCAGGTTTATCTGGACGTCTCTCACATCGATCCCGACCGCTTGCAAGAGAAGCTCGGCGGCGTTCTGGAAATCTACGAAAAGTTCGTCGGCCAGGACCCGAAGAAGGTCCCGATGCGCGTCTTCCCCGCCGTGCATTATTCGATGGGCGGGTTGTGGATCGATTTCAACCACATGTCGAACATCCCCGGCCTCTTCGCCGCCGGCGAATGCGAATACCAGTACCACGGCGCGAACCGGCTGGGCGCCAACTCCCTGGTCTCCTGCATCTACGGCGGCATGGTCTCCGGTCCCTCCGCGGTCAAATACGCCAAGGGCCTGGCCAAGGCGGCCGACGCGGTCGAGGCGAGCGTTTACGACGACGCCGTCCGCCGCGAGACGGAGCGCAACAACAAGCTCCTCGCCGCCGACGGCAAGACCAACCCGCACGTCTTGCACGAGGAGCTGGGCGACGGCATGACGGAAAACGTCACCGTCGTGCGCTACAACGCCAAGCTTAAGAAGATGGATGAGAAGATCGAGGAGCTGATCGAGCGTTACAAGGACATCTACCTGCCGGACACGGGCGCCTGGTCCAACCGCGAGCTCGTCTTCGCCCGGGAACTCGAAAACATGCTCCAATTGGCGCGCGCGATCACCCTGGGCGCCTTCCGCCGCAACGAAAGCCGCGGAGCCCATTACAAGCCGGAGTTCCCGGACCGCGACGACGCGACCTGGCTGAAGACGACGAAGGCGAAGTTCCGAGGCCCGGCGGAAGAACCCGAATTTTCCTACGAGGACGTGGACACCCAGCACATCAAGCCGCGTCCCCGTAAATATGATATGAAGTAGAAAGATTATGGCCCAGACGATCTATCTCAAAATCAAGCGCAGGGACGCCCCCAACGGCGAATCGTATTGGGAGGAATTCGAACTGCCCTACCGGGCTTCGATGAACGTCATCTCCTGCTTGATGGAGATTCAAAAGAATCCTCAGAACGCCAAGGGCCAGAAGACGACTCCGGTGACCTGGGACGCCGCCTGCTTGGAAGAAGTCTGCGGCTCCTGCACCATGCTCATCAACGGCAAGGTCCGCCAGGCCTGCTCGGCGCTGGTGGACAACCTCTCGCAGCCGATCACCTTGGAGCCGATGAGCAAGTTCCCGTGCATCCGCGACCTGCGCGTGGACCGCACGAAAATGTTCGAAGCCTTGAAGCGCGTAAAGGCCTGGGTGCCCATCGACGGCACCCATAACTTAGGCGCGGGACCGCGACTGAGTCCTAAAGAGCAGCACATCGGCTACGAGCTTTCCCGTTGCATGACCTGCGGCTGCTGCCTCGAGGCCTGCCCCCAGGTCAATCCGCACTCCGACTTCATCGGCGCCGCCGCCATCTCGCAGGCCCGCCTCTTCAACAAGCACCCCACCGGCGCCATGTATGCCGACGAGCGCATCGACGCCCTGATGGAAAAAGGCGGCTTGAGCGATTGCGGCAACGCGCAGATGTGCGTGGAAGTCTGCCCGAAGGAAATCCCCCTGACCACTTCCATCGCCGAGATGGAGTGGGAAGCCACCAAGAGGATGTTCAAAAAGCTGCTTTGGGGCTAAGATCCGCCCTTACGTGAGACGCCTCTTCGCGACCGACCTCCGCTCGCTCGCCGCCTTCCGCATCGCCGTCGCTCTTTTGCTTTTGGTGGACTTGATCGACCGCGCCCGCGATCTCACGGTCCACTACACGGACTTCGGCGTCTTTCCCCGAGCGGCCCTGTCCGCCTTGGGCGGTTATTTCGATCTTTCGTTTCACGCCCTGGGCGGTTCGACGGCCTTCGAGGCGGTCTTATTCACCCTGGCGGGGGGCTTCGCCCTTCTCCTCTTGGCCGGCCGGTGGACACGCGTCGCCTCCGTGGTTTCGTGGGTTTTCTTAGTCTCCCTGCATCACCGCAACGGTTACGTCCTCTACGGAGGCGATCTCTTCTTAAGGCTGCTGGTGTTTTGGGGAATGTTCCTGCCGTGGGGACTTCGGTATTCGATGGACGCCCGGACTTCCCGCGCGCGCACGCCCGGAAATGAGATCGTTTCGATCGGCACGGCGGCCCTCCTGCTGCAAGTCGTCATCGTTTACGTCTTCACCGGCCTCCTCAAGGCCAAGGATCCTTCGTGGCAAGACGGCTCGGCCGTCTACTATGCCGTCGCCCTGGACACTTACGCGCGCCCTTTGGGCGCCGCGCTTCTGCACTTTCCCCGACTCATGCGGGGACTTTCCTATGCGACGCTCATCTTCGAGCTCGCCGGCCCCCTGCTGCTCCTCGCGACCTTCCGAACGCCGCGGCTGAGAATCGCGACGGTCGCCGCCTTCGTCGTCTTTCAGGCAAGCCTCGGATCCTTCCTTTCCCTGGGACTCTTTCCGTGGATCAGCACGGCCGCCATCCTTCCCTTTCTACCGGGCTCCTTTTGGGGGAAAGGAAGGGAGACCGTCGCCGAGCGGCCGACGCCCGTGGATCCTCTGCCTCTTCCCGCCCGCCTTTTCGCCCTTTACTGTCTTCTGATGGTCTTTCTCTGGAACCTGGGCACGGTCTTCCCGCTGCCGTTGCGAAACAGCGTCCTTTGGGCGCCAGCCCGGCTCCTCGCCTTGAATCAGGGCTGGGTGATGTTCATCGCGCCCAAGGTGGTCGACGGCTGGTACGTCATCCCCGGACGGTTGGAAGACGGATCCTCGGTGGATCTCTTTCATTGGGGACAAAAAATCCGATGGGAACGGCCCAAGGACGTCCCCTCCGACTACAAGGATTTTCGATGGACGAAGTACATGACCAATGTGTGGGACGACCCCGCCCTTCGCCCCTATTTCGCCTGGTATCTTTGTTATCAATGGAATCGCGAAGCGGCCGAAGGGCGGCGTTTGAAGGACTTCGAGATCGTCTACCAACTGGAGAGGACGAGGCCCGATAATCCCCGTCCGCCGCCCGAGCGCGTTTCGTTGGGCCGTTATCTCTGCGGCACGGATTTTTCATTTTGATAATTTTATCAAATTGAGAGAAGATCGACCTAGGAGCGATATCGTAAGTACTTAATTTTATTAATCTAATCATTGGTATCGGGATTGCAATCCGTTTAAATGTCTCCTTGGAGGTACTTTATGATCCAACGTCTTCTCTTATCGGTCGTCCTCGGTTGGGCCCTGTTCTCCAGCGGTCTCATGTCCTGCGGCACGAACGGGCCCGGCGGTGAAGTGACGAACACCGAGGAGTCCGGCAGCGACACCACGACGCCGACGGCCGGAGAAACGACGGGATCGGCCGAGCCCTCGACGGGAGGCGCGACCGCCGAAGACACGACGGGCGGCGGTCCCGGAGGGACGACGGCCACGGGGACGACGACGAGCGGAGGGACGGGCACGTCGGGAACGACGACCGGCGGCGGCACCGCCACCGGCGGTTCGGGTTCCGGAGGCACGATCACGCTGACCGGCGGAGCGAGCATCTGTCTGACCCAACCCATCATTTGCGAAGGTCTCGTACCGGTCGAAGTTCCGGGACTCACGGCAGGTTCGCCCATCGGAGGCCCGGCCGTCGGGCCTGCGGTCGGCGGAGGCGGCGTGGGAGACTACCCCGCCCCGGACACCATCTATAAAGCCGGCCCCGGAGTCGATGCGATCCGGCGGTTCGGACAGCAAGGAGTCGTCACCACACCCGTGGTCCAGGAAGACCTGATTCAAGGCGGCACCTTCACCGCGCCCGAGGGCTTCATCATGATAGACGGCTATACGAAGGAATTCACGAAGGGCACCGTGGTCACCGTCACCAAAGACGGGGCGGCGACGGCGACGACGCCCGAAGGCGCCGTGGAGACCCTGCCGTCGGATGCGACACTCATCTTCAAGGGCGGGGCGGCGGTCACGCGCAACGGGACATCGGCCTTCACGCTCCAGCCGGGACACGCCGTCCGGTTCGGCGCGGGAAACTTCCAGATCTTTCAAGCGGGGATCGGGGGGATGAAGGCGCCGGCCGTGGAGCGCCAGCTCGGGCGCTAGCTTTCCCGACTAGCCTTCTTCCGAAACCTTCGATTTTTTCCGGTAGAGATAAGGACTGACGTAACGGGCGCCCAGCGACCAAACGCCGCGGCGGCCGTTCTGCGCCTGGGATTGCAGGAGTTTGAGTTTCGTCAGGTCGAAGGCCTTGTTCCCTTCGTAAATCTCCGCCAGACCCAGCTTGACCAGCTCTTCATTGACGATCGTCCCGGAAGGCGTCTTGAGGGTCACGAGCGGACGATTGTAGGCGTCGATACCGTATTGGCCCACCTCGACCTTCTTGCCCGCCACCATCGCGTTGAGCGCGTCCCGGGACTCGCGCGCGAAAGGCTGTTCCGACCCCTTCTTGCGCCCCATCTCCGGCGCGTCGATGCCGGCCAACCGGACCTTGAGCGCAAGCCCGGCCACTTGGATCGCGCACGTGTCCCCGTCGTGGCAGGATTGAACCATCACCTCGCCAGCCCACGCTGAGAGCGGGAGAGCGAAGAAGATGAGGAAGATAATGACCTTGCGTCCCATTCGCGTTCTTTGATAGACGAACGCGTCGCACACAAAAGGTGCGATGAAAAGCTTAGAATTTTATTGGGGTTTCATCGTGAAAATCCACGAATATCAAGGCAAAGAGATTTTGAGGAAATACGGGGTCCCGACCCCCGAAGGGTGCGTGGCCTTTTCGGTCGAAGACGCCGTAAAAACCGCCAAGGAGCTGGGGTTGCCCGTGGTCGTCAAGGCCCAGATCCACGCCGGCGGCCGCGGCAAGGGCGGCGGCGTCAAGCTGGCGAAGACGATCGATGAGGCGGAGGCCAACGCCAAGGCTATCCTGGGCATGACCTTAGTCACGCACCAGACCGGGCCCGAAGGGAAAGTCGTCAAGAAGCTCTTGATCGAAAAAGGCTGCCAGATCGCGCGCGAGCTTTACCTCGGCGCCGTCTTAGACCGCGTCACCTCGCGCGTGACGATCATGGCCTCCTCCGAAGGCGGCATGGACATTGAGGAAGTCGCCGCCAAGCATCCCGAAAAAATCTTGAAGATAGGCGTTGATCCGGTCGCTGGCGTCGATGAAAGAATCGTCAAGGACGTCGCCGGCAAACTCGGTTTTGACGCCGGTCTTTCGGAAAAGTTTGTCACTTTCGTGAAGGCCCTTTATGAGGCCTATGTCAAAGGCGACTTCTCCCTGGCGGAAATCAACCCGCTGGTCGTCACCGGCGACGGAAATCTCCTGGCCTTGGACGCCAAGATCAACTTCGACGACAACGCCCTCTTCCGCCACCCGGATTATGAGACCCTTCGCGACTTGGACGAAGAGGACGCCGCCGAGATCGAAGCGAAGAAATACGACCTCTCCTACATCAGCCTGAACGGCAACATCGGCTGCATGGTGAACGGCGCCGGGCTCGCGATGGCCACGATGGACATCATCAAGCTGGCAGGCGGCGAGCCCGCGAACTTCCTGGACGTCGGCGGCGGCGCGACGGCGGAAAAAGTCACGGCGGCCTTCAAGATCATCCTGGCCGACCCCAAGGTGAAGGGCATTCTGGTCAATATCTTCGGCGGCATCATGAAGTGCGATACGATCGCGACGGGCGTGGTCCAGGCCGCGCGCGACGTGAAGATCCAGGTACCGGTGGTCGTCCGGCTGCAGGGTACCAACGTCGATCTGGGCAAGAAGATCCTGAACGAATCCGGCCTGAAACTGATCTCCGAAGACGACCTCTCGAAGGCGGCCGACCGCATCGTGAAGGAAGCACGGTAACTTTATGTCGATCCTCGTCAACAAAGACACGAAGGTCATGACCCAAGGAATCACCGGCAATACCGGCCAGTTCCATACGCGCCAGTGCGTCGCCTACGGCACGAAGATGGCGGCCGGCGTCACGCCCGGCAAGGGCGGGCAGGAATTCGAGGGGATTCCGATCTTCAACTCCGTCAAGGAAGCGAAGGAAAAGACGGGTTCGACCGTTTCCGTCATCTACGTTCCGCCGAAATTCGCGGCGGCGGCCATCAAGGAAGCGGTCGACGCCGATCTGGACTTGGTCGTGTGCATCACCGAAGGCATCCCCGTCGTCGATATGATCCAGGTGAAACGCTACATGGAAGGCAAGCGCACGCGTTTGATCGGGCCCAACTGTCCCGGCGTCATCACGCCTGGCGAGTGCAAGATCGGCATCATGCCCGGGCACATCCACCGGCCGGGAAAAGTCGGCATCGTCAGCCGCTCCGGGACGCTCACCTATGAAGCGGTCGATCAAGTCACGAAAATCGGTCTGGGCCAGTCCACCTGCGTGGGCATCGGCGGCGATCCGGTCAACGGCACCAACTTTATCGACGTGCTCAAACTCTTCAACGAGGACAAGGGCACCGAAGCCATCGTCATGATCGGCGAGATCGGCGGCTCGGCCGAGGAAGAAGCCGCGGACTACATCAAAAAGAACGTGAAAAAGCCGGTGGTGGGTTTCATCGCCGGCATTTCCGCCCCTCCGGGAAAGCGCATGGGCCATGCGGGCGCCATCATTTCCGGCGGCAAGGGGACGGCGGACGAGAAAATCAAGGCGATGGAAGCCGCGGGCATCAAGGTCTCGCGGACCATCGCTGAAATAGGAAAGACTCTTAAGGAGGTCTATCGTGGCTAAAGAACGTACCCTTTCCATCATCAAGCCGGACGGCGTGCAGAAAAACGTCATCGGCGAGTGCTTCGCCCGCTTCGAAAAGGGCGGGCTTAAGATCGTCGCCACGCGCATGACCAAGCTCTCCAAGGAACAGGCCCAGGAATTCTACGCCGTCCACAAGGCCCGTCCCTTCTACGAATCGCTGGTGAATTACATGATTTCCGGCCCGGTGGTCGTGACGTGCCTGGAAGGCGAGAACGCCATCGCGAAGAACCGCGAGATCATGGGCGCGACCGACCCGAAGAAGGCCGATCCGGGGACCATTCGCCGCGATTTCGCGGAGTCGATCGACGCCAACGTCGTCCACGGCTCGGACGCGCCGGAGACGGCCAAGACCGAGATCGCCTTCTTCTTCAAGGCGAACGAGATTTTTTCTTGATCGACTTGAGTTCGCGAAGGGCCTCGGCCGCTTTACTTCGCATTGTCCCATCGGAATCCTTCAGCCGCTCCAGAAGCGACTAGAGCTTCGCCTCCTTTTTGTCTTTGCCCCCACCCCCCATCGCCGCCAATACCAACCCCTGTTGCCGGGCGATCTCCGCCGGCGGCTCGAACTCCCGGGCCTCCGGACCTTCCGCACCGCGCCACTTGAGCGCGAAGGTAAAGCTCGACTCCACCGCCAATAAGACGAGTCCCCCGATGAGCGCCGCGGGCGGTTGAAAACTTTCCGACCAATGTTGGATGTCGATCAAGACGCGTGACCTAAGGATGGACGATTCCGCCCGAAAGACCGGCGGGGCCAGCGGCGCGGCGACCGACGCGACCCGCATCAGGTTGCCGACCCGATTACGTCAAAGTTTCGCCCTCCGGCCGTTTGGCGCTTATTTTTCTGAGAATGGTGAAAATTCGGAGACCTGGAAGGAAGAATGGGGAATTCCGGTGGCGTGAGACTTCTAGCGCAGCTAAGCCGCCTTTTTACCCGCCCTCAAGCGCTCAACTACCCACATCTTAATGAGCGATTGATACGGCACATCCCGTTCATCGGCCACGATTCGAATCTCGTTCAGAACGTCACGCGGAAGGCGAAGGCTGATCGACTGCGTGGGGGAAGGGAACTCCAGGTCCAAATTCAGAGGCTTGAGTCCGGCGAGCAGATCGCCGAAATCGGTGTTGAGGTACCGTTCACGCTCGTTTTTTTCCTTTGTTCTTTTCTTCATAGACCTTCCTTTCCTTCCGGCTGGCCGGACGCGCGGAGATGATCCGAACCTTTGTTCCTCGCAGCGTCCAGGCGATGAATAGGATACGCGGATGGGCGCTGCGACCCACCGTAATGTATCGCCTCTCGCCTTTTGAATGGAACGGGTCGGAAAAGTGGAGCTTCCGGTCATCCTGAAAAACGGATTCCGCTTCCTGCCGCGAGACGCCGTGCTTCGTATAGCTCTTGACGTCGTTTCCGCCGTCCCACTCAAAGGCAACCTTCATTCCCTAAGGAGAATACATCATGATGTATATGGCTTTCAAGACAGAATTGGATCGACGCCAACGCCGTCAACGGCTCGGACGCGCCGGAGACGGCCAAAGCCGAGATCGCCTTCTTCTTCAAGGCGAACCAATTTTTTTCTTGATAGACTTGAGTTTGCCAAGGGACTTGGACGCATCGCTTCGAACCCAAGCATCGTCATCCCCCAGCGCCCGGATCAACGGCTTGACCGCGCGGGGGTCGCCGAGTTCGCCGAGGGCCTCGGCCGCTGCCATTCGCACCAACTTATCGCCATCCCCCAGCGCCCGAATCAACGGCTTGATCGCGCGGGGGTCGCCGAGTTCGCCAAGGGCCTCGGCTGCTTTACTTCGCTTTGTCCCATCGGAATCCTTCAACTGCTCCAGAAGCGACTGGAGCTTCGCCTCCCTCTTATCCTTTCCCCTGCCCCCCATCGCGGCCAAAACTAACCCCTGTTGCCGAGCGATCTCCGCCGGCGGCTCGAACTCTCGGGCCTCCGGACCTTCCGCGCCCCGCCACTTGAGGGCGAAGGTGAGGCTCGCTCCCTCCGCCAATAAGGCGAGTCCCCCGATAAGCGCCTGCGACGGTTGAAAATTTTCCAACCAGTGTTGGCTGTCGATCAAGACGCGCGGCTGGCGGATGGACGATTCCGCCCGAAAGATCGGCGGCGCCAAGGGGGCCGTAAGGACCGCGGCCATCATCAGATCCCTTCCCTCGGCGGGCCGAATGACAAGGCCGCCGGGGCTGACGCCGACTCCGGGCGGGCAAGTTGTCGCGGGTTCTAGGATCCCGAAACGGGTCAGGGCCCGCGTTAATTGCGCTATTGGGCCAAGCATACTCTCACATTTATCGACCTAAAAATGGCGAAGTCGCGACATTAACCGTTTGGCACTCGCTTTTCTCGGAATGGGTTGGCTTAGGAATGCTTTAAAGAGAGAATGGGAACAGTGCGCCGTTGAGGACTTCTTCAAGGCCGTAAAAATCTATTCTTGAGTCTTGAGCAGACGATCAAAAAGAACCCGAAAAACCCAACGGAATTTCCGCTCCAACCCTTACATCCTCGCCGGGGGTCACGGCCCCACGGAGTCTTGCGCCGGCATAAGCGGACCAATTGTCATTCAGATGGAGTTGGAGACCTGCGCCCAGGGGCGAAAAAGAAAGGCCCCAGACGTTCTTTCCAAAGTGATGAGAAACCCCCACCTCGGGCAAGTTTAAATATGGGTCCCAACGCGCGGGTCGATCGAAAATGTGAACGATCGGCTCGATCGATATGTCCATACGAAAACCGTAACCGGTCTTATCGAGTTTCAACCCTTCGCCCCGAAGGTTGACCCGAAAATCCCATCGGTAGCGACGATATCCGGCCCATAAATGAGAACCGGCTCCGGGACCTTCAAAGTAATTCAGGACAGCCCCGCCGCCAAATCGCCATCCTCGCCATTGAGCATCCATCAATGCCGATAATTCCTCAGCCGATTTTAAATTCAAATCCTCGATCAAGGCGGGAGTGGCGGCCGGTTTTTTGATCCAACCGACAGTTTTCATTCTTTCGAGCGCCACGGCCGCTTTCCGACGCATGGTGGGAGAATCGCTTTCGTCCAAAAGGATCTTTGTTAAGAGGGGAACGGCAATCTGCTTTAAAATCAAGGGTGTTACGGAGATTTCCACGTCGATCGCATCCAGCAATTTCTGAATCTTCTCCACTTCTTGTTTGATTTTTGCCACCTCCTTTTGAATCATCGCCTCCTCCTCTCGATCTCCCCCTGTTTCGGCCAGAGCAATTCCCTTTTTCAATAAGTCGTCCGTTTTATCGAGAAGAGCGGTCTGCTTTTTTAAAAGATTCGCACTTTTCCGAAGAAGGTCGCCCTCCTTCTCCATCAGGGCCGTCGTGAGGTCGGTTAAAACATTCTCCGCATCCCAGCGAGAAAACAGACCCACGTTTTTATTCGCCATCCATTGAGCCAAAACGAGAACCCGCGCAGGAGATTGTCCGATGAGGTCCGCGAAAAGCGAAAGGGCTTCTTTATCCTCCTTTTTTGGAGACGCGTTTCTGCCGATTTTGGCGAGAGCGGCGATGGCCTTTTCCCTTTCATCCCGATGAGGACTCTCCAGCTGCGCCGCGTAAACCCGCACCCCATGAAGAACGTCATAGCCCGATGCCGCCACCAGGGAATCCAAGGGCCGTGCACGGTCCTCCACAAAAGTCACTTGTCCCCGATGATTGATAAAAGCCACTTTGGGGAATCGGTCGACTCCATAGTGTTTTCCCCAATCCTCTTCGCTCCCGTTAACCCCCTCGGCGCGGATCATCAAAAACCTGCCGCCAAATTGCCTGGAGAACCCCTCAAAAGTCGGGGCGTACCTTTTGCAGGCATCGCAGGTTTCGGAAGAAAACATGACGAGGGCCAGCTGGCCGGGCTGCAGGCGCTTCAACTCGGCCTCCACCCCCCTTTGATCGTGGACCTCGGTCACACCGGCCTTGAAAGGAGGGGTTTTGTCGGCCTTTCCCGAAAGGGAAATCGCCGAACCGGGCGCGTAGTATTGCGTGTGCGTGGGGGTCTTCCCCGTTTTTACGGCGTAGATAAACCGCTCTTCCACCGTTTTGATCCCGTCGCCGTCCAAATCGGTGACGCCATCGCCCCAAAAATAAGGACTAAACTCCTGACAAGAGACAGTCTCATCGGGGCCTCCCTGAGTGACAACATAGGTGCGGTCATCGGCGAAAAGAGGTAATCCGCCTCCCGAAAAGCACTGATCCATAACGACGATCCGCTTTCCATAGAGCAAATTCTTCAACTCGCGGCCCAAAGAGGACAAGGGATAACAAGCGCCAGGCCATTCGACGCAACCTTCCCGTTGATTGCCCGCCCCCCCGTGACCCGTGATATAAACGACCAATAAATCGTCATCGTCTATTTTGGATCGAATCCCTTCGATCAATCTCTTCAAGGACTGTTCGTGCGGTGCTATGAAATGTTCGACTGAGTTGGAAGGGGGTTTCCTGCTGGCCACCGAGATTTCATAAGGCGCTTCCGAACGAAGGGTCTTTATGGCGCGGTCGACGTTTCCAAGATGGCGACTTTCGTCGTCTCCATTGATAATGAGCGCGAAGTTTCTTTGAACACCGTCTCCCATGGGCGGAAGATCGGAACTATTCCATAAAAGTGCCCGCTTTCCGCCCTGTCTTTTGCGCTTTTTTCGGAATAGGCGGGTTTCGGAATGCCGCCCTTTGAGAATGGGCCTATCGGCGCAACAAAGACCGCTGGACCTTTCCGTTCGAGGTCTTGGGAAGCTCCGGCACGAAGACGATCTCCCGCGGCGTCTTGTAACGCGCGAGCCGTTTCCGGGAAAAATTCAAAATCGCTCGTTTGAGGAAGTCCGTCTCTCGGCGGCCCTTTTTTACTGCTACATGGCCGAGAACGATGGTTTTTCCGGATGAAATCTCGACGCCGGTGACGGCCGATTCCCTCACCGCCGGATAGCGGTTCAAAACGGCCTCCACCTCCATCGGCGAGATCCGGTAACCGCCGGCGGTGATCACGTCGTCCCTCCGGCCGACGTAGAAGAAATTCCCCTTCGCGTCCCGATAGGCGAAATCGCCCGAAAGGAACCAATCTTTCCTAAAAACCTTTTTCTCCTCTTCCGGGCGCCGATGATAGCCGAGCATCAAGCCCGCGCAGGATCGGTGCGACGCCAGAATACCGACTTCGCCGGGGCGGACGGGCTTGAGATCCTCCCTTAAAATCGTCACCTTCCTGCCTGCCAGAGATCGCCCGCAGGACCCTTCGACGACGCGCCTCCCCTTCGGCTGAACGAGATAGACGCTGTGCTCGGTCATCCCCAACCCTTCCCGGAGCGTCAGCCCGGACGCCTTCCGAAAGCGCGCCCGAATCTCCGGCGGCAGCTTTTCGCCGGCGGAAAGGGCAACACGAACGGAACGCAGACAGCGGCTTAACGAAGGCTTTTTCTTCAAACACTCCGTCAGGCGCCGGTAGATCCCGGGCACGCTCAAAAAGACGGTGACGCGACGGGCTTGAATCGTCCGCAGGATTTTTTCCGGATCGGCCTTGCCCGAGAAAATCACCGAGGACGCCCCGCCGCGGAGGGCGTCCAAAAAACCGCAGGTCAGCGCGTAGCTCCAGTTCAAGGCGCTGGTGTTGAAGACGACATCGCCCTTTCGCAGATCGAGCCAGAGACGGTTGCGGGCGTCGTGAGCCGGGATGCTCCGGTGGGCGTGGATGACGGCCTTGGGGCGGCCCTCCGTCCCGCTCGTATAAAGCCAAAAGGCGGGGTCGGAGGCCCGGGTCTTGAGGGAACCGGAGAGTGCAGGGCCCGAAAACCAACGCCGAACGAGGGCGGGATCCTCCAGAACGAGACGGGCGCCGCTGTCCTCCTTCAGAAAACGCATCTCGGAAGCGGTCAAGAGAGTCGAAACGGGAATGGGGATCGCTCCGAGGATTATGCCTCCGAGAAATGCGGCGGGAAACTCGAGGCCGTTCGGAAGCTTGAGGAGAAACCGCTGGCCGCGCTTCAGGCCCGTCCGGCGAAGTCCGTAGGCCGCCTGCCGGGCGCGTTCCCGGAGTTCGGCGAAGGTCCATGCTTCCCCTCTTCCGTCTTCGGGGACCAGGGCGACGGCGACGCCGCCTTCGCCCGAACGGCGTTCGGCGCAGTCGGCGGCAATATTGTAAAAACCCCGCGCTTTCATGGATCAAAAAGTGAATCCCAAGGCCAGCCCGCCGCTTAAGATCGTCGGGTCGGAGGCATTCGAGCGCAGATCCGGATCGAGGAGGACACTGACCTGCATATGGGGTCTTACGTAAAAATGCTTCCAGGGCCGGTAGTTGAGTTCCAAGTCCCACAGAAAAACGTTGAACGCCGCCTTGGAGATCCCGCCGTAGGTCCCGTTGAACTTGGGCGACGCCCAGCCGATCGCTCCGGAGGTTCGGAGGCCCAGTTTCTTACAAAGATCCCGCTCGTGCGAAATGCCGAGATCGCCGAAATAGGCGCCCCCGTAGCGGACGACGTCAAAGATGTGGTCCGTGAACAGTTTGACCGGTCCAAGCGCATATGCGAGCCAAAGGGACAACTCGCCGGTGGAGGGAGAATCCACTTGGCTGGGATAGAAATAATATTCGAAGGACGGCTGGATCTCGAGATCGCCGAAATGAAGGTAATAGTCGATGGAAGGGTCGACCTCCGTAAACTGGCCCTGATGGGGCTCGTCGTTCAAAACCAGATTGGCCCAGAGATTGAGCGTCAGATCGTAAATGGAGAGCGAGGCCTCGGGCTGCAGGACCGGTCCGCGTGTCTGGGCGAAGCCCCTCCAGACATACTGGGAGCCGAAATCGAACTCCTGGGCGAAGCTAATCTTGGCCTCTTCCTCGATCAAGGCCGCCTCCTCGTCCTCCGCGGCGATCGCCGCGAGGGGAAGGAGCGTCAGAAGGCTAATTGCGAGAGAAAGCCGGAAGAGCCGCATTGAGTTTGGCCCACGTATGGCCCAAAGGCAGCTCACCGGCAAAGGAATTGTGGAGATAGCGGATGGTCTTGCTGATGCTCGCCACGGTCTGAACGTCTTCGATGGAGCTGAAGGCGATGAGGGAGCTGTCCAGGTGCGAGGAGATGCAGCGGTTCAAGCGGTTCAAGAGCTTCTCGAACTCCTGCTGTTCTTCTTTTTCGCGCTTCATCAGCCGGCGGCGAAGGAACTCCGCCTCGGCCTGCCCATCGGGGGCGCCGGTCAGCGTCAATTTGATACTCCAAAGCCGGTTTGCCGTGTTCTTCAACCGGGACTGAAGGTCTTTCAGCTCGTTTAAGATCGTGTCGAACTTGTTCATGATTACTTGTTCTCCGCCGCGCGCTTCTCTTGGTACTTCTTGACCAGCTCGTCCTGCACGTTGCGGGGCACCGGCGCGTATTTCAGGAACTCCATCTGGAACTCGCCCTTGCCCTGGGTCGCGCTGCGGAGATCGGTGGAATAGCCGAACATTTCCGACAGCGGCACTTCGGCGTCGACCTGCACGTACTTGTTCGCCGTGCCGGTGGACAGGATCACTCCGCGGCGCTGGTTGACCTGGCCGACCACCGCGCCCTGAAACTCTTCGGGAGCCTGGGTCTGAAGGCGCATGATCGGCTCCAAGATGATGGGTTTGCAGGCATTGTAGTACTCGCGGACCGCCGTCATGGCGCAGATGCGGAAGGCCATGTCGGAGGAGTCGACGTCGTGATAGGCGCCGTCGTTGATGATGGCGCGGAAACCGACGACCGGCGCGCCGATCAACTGGCCCTTCTTCAATTGTTCCTGAAAGCCCTTGTCGCAGGACGGGATGAACTCGCGGGGGATGCGCCCACCCACGATCTCGTCCACGAATTCGTAGGTCAGCACCGAATCGGCCGGGAGCGGCTCGAAAATGCCGCCGATCTTGGCGTACTGGCCGGAACCGCCGGTCTGCTTCTTGTGCTGGTACATGAAGTCGGTCTTGGCGGTGATCGTCTCGCGGTAGGCAACCTGCGGCTTGCCGGAGATGACCTCGCAGGCGAACTCGCGCTTCATGCGCTCCATATAGATTTCCAAATGCAGCTCGCCCATGCCGGAGATGATGGTCTGGGCGGATTCCTCGTCGCGATGGACGCGGAAGGTCGGGTCTTCCTTGGTGAACCGGTTCAACGCCTTGGAGAAGTTGGCCGTGGCCGTCTTGTCCTTCGGCGCGATGGCAAGCGAAATGACGGCGTTCGGGACGTGCATGGAGGTCATCGTGTAATTGATGGACTCGTCCGTGAACGTGTCGCCGGAGGAACATTCCACGCCGAACATGGCCACGATATCGCCGGCTTCGGCTGAATCGATGTCGTGCATCTTATCGGCGTGCATGCGGACCAAGCGGGGCACCTTCACGCGCTTTTTGTTGCCGGAGTTGTTGACGATGAAATCGCCCTTTTGGACCTTGCCCTGGTAAAGGCGCATGTAGGTCAACTGGCCGAACCGCCCGTCTTCAAGCTTGAAGGCCAATCCGACGAAGGGCTTGTTCGGCACGGACTCCAAGATCACCTTCTCTTCTTCCTTATCCTGGTCGTGGGCTTCGTTGACGACCTCGGACGGGTTCGGCAGGTAATAGGTGACGGCATCCAAGAGAAGCTGAACGCCCTTGTTCTTGTAGGCAGAGCCCATCATGACCGGGATGAACTTAAGGCTTAAGGTCGCCTTCCGGACCGCCTTGCGCAGGAGTTCGGGGGAGACTTCCTTATCCTCGAGATAGAGGGCCATGACGTCGTCGTCGAAATCGCCCGTGGCGGCCACCAATTCGTGGCGCAGTTCCTTGGCGCGGGGCAACATATCCGCGGGGACGTCTTCCACGCGAATATTCTCGCCGCTGTCGCCGTCATAGAAATGCGCCTTCATGTCGATCAGATCGATGACGCCCTTGAACTGGTCCTCCGCGCCGATCGGCATGGAGACCATGTGGGCGTTGTGTCCCAACTTGTCGCGGAGCTGGTTCATCACGCGGAACGGATCGGCGCCGGCGCGGTCCATCTTGTTGACGAAGGCGATGCGGGGGACGTGATACCGGGTCATTTGGCGGTCGACGGTGATGGACTGCGACTGGACGCCCGATACCGCACAGAGGACCAGAATCGCTCCGTCCAAGACGCGCAGGGCGCGCTCGACCTCGATGGTGAAGTCGACGTGGCCCGGGGTGTCGATCAAGTTGATGTTGAAACCCTTCCACTCACAATAGGTGGCGGCGGACTGAATGGTGATGCCCTTTTCGCGCTCCAGGTCCATGAAGTCCATGGTGGCGCCGACCTGGTCCTTGCCGCGCACTTCATGAATGGCGTGGATCTTCTTGGTGTAGAAAAGAATGCGCTCGGACAGGGTGGTCTTGCCCGAGTCGATGTGCGCGGAAATACCGATGTTTCGGACCTTTTCGATGTTGCTCATACGGATCTCAACTCCTGTTAGCTCATTAATTTAAGTCGCCGCGCGGGGACCGCAAGCAACCGCGGGAAGCGGGGGTGTTTAGCCCAAAAAGCCGCAGGAAGTCGAGGGTTTTTTACCGCAAGGACAGGCCCGTCCGGTCGATCGCGACGGCCCCCGGCTCTCCGGCGCGGGGCAGGCTTTTGACCGCCTCCGCGAAGGCGGCCGGGTCCGAGAGGAGCAGGAGGATCCCCTTTTTGGGATCGGCGTCGGAGGCAAGCAGGATCACGCCCTGACCGGCGAGGGCCTCCGGCGAGAGAACGTGCGACAGGCCCGGCGGCAAGGGCATGTTTTGGAGGGGACGCCATCTCCCGTTCGACGGGACGTAGGCCTTCACATTCAAGTAACCGGAGGTCGCGTTCGCGACGGACAGCGGCCCGTTCGGATCGAAGGCCGCCAAGGCCGCCGGAAAACCGCAGTCGCGCACGCTTACCTCCCGCAAGATCCCGAGCTTCGGCAATTTCGGGACCCCCGCCTCCAAAACGAGGCGGAATCCTCCCGCGCCGCAGGCTTTCGGATCGGCCAAAAACGGAAAAGCCTCCGTCGTCACGGCCTTCGCCGCCGCCCGATGCGCCGCCTTTTCGACGGTGAGCGTGAATCCGAAAAAGGCGAATTGCGCGAGGAAGCCCGCCGCCAGCAGGACCGCTTTCAGCGCCGCCCTCCCGCCCCCCCAGCGCGCCGGAAGACGGCCGCGGGTCTTGGAGAGAAGGAAAAATATGACCCACAACGTGGAGGCAGAGGTCACCCAGAGGCTGACGCTGTGCCAATTGCGCTCACGGAAACTCACGAGGATCTGGCAGGCGGCGCCGCCGATGCCGAAAAAAAGGGTCGAACGCAGCGCCGCGTCGTCCCAATTCTTCCTCAAGAGCAGGACGGCGAGCGCGAGATGATAGAGCCACCATCCGTCGACGGGAGCGAACGAGGAGGCATGCGCGATCCGGGTCAGATAGACCGGGAGGAAGAACTTGTGGATCAGGCTGTAGGCCAGCACGAAGGCGTTGAGGACGACGGCGAACCGGCGGTGGCGGCGGTAGCGCTGCTCGTCGGTCAAGACGGGTTTGGGCGGGGCCGGGAGTTCGTCGAAAATGGAGTTCAACCGCCCTCCCTTCAACGCTTCAGCCATTGGACGAGATCCGGGACGAGGAACCGGACGACGTAACTCAAGGCCCAAAGGGCGAAAGCGGCGTAGGACAGGCGCAGGAGCTTGGGCACGGCGTTGCCCAAGTAAACGGATTTTCCTTCGGTCTCGGGCTTGCCTTCGTCTTCCGTCATACCCTCTCCTCCGCCCGGAAAATTTCTTCCTTCATCGCTTCGGAGTTTCGAAAACTCCCGCGGAGCCAGAGCCCGAAACCGGTCAGGAGCGTCCCGAGCGCCAGGCTCCCGATCATGCCGACGAAGAAGATCAAAAGCGGCTTGGTGTCCACGCCGCAGAAAAAGCAGCCCAGCGAACCCGCCGGGAACCAGCGTTTCCAGGCGGCCTTCACGGGTTGTCCTCCAACCGCATGAGGTCGAACTTCGGCTGTTCCACCGTCTGGTCGTAATCCACATGCGCCTTCACGAAGGCGACGATCTGCGCGATCAGGAACGCGAAACACAAAAAGGCGTACCCCGCCCCGATCAACGCCACCGCCTCGCTCGACTTGCGCACCGACAACACCCACATCACGACGATGACGAGCGACAGCACCGCAGTCGCCAAAACAAGCTTGCTCTTTACGTTCTTCATAATCCCCACTTTGGCCTTTCGACCTTGGCCTTTGGACTCCCCTACTCCCTCGGCGGCATGACGATCGCGCCGGGATCGTAGGTGGTGCCCGACCGGGAGGATACCTGGTTCCCCAACCATTGGAGATACGCGACTAAATCGACCGCCTCCTGCCGGGGCAGGATCACCACGTCCGGGGAATTCTCGTTCTCGCCGGGCTTGAGCCCGGACCCGTCCTTCTTCTTCAGCTCGAAATACCAGCTGTAGACCGGCATCACCGACTGCGGCTCGACGGACTTTGGGTTGTAAAGATGGGCGAAGTGCCAGTCATTGGTGTGCTTGCCCGATTCGCGCGAGAGGTCCGGCCCCACGCGCCGCGTCCCGAAGAGCTGCGGGCGGCTCAAGACGTTCTGGTACTCGCCCGGCTGGGAGACCGGCCCGTAGCGCAAGGCCTCGTTCGAGACCGGCCGCACGTACTGGCTGTGGCAGTGCCAACAGGCCTCCGCGATATAATGGTCCCTCCCGCGCAAGAGCCCCGCCCGGTAGGCCGCCGCATCCTTGTAGTAGGGCTGAAAATCCTCCGGCACGGAGGCGGCCACGTCGTTCAACTCCGACTTGTTCACCATCGACGCCGGCGCCAGCCCCAGCACGAGGAAGGCGACGACCAGGCTCCCCAATCCCGCCAGGAGGAAGACGCTGCTGAACCTCTCGAAACGCTGCGCGCTGGACATATCAGGCCCCCACCGGCACCGCGGCCGCCGCCGGCTCGCGGACGCCGCGGGACAACCGCCAGGTCATGTAGACATTGATGAGAAAAACGCTTTCGCCGACGAAGATCATCATGCCGGAGAACATCCTCACCCACCAAAACGGGATCGACGCCGCCACCGAGTCGATGAACGGGGCTAAGTTCGCCCACATCATCCCCTGCACCAGCCCTGCGGCGAGCAGGTCGAACTGCATCAGAAAGATCCCGCCGGTGGAGAGCCAGAAGTGCCAGTTCATGAGCGACTGGCTGTACATCGGCGTTTTGAGGAGGCGCGGCAGGAGGTAGTAGATCCAGGCGAAGCTCCAGAAACTGAACACACCGAAGAGCACGAAATGGCTGTGGCCGACGACCCAGTCGGTGAAATGGATGATCTTCTGCACCGACAGCGTGACCTGGACCGCGCACTGCACGCAGGTGATCAGGTAACAGATCGTTCCGACGAAGAGGAAGCGCAGGGGGATGTCGGTCATCGCCTTTTTCCAATCCTGGGCCATGGTGGCGATGACGTTGAAGACCACGGTGTAGACGACGACGTGGATGCCCACGGAGGCCACGATGCCGGCATACTGCGACCACATCGGGATCGGGCTGTAGAGGTAATGGTGCGTGCTGTTGAGCGGATAGAAAAACGCGAGCCCCCAGAACCCGATGAGCGAGAGCGCGTGCGAGAAGAGCGGGCGTTTGAGCAGGACGGGCATGAGATAATAGATCATGGCCGTGCCGATGGGCGTCACGAACAGGCCCACCAGGTCGTGGATGTACATGGAGGAGATCGCCGCCCCGCTCGTCCCGGCGAAGACGTACTCCGGCAGGAAATTTCCCATCAAATAGACGAGCGGCGTCCAGATCAGCGCCGCCAGCACGTACCACACGCTCACGTAGAAGGGTTTGGAGCGGGCCCTCCAGACGGCGGCGACGACGTTGACCACGTAGAGGACGACGACGACGGCGATCAAGGGGTCCAGGATCTTGGGGGTCTCCGCCCATTCCAGGCCTTGCGCGTGGCCTCCCAAGATCAGGGCGACGGTGGCGAAGATCAAAAAATTGTACGCGTAGAAAACGAACCAGCCCAGCTTCTCCGAAAAGATGCGCCGGTCGGTCAGCTTCGGGATCATGTAATAGATGACGCCGAAGAAGGCGTTGGCCAGCCAGGCATAGGCCACCGACTGCGTGTGCACCATCCGCACGCGGCCCGGCGAGAAAAGCGCGACGCCCTTGAAGGGATAGAGGTCGATGAACTGAAGCGAGAAGGTTAAGCCCGCCAGCACGGCGATGAAGATGTAGAGGACGGCGATCAGCAGATGCGCCGTCACCAGCTTCTGCGGCACCAGAGGGCGTTCGTTATTTTCCATCGGCGGGCTCCTCGAAATATTTGCCGACCGCCGCCTTCACCTCCTCGGGAGGGATGCGGTCGGGCGGGATCGGAGGGATCTCCCCTTCCTTGTAGAGGCCGGCATGCTCGCCGCGCAGGTAGAAGACGTAGGCCGCCAGCTCCCAGACGAAGCGCTTCTCCCGCACCTCCGGAAAACGGTCGGCCATGCCGTCCAACATCGTCCCGTTGGCGGGCATGGGCGTCCCATCGACGCCGTTGGCGATGGAGTAGGCGACGTCCTGCAGCGTGTAGCCGCGCTTGACGAACGGGCGGTGCAGATTCTCCGGGCGGATGGGGTTGCCCCAGGCGTCGGTCAAGGTTTCCGCGGACGGTCCGTCGCCCTTGGCCGAGGTCCCGTGGCAGGCGATGCAGCCCAGCTCCTGGAACCACACGCGGCCGGTTCTGGCGTATTCCAAAAATTTCGCCTTGTTGTTGAAGACGCCCGCGGGCACGGCCAGGGCGGGAACGGCCGAAACCGGGTCCCGCGCCTTCCACGCGTCGGGGGCCAAGGTCTTCAGGTATTCGACGAGGGAACGCTTCTCCGCGTCGCTGACGAGAGCGAAGGACGGCATGCTGGTGCCCGGGACGCCTTGGTTGAGGGTCTTCAGGAGATCGTCCTCGGTGGGCATGCCACCCAACGGCGTCGTCTTGAACTTGAAGATGCCCTTCGTGAAGTCGCGGGGGCGCGGGTCCAGAAAGCGGGCGGCCGGCCCGTTGCCGTCCCCTTCCAGCCCGTGACAGCCGGAGCAGCGGTTCAAGAAGGCCTTTTTCCCGCTCTGGACCATTTCCTGCCGCTTGATCGTGTCGACGAAGGCGGTCTGGCCGAAGGCCGGGAAGAACGGACCGAACGCGAGGAGCAGCGCCGCCGTGAGCGCGGTCTTTTTCATTTCCATACCGAAGCCACTTTGCCCACGCGCGCGGGAGCGCACCATGATTTGAATCATGTTCCGGCCTGTTCCATATCATTACAAGCCGGGAGTCCGGGGGCGTAGTCTGGGTCGCATGTTGGAAGAAAACCGAATCATCGAATTGATGATCCACTTCATGGAAATGGGGATGGTCATCGGAATCGCGGCGGTCGTGGCGTTTACGGTCCGCCGACAAAAACATGTCTTCAGCACCGAACATCGCGCTGAGGCCGGAATCGCCGCGGACCGTCGCGCCCATTGAAGTGCGGGTCCTGGGGGGCGGCCCCGGCCCGGCGCAGGTCGTCGTCGCCTCGGCGCAAGGGGACCTCTTCGCGGTGGCGATGAAGGAGGTCCCCGGCGGCGCCGCCGGAACCTTCTGGCTGCAGATGCCCGGCGACTATCGCCTCCGCGCGACGACGGCCGGGGGAACGGCCGCGAGGGACTTTCGCGTGGCGCAGCAGGATTTTTTGGGATTCGGCGTCGAGTTCGGCCTCTTCCTCGCCGCGCTCCTCATCGCCGGAGGGGGGTTGACTCTATGGTTTCGGAGCAGAAAAAAGGCTGGGCCTATTTCGCCGTCTTCGGCATCCTGATCCTCGCGGGCATCGCCGTCAAAAGGATCTGGCACCACCCCGAGATGATCATGTTCTTCCACCTTCCCGCCGCCGTCTTCCTGGCCATGGCGGGACGTTCGATTCCGGTGAAACTGAGGCAGCGCTACCGCGAGCAGGTCCGGTCGATGGACGTCGAAAGGCTTTAGAAGCAATTAGGAGGCCTTATGTTTTCCAAAATCATGGTCCTTTTCGATTTCTCCTGGCCGTCCCGGCGCGCGCTCACCTGCGCCTTGAGCCTCGGGGAGGCCTTCCGTTCGGAAATCGTCGTCGCGCACGCGATCGGACGGGAGGAGGCGCGGGACCATCCGGCGGAGATGGGGCGATTCTTCCGGACCCAGATCGAGAAGGAGCTGCAAAGCCGCAAGGCGCCGGGGCCCGAAAAGACGAAGGCCGTCCGCATCGAGGTCCGGACCGGCCGGCCGGCCGAAACGCTTTTGGAAATGATCGATCAGGAGAAGCCCGACTTGGTCCTCGCGGGAACTCACGGCGTCACGGGACTGACGCATGTGTTCCTGGGAAGCGTGGCCGAGAGGATCGTCCGCCATTCATCGGCGCCCGTTTTCGTCGTGAGGCGGAGCGATTTCCCGCCACGGGCGATCCTGATCCCGCTGGACTGGGAGGATGACGGCGAGGAATCCCTGCTCCTCGCCTCGGAGCTGCGGAACGCCTTCAACGCCTCCGTGGAGCTCGTTCAGGTGGTCGAGGCGCCCACGCCCCTATCCATCCCTCCCGAAGCCGCCCCCTTTCTGCCGCCTTTCGACAAGGAAGCCGCCCTGCGCGAGGCCCGGGTCCGCCTGCGCACCATCGTCTCGAAGCATCCGGAGATTCCGATCATCGAACATGCCGCCGTCGGACAGCCGGCCGACGAAATCTGCCGGATGGCGCAGCAAATCGGCGCCGACTTGATCCTCATGCCCACGCAGGGGCGGAAAGGCCTTCCCCGACTGCTTCTGGGCAGCGTCACCGAGCAGGTCGTCCGCTACGCGCCCTGCCACGTGCTGACGTTCCATCCCGGCAAATTCCGGAGGGGATAAAAAGAAAAATCCGGTATAGAATCGGCCCCATGCCTGAATCCTCCTCCAACGCTCTCCGCGTCTTGGAGGCCCGCTATCTCCGCCGGGACGCGCAAGGCCGCGTCGTCGAAACGCCTTCCCGGCTCTTCCGCCGCGTCGCCGACGCGGTGGCCGCCGCGGAAACCGCCTGGGGCGGCGGCGAGGCCCGCGACCGCTGGGCCGAGACGTTCCGCCTCATGATGGAGCGCCTCGAGTTCCTCCCCAACAGCCCCACGCTCATGAACGCCGGCACGCCGCTCGGACAGCTCTCGGCCTGTTTCGTCCTTCCCGTCGAGGACACGATGGAGGGCATCTTCGAGGCGGTCAAACGGATGGCGGTCGTGCAGAAAACGGGCGGCGGGACGGGTTTTTCCTTCTCGCGGCTCAGGCCCCGCGGGTCCTTCCTGGGCTCCACCGGCGGCGAGGCCTCGGGGCCCGTTTCCTTCATGAAGATCTTCGACGCCGCCACCGAGAACATCAAACAGGGCGGCCGCCGCCGCGGCGCGAACATGGGCATCCTCCGCGCGGACCATCCCGACATCCTGGAATTCATCGACGCCAAGCGCGACGGAAAGACGCTCCAGAACTTCAACATCTCCGTCGGCGCCACCGACGCCTTCCTGCGCGCCGCCCGCGCCGGCAAGACCTACGACCTGATCCATCCGGCCACGCGGGCGAAGGCCGGGCGCCTCAAGGCCCGCGAGGTCTTCGACCGGATCGCCGAGGCCGCCTGGGAAACCGGGGATCCGGGGCTCATTTTCCTGGACACGATCAACCGAGCCAACCCCACGCCGCGGCTGGGGACCATCGAGGCGACCAACCCCTGCGGCGAGATCCCGCTGCTGCCCTACGAGGCGTGCAACTTGGGCTCGATCAATCTTTCCCGGATGGTGACCCGGAAGGGGCGCGGCTTCGTAATCGATTGGAAGCGCTTGGGGGAAACGGTCCGAAAAGGGATACGTTTCCTGGACGACGTCGTGGAGGCGAACCGCTATCCCTTTCCGGAGATCGACCGGATGTGCCGCGGCAACCGCAAGATCGGCTTGGGCGTCATGGGATTCGCCGAACTGCTCCTCTTGCTGGGCGTTCCGTACGACGCCCCGAAGGCGGCGTCGCTGGGAGAGAGGGTCATGCGGTTCATCGCCGGGGAGGCGCGGGAGGCCTCGCGCCGCCTCGCCAAGGAACGCGGTCCCTTCCCGAACTGGAAAGGCAGCGTGCACGAGCGGCGGAGGATCCGGCTCCGCAACGCCGCGCTCACCGCGGTCGCCCCGACCGGAACCATCAGCATCATCGCCGGCACGAGCTCCGGCATCGAGCCGCTCTTCGCCCTGGCCTACCGCCGCCGCGCCTTGGAGGGAAAGACGCTGGTCGACGCCAACCCCGTCTTTCTCGCCCATCTGAAGGAGAACGGGTTAAGCCGGAAGGACATTCTGCGGAAGGTCTTGGAAAAAGGGCATTTGAAAGACGTGGAGGGAATCCCGGAGCACACGCGCCGTCTCTTCGCGACCGCCTTAGACATCCCCCCGGACCGCCACCTCGCCATCCAGGCCGCCTTCCAGAAACACGTCGACAACTCCGTCTCGAAGACGATCAACCTCCCCGCCGGCGCGACGCCGGACGACGTCGCGGACGCCTACTGGCGGGCCTGGGATCTGGGGCTCAAGGGCATCACGATCTACCGCTACGGGAGCAAGCCGACGCAGGTCCTGGAACTGGGCACCGGCGAAGACCCGATGCAGCAGGAATTCGCGATCAAGTGCGACCCGTCGGAATGCCGCCTCTGATTCACGGTCCGGGTTTCAACCGGCCTTGACCGGGATCCTCACGTTTTCCTTCAGGGCCTGGGCCGTCTTGGGAAGCGTGATCTTCAGGACGCCTTTCGCGAAGGTTGCGCCCACCTTGTCGGCCATCACCTCGCAGGGCAGATCGATCTCGCGGTAGACGGAGCCGAAGCGGCGCTCCTTGCGGTAATACCCCTTTTTCTTCTCCTCTTCCTCTTCCTTCTTCTCCCCCTTGATGACGAGCCGGTCCCTGTTCAGGGACACTTCGATGCTCTTCTCGTCCATCCCGGGCAACTCCGCCGAGACCGTCAGTTCCTTGTCCGTCTCGGCGATGTCCACGCTCGGGATTTGGAAACCATCGAGCGCCCGGGCCGGGAAGGGCTCGATCCCCGTCTCCCCGAAGAAGTCGCCGATCATCCGGTCCAGGGCCTCATGGACCGACCACAGTCCCCGGCCCGGTCGCCGTTCCGCCGCCGTCGTAAGAGTCTTTTCGTTCGCCATAACGCCTCCTTTTGAAAGGCAGTCTAAAACGGAAGGCCGAAAAGGCCGTATGACCTCCGTCAGGCACCGGCATGATTCTGCTCCGGCTGACGAAAATCAGGCCGGGACCTCGTGAAGATCATGTCCTCCGGCCGTCCTTTTTGGGAAACTTCCCGAAGGAGGGTTTCATGGCCGGCATCCATGTGCGTTTCGAGATGACAACCGAAAGCTTTCTCGAGGACTTAATCGAGGCCTCCTGCCGCGTCGCCTTCCGTTGCAAAAAAAGAGGGGTTTCCGAAAAGAAACTCCGGTCGTCCTTCAAGCGGGCTCTCAAGGCCGTCCTCAAGCGGGACATGCAGCAAAGCGAGCAATGCGGGAGCCACGTCATCGGCATCTGCAAGCACGCGCTCCGATCGGAGCTTTGGACGGAGCCGAAGATACCTCCTTCGAACCCGGTAGAGTCGCTTCCTTTGCAACCTGGACAGGGAAGGCCTTGAGGAGAGCACCGGCATCACGCAGGAAACCTGCCATGATCTCGCCGCAACTTAAGAGTCCCGAAGCAGGTGTTTTTCTGAGGCGGCCCGTTCCCATCGATGCCTATCGGGTCTTCTTCCCGATCGGCTGGCTGATGGGCCTGGCGGGCGTCGGGCTTTGGATCCTCTTTCTTCAAAACGCCATGGGCACCTACCCCAAGGAGTGGCACGCCGATCTCATGACCGGAGGATTCCTCCCTTTGTTCGCCGCGGGCTTCCTCATGACCGCCGTCCCCCGATTCACGGGAAGTTTCGGGCCCGAGCGCAGCGATTTTGTCGTCGGAGGAGCGCTTGCGGCCGGCCTTTTACTTACGGTCTTTTTCCCGAACCGACTGCCCTTTCACGCCTGCCTCGGAGCCTTTAGCCTCTTCCTTCTCGCCTTTTGCTGGCGCCGCATCCGAAACCGCAGCGCCTATCCGCCGCCTCCGCTGATCTTGGCCCTCGCGGCGCTCGCGGCCGAAGTCGTGGCCGCCGCGTTCCAGGCCTTCCATGACGCCACCGGCCGCGCCGACTTATTCGACACCCTGGGACGCCTTTATCTCTATGAAGGCTTTCAGCTCCTTCTGATCCTCGGCGTCGGGATTTTCCTGATCCCGAATCTCCTGGGCCGCCCGACCTGCACGCCGCCGGTCACCGTCAGCGTCCGCCCGCCGAAGGAGAAACCTTTGCCTTTTTTGCGGCTGATCCCTCTTCCTTTGTGGGTCGTTTCGGCCGTTCTCCTGGCCAGTTTCGCCTTGGAGATCCGCGTCTCTCCGGCGTTGGGACGGGGTCTCCGCGCCGCCGTGTTCACGCTGGTGAGTTTTCATGACTGGAAGATCCATAGGGGGCCAGCCGTCCGTTCGACGCTGGCCTGGAGCCTTTGGACGTCCTGCTGGCTCCTGCTGCTCGGTCTCTGGCTGCCCGTCGCGGCGCCTTCCTATGACGTTCACGCGCGCCATCTGGCCTACGTAGGCGGCTTCGGTTTGATGACCTTCGCCGTGGCGACGCGCGTCACGCTTGCCCACGGCAGCCACGACCTCGTCCTCGAAAAGACCTCGCGGCTTCTTAAAGCTGCGGTCGGCCTGATTCTCCTCGCCGCCGCCACGCGCAGCATCGCCCGCCTCCTGCCGGAGACGGCCTACTGGAATCACCTGCTGTTCGCCGCATGGTCCTGGACCTTGGGGCTCGCCGCCTGGGGCGGATTCGCCCTTCCCCGGATCTTCAAAACGGGCGACTGACGGAGATCATATCCGGATGCGCCTAGGATCATGGTTTTTACGAACGTTTCGACCTAATCGGAAATTGCAAAAGGAGCTTTTATGAAATTGGCCTTGAGACCGTTGGCCCTGATACTGATGCTGGTCTTGGTGTCCTGCTCGGGACGCCCCTCCGGAGGTTCTTACGGGAGCCAGTACGGGTCGCCGGAGTCCAAGCTCGGAATGGAGCTTCCCAAGGACGACAAGTTCTTCGACGGCGGCGCGGTCACCCTGCTCCCGGAGGTGAAACCGGTGCCGCAAGAAACCGTCCACCACGTCCGCTTGGACGTCACGCATAAGGTCGTCGAGGTCTTCGACAATGTGAAGATGGGCCTTTGGACCTTCGGCGGCGACGCGCCGGGGCCGACGATCCACGTCCGGCAGGGGGACAAGGTCGTCTTTACGCTCAATAACCGGAGCTCCGAGCAGGCGGCGATCACCCTGCCGATGCCCCACTCGATCGATTTCCACGCCGCGATGGTCTCGCCCCAGGACAAGTACCGGACGATCGACCCCGGCCAATCGCTCACTTTCGAATGGATCGCCAACTATCCGGGCGTCTACATGTACCACTGCGCCACCACGATGGTCCTGCAACACCTGGCCAAGGGCATGTACGGGATGACCATCGTCGAGCCGAAGGATGGCTATCCGACGAAGGCCGACCGGGAATACGCCTTGGTCCAATCCGAATTCTATCCGAAGGAGCAGCCCGAGGCCGACGGCACCTACGACACCGACATGGCGGCGGTGGAGAAGAAGCAGCCGACCTACGTGACCTTCAACGGCAAATTTCAGCGACACCTCGAGGCGTAACCGCTCAAGGCGAAGGCCGGAGAACGGGTCCGGCTGTATGTCCTGAACGCCGGGCCGAACGGCACATCGAGCTTCCACGTCATCGGAACCATCTTTGACAAGGTTTGGCTGGACGGTAATCCGGCCAATGAGCTTCGCGGCATGCAGACCGTCCTCCTAGGCGCGTCCAGCGGCGCGATCGTCGAGTTCGTCATTCCGGAAAAGGGGAAATATGTCTTCGTCGATCACGAATTCGCTGATGCGCATCATGGCGCTATGGGCGCTATTGATGCCAGTCAGTAGCGCCTGGCCCTGCGGTCTCTGCCACGAGGACAACCGCGCGGCGGTCTATTCCTGGGACGCGGCTCAGAAAGTCGCCGCCTCGCCGGACAAGCTCGAGCTCGTGGTGCTGAAACTGCTGGGCCCCCTTCCGCAGGCGCGGGCGGACGAACTCGTCTCCTGGCTCTCCCTGCAGGCCGGTGTCGACGCCTCCACGGTCAAGGCCTCCGCGCTCCAGAAGTCCGTCGGTTTCGTCCATGAAAAAGCCCGTGACAAGGAAGCCCTCCTCTCCGCGATGAGAAAGGCCTTTCCGGAATTGTCCCTCCACATCCTGAAATATGAGGATCATTGAATTTATGCCTGTCTACCGCCGCAGGCGTCGGCATGATATTGAGCCTCCCCTCCGGGATGACCGGGGTCATGGCGCCGCCGCGAAATCGTGCTTATAATAACAATATAAGGAGGAAGGTGTATGGCGTCCCGGTTTCCGGCGGGGCCCGTGGTGCCCGGCCGTTATTGGCACAAATTAGACGACGGGCGCGTCCAGTGCGACGTCTGCCCCCGTTTCTGCCGCTTGAACGAGGGCCAGCGCGGGATGTGCTTCGTCCGCATGCGGGAGAACGACGGCATCGTCCTGACCACCTACGGGCGCTCCAGCGGTTTCTGCGTCGACCCCATCGAGAAAAAGCCCCTCTTCCACTTCCTGCCGGGCACGCCCATCCTCTCCTTCGGGACGGCGGGCTGTAACTTGGCCTGCAAATTCTGCCAGAACTGGGACATCTCCAAATCGCGCGAGATCGACACCTTGGCCGACCAGGCCTCCCCCGAGGCCATCGCCAAGGCGGCGAAGGACTTGGGCTGCCGGAGCGTGGCCTTCACCTACAACGACCCGACCGTCTTTCTCGAATACGCCGTCGACGTCGCTCAGGCCTGCCGCGAGGCGGGGCTCAAGACCGTGGCGGTCACCGCCGGTTATATCGAACCGCAGGCCCGCGCCGAGCTCTACCGATACATGGACGCGGCCAACGTGGATCTCAAAGGCTTCACCGAAAAATTCTACGGCGACGTCACCGTCGGCCATCTCCAGCCGGTGCTCGATACGCTGGTTTATCTTAAAAAAGAAACGAAGTGCTGGTTCGAGATCACCAACCTCATGATCCCCGGCTTGAACGACTCGGAGAAGGAGACCGATCAAATGACGGGTTGGATCCTGGAAAACTTAGGCCCCGACGTGCCCGTGCACTTCACGGCCTTTCATCCCGATTGGAAGATGATGGACACGCCTCCGACGCCGCCGCAGACGCTGATCAAGGCCCGGGAGATCGCTCTGAAGAACGGGATACATCATGCTTACGTGGGCAACATCGCTCACGTCGCGGGCGAGGACACCTACTGCGCCGGGTGCAAGAGGCGCGTGATCGGGCGGCGGGGTTACGCGATCGTCGATTGGCGCCTGAAGGAGGACGGCACCTGCGCCGCCTGCGGCACCGCCCTTCCCGGCGTGTTCGAGGACCGGCCGGGCCATTGGGGCAACCGCCGGAAACCGGTGTTCCTGAAGGAGTTCGCTTCCTCACAGGGACTATGAGCCTCTTCAAACTCTTTAAAAAAGAATCTCGGCAACTCCTGAAGGCCTTCTTCCATCCCACTTTCATTTATCTGACCGTCGTCGGGAATGTGGTCCTCCTCATCGCCGTCACCGCCGTCTACTTCCTGGAGCGGAACGTCAACCCCGCCATGAGCTCTTATTTCAATTGCCTCTGGTGGGGCGTCTCGACCATCACCACGATCGGCTACGGAGACCTCCTGCCGATCACCTTCGCCGGACGCCTGATCGCCATCGCGCTCATGTACACGGGCACCGTCTTCTTCATCACCTTCACCGGCGTGCTCCTGACCTTCCTCATGAAGGAGGAAGTGGAGAGGGAACTTTTGCCGATCGAGAGAGAGGTCCGCTCGGAGGAGAAGGAGACCGAGAGGATCGAACGTTCGCTCAAGGACATCATCCAACGCCTTGAGAGGATCGAGAAAGGCCGGCGAGGGCCGTGAGGGACAGACAGACCTTATATTCCCGATCGGGAATATTAGCCTTAGCCTTCACCGAAACTTCCTATTCCATTCCCGATCGGGAATAAATCTCTTGTCTTTGCCTTAAGTCCGCGATATATTCCCGATCGGGAATAATTATGTCTAAAATATTGAAATTAAATGATATTTCTGACCTCATCCGAAAGAAAAGGAAAAAGGATGGACTCGCCCAATCGGAAGCGGCCGCTCTTTGCGGAGTCGGAACGCGTTTTCTCTCGGACCTGGAAAACGGGAAGGAAACGGTTCGGTTCTCGAAAGTTCTGAAAGTCCTGCAAGGATTGGGGCTGACTCTTGAGGGTCGGGAAAGGGGACACGACGAATGAATACGCTCATCGTCTACGTGGACGCGAAGGCCGTCGGCCGACTCTGGCTGGACGGTAACGGCAGATACCTTTTCCAGTACGCGCCGGAATGGCTTGCGGGTCCGGACAAATATCCCCTCTCGCTGTCCCTGCCGCTGCGAGAGGAAATTTACGACCGCGACGCCGCGCGCGCGTTTTTCGCCAACCTGCTGCCGGAGGGCGAAGTCCGGCGGCTGCTCGCGGCCAAATTCGGCATCTCGCCGGGCAACGACTTCAAACTGTTGGAAGCGATCGGGGGCGATTGCGCCGGGGCGTTATCCTTGCTTCCCGAAGGAACGAGGCCTTCGCGGGAGGGATCTTATCGTCCCCTGTCCCGCGAGGATCTCGACGCACGCCTTCAAAACCTGCCGAGTCGTCCCCTGCTCGCCACCCAAGAGGGAGCGAGGCTTTCCCTGGCCGGCGCCCAAAATAAATTGCCGGTTCACTATGACGACACGAATCTCTTCCTTCCCGAAGGGGCGTTCGCGAGTTCTTACATCCTCAAACCCAGCATTTCCCACGTTCCCGATTCCACCGAAAACGAGGCCTTCTGCATGACGCTCGCCGTCCACATGGGATTGTCCGCCGCGCCGGTACTGTTCCGGTCGACGGGAAAAAATCCGTATTGCCTGGTGAAGCGGTACGACCGAGCGACGGCGGCGGGAACGGTCCGGCGCCTCCATCAAGAAGACTTTTGCCAGGCGCTGGGCCGCATGCCGGATCGCAAGTACGAGAACGAAGGAGGCCCTTCTTTCCGGGACTGTTTCCGCCTCCTGGAATCCAAGAGCCGTCAACCGGCCGCCGACAAGAAGTCCCTGATCCAATGGGCTGCGTTCAATTTCTTGATCGGCAACGCGGACGCCCACGGAAAGAACATCTCTTTGTTGATCTCGAAAGACGGCGTCCTCTTGGCGCCCTTCTACGACCTGATGTCGACGGTGGTTTATCCCGGCCTTTCCTCGCGCATGGCGATGAAGATCGGCGGCGAATATTCCGCGGACAGGATTTTCCAACGTCATTGGGAACGGTTCGCGGAGGAAGCGGGCGTCAAGGCGGCTTTCGTCCTTCAGACGCTCAAGGAAATGGCCGCCGGGCTCCCGGAAAAGGCCGAAGCATTGTTCACCCGTTTTCCCGAATTCTTCGACCAGAAAGACGCCATTCTGAAGATCCTCGCAAGGACGCGCGAACTCCGGAATTATCCGCACCTATGAAACACCCCCTCCCCCCCGGCCTCACGGAAAAGGAAGCGGCGGAGCGCTTGCTCCGCGACGGGGCGAACGAGCTTCCCTCCGCCAGGCCCCGCGGCGTCGCCGCGATCGCGCGCGAAGTGGCCTCGGAGCCGATGATCCTCCTGCTTTTGGCGGCCTCCGGGATCTATTTTTCCCTCGGCGACTTGAAGGAAGCCCTGATGCTCGGGGTCTCCGTCTTCTTCGTCCTCGCCATTACCTTTTATCAGGAGCGCAAGACGGAGCGGGCTTTGGAGGCCCTCCGCGACCTCTCCAGCCCCCGGGCCTTGGTCGTGCGCGAAGGCGCCGCGCGCCGGATCCCCGGGCGCGAGGTCGTGGCCGGCGACCTGGTGATGCTCTCCGAGGGCGACCGCGTCCCCGCCGACGGCGCCCTCCTGACCGCCTCCCATCTGGCCGCGGACGAATCTCTCTTAACCGGCGAATCCGTCCCCGTGCGCAAGCGGAAGGACGAAACGGTGTACTCGGGAACGCTCGTGGTCCAGGGCCACGCGACCGCCCTGGTGACCGCCACCGGGCTTCGGAGCGAGATGGGGCGCATCGGCAAGATGCTCGCGGGGATGAAGCCCGAAAAGACACGCCTGCAGCGGGAAACCGGCAGGCTCGTGAAGATCCTGGCCGTCGCCGCGTTCGTCGTGTGCGTCAGCGTCGCCGTCCTCTACGGCCTCTCGCGGGCCGACGCCCTCGAGGGCGTGCTCATCGGAATCACCCTGGCCATGTCGATGATCCCGGAGGAAATCCCGGTCGTCCTGACCGTCTTTTTGGCCCTCGGCGCCTGGCGGATGTCCGCGCGCCGGGTGCTCACGCGGCGGATCGCCGCCATCGAGACCCTGGGGGCGACCACCGTGCTCTGCGTGGACAAGACCGGAACCCTCACCCAGAATCGGATGTCCGTCGAGCGCCTCTACGCGAACGGCGCCGTTCAAGATGTGGACGCGGGAACCGAAATCCTCCCGGAGGCCTTCCACGAACTGGGCGAGTTCGCCCTGCTGGCCAGCCAGAAAAACCCCTTCGACCCGATGGAAAAGGCCATCGCCGCGATCGCCGACCGGTTCCTCGCGGGGACCGAACACGTACATCGCGACTGGACCTTGGTCCGCGAATATCCGCTCACGCCCGAGCTTCTGGCACTCTCCCACGTCTGGCAATCCCCCGGGGGGACGGATTTCGTCATCGCCTCCAAAGGCGCGCCCGAGGCAATTTTCGACCTATGCCATCTCCCCGAGGACGAGCACGCGACCATGGCCCGCGCGGTGAAGGCGATGGCGGACGACGGATTCCGCGTGCTGGCCGTCGCCAAGGCGCACTTTCAAAACCCGAAGCTGCCGGAGATCCAGCACGATTTCGTCTTTCGGCTGGTGGGATTGCTGGGCTTCGTCGACCCCGTGCGCCCGTCGGTCCCCGGGGCCATCCGGGAATGCTACGCCGCCGGGATCCGGGTGGTGATGATCACGGGCGACCATCCGGGAACGGCCCGGCACGTGGCCGATACGATCGGCTTGCCGACGGAGGCGGGCATTTTGACCGGAGCCGAGCTTCAGGCCTTGCCCGACGAGGTCGTGCGCGAGAAGGCGCGCGCCGTGAACGTCTATGCGCGCATGTCGCCGGAGTACAAACTCAAGCTGATCGGGGCGCTCAAGGCCGACGGCGAGACGGTGGCCATGACCGGCGACGGCGTCAACGATGCCCCCGCCCTCAAGGCCGCCCACATCGGCGTGGCCATGGGCGGCCGCGGAACCGACGTGGCGCGCGAATCGGCCTCGATCGTGCTCGTGGACGACGACTTTTCCTCCATCGTCGCCGCCGTCCGTATGGGCCGCCGCATTTTCGACAACCTTCAAAAGGCCATTTCCTTCATCCTGGCCGTCCACGTGCCCATCGCCGGCCTCGCCCTGCTGCCCGTCCTGCTCGGCTGGCCTCTCGCGTTCTTCCCCGCGCACATCGTTTTCCTGGAGCTGATCATCGACCCCGCCTGCTCGATCGTCTTCGAAGCGGAGGCCGAGGAGAAAGACGTCATGACCCGCCCGCCGCGCCCGAGGGACGCGCCGTTGCTCGGCCGCAAGGTGCTGCTCTTCAGCCTTCTCCAAGGGGCCGGGGCCCTGGCCGTCGTCTTCGGCGCCTACGCGTTGGGCCGCCATTTCGGCTTGCCGGAAGGACGCCTCCGCGCCCTCACCTTCGCGACCCTGGTCGCCGCGAACCTCGCGCTCATCCTCACCAACCGGTCCTGGAAGAGCACGATCTGGGCGACGCTGCGGACCCCGAACAAGGCCCTTTGGGCCGTCTTCGCCGGGGCGACCGCCTTGCTGGCGGCCGTCCTCGCCGTTCCCCCCTTGAGGGACCTCTTCCGCTTCGGCCCCCTCGCCGTCCGGGATTTCCTGCTCTGCGGCGCCGCCGGTTTTTCGAGCGTGCTGTGGTTCGAGCTGACGAAATACCTGGGGCGGGCGCGGGGCCACGGAAATGGATAGAAATTTTCCGCGACATGGAACAAAATAATTCAACAATTTCAGCAGGTTAGCTGATAAAAATCATAAAGACTCCTGCGGCGGGTCATGGGGGCCGGTCCTCTTCCGCGCTACGTCTCCGGGCGAAAGAGGTGTTTCATGAATCCGATCGTTCAAACGCCCTGGCTGTGCATGGCCTCGGCGAACGGTTCCTCCCTCCCGCGCGTGATCTCAGCGGACGACGCCGGACGGGGAAATATACCGCCGTCCTCCCTGAAAAATTTCTTGGACCTTTACCCCCATCCCGCTCTCGCCTTCGAGCCCGGGAACGCCCTCGAAGCGGGAAGAATCCTGCAAGGGAACATCGCGCTTCTGAGGACACTGGCCCTCCGAAGCGACGAAGCCCCGCTGCTCTCCCATCATTTGCGGCGCGAGCTGGTCGAAACCCTCCTCGCCCTGAGACCGGGCGAAGAGTTCGAGGAGAAGGACGTCCATCTCATCACGGCGGACGGCTGCCAAAATTGCTTCGACTTGAACGGCGCCGTGCACTTTCTGTCCCGCGACGGCGGAAAGGGGCTGGGATTCCTGTTCTTCACGAAAACGACGGAGCGCTGCCTGTTCCGCGACCGCATGATGAAAAGCGAGGACCTGCGCCGCGTGCTCGAAGGCACCACCACGGACGCGATCTCGCGGATGACCGCCGAAGGCGTCATTACTTACGTCTCCCCCGCCAACGAAACCATCACGGGTTACAGGCCGGAGGAGGTGGTCGGCCGCTCCGCCTACGAATTCATCCACCCGGAGGACTTGGAGCACATCCGGGCCCGGCACGGGGAGATCCTGGAACGGAGCGCCTTGAACGTCTTCGAGCACCGGCTGCTGCACAAGGACGGCTCGTGGCGCTGGATGGAAACCCGGGCGCGGGCCGTCCGCGATCCGGGGTCGGGACGGATCTTGGAGATCCACGCCTCCCAGCGGGACGTCACCGACCGCAGGAACGCGCAGGAGGAAAGCAGGCGGCTGCGCGAAACCCTCGCCGTCTCCTCCGACTTCGTCTTGAGCGTCGCGCCCGACGGCCGGATGCTCTATGGCAACGAGGCCTTGAGGAAAATCAGGAAGTGGGATGCGAACGACGACCTCTCGAACGTCGCCACCGACGCCCTGCACCCCGCATGGGCCCTGGAACAAATCAAGCGCACCGCGGTCCCCACGGCCTTCAGCGAGGGGCTCTGGATGGGAAACACCGCGCTCTTGGACGCCGCGGGCGGCGAGATCCCCGTCTCCATGGCCTTGATCGCCCACCGTCAAAACGGCGTCGTCACGCATTTCTCGGGCGTCATGCGCCGGATCGAGGCGGAACCGGATTCGCAAAGCCGCCTGGCGCTCCAGGCCGAGGCGTCCGCGCTCCGTTTCGCGGGACATTCCCTGGCGCACGACTTGAACAACGTCTTCGCCGTCCTCCTCGCCAACCACTCCTTCCTGGAGGAGGGCTTAGAACGCCTGTCGGGAGACAGCCTCCCGCCAGGCGCCTTCGATGATTTTTCGGAAGGGTTGAAAGAGACGCGCCTGGCCACCGAGCGGGCGCTTCAGATGCTGCAGGATTTCCGGAATTCGGGCCGCGGCGGGAGCGTTCCCGCCGTGGACTTGAACGTCCTGCTGCAGCCCTCGAGCCTGGCTCTTCTCTTCGGCTCCCGCCAGGACTTGGTCCTCGCGCCCGGCAACGAGCCCGCCCTCGTGCCCGGACCGGCGGGCGAGCTGCTGCGCGTGCTCGACAACTTGGTCGTCAACGCCCGCGACGCCATGAAAGGCCGCCGGCATCCGCGTCTCTTCATCGGCTCGGAAAAGGCCGACGTGACCGAGGAGACGGCGGCGAGCCTGTCCCGGCAAGCCGCCCCCTTCGAAGTCCGGCCCGGCCGCTACGTCCGTCTCCGCGTCCGGGACAACGGCGAGGGCATGACGGAGGAAACCCTCCGCCGCATATTCGAGCTCGGGTTCACCACCAAGCCCGCGGGCAACGCGCCGAGGGGATTCGGCATGACGATGGTGGCGAACTTTCTGCGGAAGGTGGGAGGATTCGTGACGGCCGACAGCCGGCTCGGGGAAGGAACGACCTTCGATGTCTACCTCCCCCTCGTCAAATGATCGGCGCCTTACCCGCGTCTCTTGAAGAACTGCACCGCCCGCTCATGCTTCACGGCCGCCGCGCGCGTCGGGAACGTGCCCAAATTGCGCCGCCGGCCGGTCTTGGGGTTGATGCTGCGGGAATACAAACGGTAGTGACCGGAAGGGAGTTTGCGGATCATGGGGGCCTCCTACCCTACTATCGGGCGGTGTAGCCGCCGTCGATGACCAGCTCCGAGCCCGTCACGAACTTCGATTCGTCGGAGGCCAGATAAAGGATGCCGTAGGCGATGTCGTCCGGCTCGCCCAGGTGGCCGAGGGGATGCAGCTCCCCCGTCGCCTTGATGCCCGCGTTCACGTCTCCTTGGGACTTGAGAAAACCCTCCACCATCGGGGTCCAGATGAAGCCGGGGTGGATGGAATTCACCCGGATCTTGTCCTTGGCGTAGAGGAGGGCGTCGGTCTTGGTCATCAGACGCACGGCGCCCTTGGAGGCGTGGTACGGCGGGACGTCCGGGGCGCTGATCAGGCCGTAGATGGACGACAGGTTGACGATGCTCCCGCCCCCGGCCTTCTTCATGTGGGGCACGGCGTGTTTGACGCCGAAGAAGACGCCCTTCACGTTCACGCGCATGACCTCGTCCCACTCGGCCTCCGAGATCTCGTGCGTGGGACGGTTGATTCCGGCGATGCCGGCGTTGTTGACCAGCACGTTGATCTCGCCGAAGGCGCGCGCGACCTCGTCGAACGTCTTCTTCACCTCCGCCTCGCTGCCGACGTTCAAATGCCAGTAGCGGCCCTCGCCCCCCGAGGCGACGATGCGCTCCACCACGTCGCGGCCGGCCGAATCGTCCGTGTCGGCGACGGCGACCTTCGCGCCCTCCCGGGCGAGCATCAGGCAGGCGGCGCGGCCGATGCCCTTGGAGCCGCCGGTGACGATGGCCGTCTTCCCCTCCATGCGTCTTCGGGTCAGCATGCCATCCTCCAGGACTCTTCCATCCCCGCCGTCCGCAACAGACGGTTGCGGTCCAATACTAAGATCTCGCGGCCGTGCACTTCCAAAAGGTTCTCCTCGCGGAAATCCTTGAGCAGGCGCATGGCGGTCTCGGAGGCGGTGCCGATCATGTCCGCCATCTCCTCGCGGGAGAGTGAAAGCTGGATGCGGATTCCCTTCTTCACCTGCGAGCCATGCTCCGCGGCCAAAGTCGCCAAAAGTTTCGCCATCCGCTCGCGGACGGAGGACTGGGCGAGTTCCACGCGCACCTCCTGGCTGGCCACCAGCTCGGAGGCGAGCGAGCGCATGAGGTCGGAGGCCATCTGCGGCTCCCGGCGCAGCTTGTCGAGGAAGGAATTCTTGTCGGTGAAGGACACCTCGCCGTCCTCCAGCATCTCGGCCGTGGAGGTGCAGGTCTGCCCTGACAAGATGGACTCGGCCCCCAGGAGATCCCCCGCCTTCGCGATTCTCAAAATGAGCTCCTTGCCCTCCGGACCCGTCTTGAAGACTTTGACCTGGCCCGACCGGACCACGTAGACGCCGGCCGCCGGGGCGCCTTCGTAGAAGAGGGATTGTTTCTTTCGAAAGATGCGGTTGATGGCGTTGTGGCTCATGGGGACCTCCCTTTTGATGAGCCCAACTTACGGGAGGGGCCGTCCGCCGACAATCGGGGCGAGACCTGATTTTTCGTTGAGGACCTCAGCCGAGGGCGCATCGGGGATTCCCCGATGGCCGCATCGGGGGGGCTTACTCGCCCTGCCGGCTCAGCCACTGGCCGGCGTATCCCGAAAGCTCGGCGGCGTCGGCCAAATTCAATTTTTCCTTGATGTGGGCCCGGTGGGTCTCGACGGTCTTCACGCTCAAATGCAGATCCTCGGCGATGCGCGCGGTGGAGTAGCCGCGCCCGATGAGCTGGAAGACGGTCATCTCGCGGTCGCTCAGAAGATCCACCGGCGATCCGCCCGCGGCCGAGTCCCCGGCCATCTTTTGGAGCATGCGGCTGACCATCTTATCGCTCACGAAGACCTCGCCGCCCAAGACGCGGCGGATTGCCGTGAGGATCTTGTCGGTGGCCTCCTGCTTCATGACGTAGCCCTTGGCGCCGGCGCGGAGGGCCCGCTCGGCGTAGAAGGATTCGTCGAGCATCGATAAGACCAGGACGGGCACGGAGGGAAAACGGGCCTTGATGTCCTTGGTCAGTTCGATGCCGTCGGCCCCTTTCAGGGAGACGTCGGCCAGGACCAAGTCGGGCTTCAAGGCCTCGATGGCGGAAAGGGCGCGAAAGGCGTCCTCGGCCTCGCCGCAGACGGACAAGTCGGGCTGCTGCCCGATCAACAACGCGAGACCCTGCCGCACGACGGGGTGGTCGTCCACGATCAGTATCCGCGCCCGTTCCGGCGTCCCTTTTTTCTTTTTGCCCGTTTCGACCATGATTTTCTTTTTAGGTCATTCGGCCCGGAACTTCCAGCGAAAGGACCCGTTCACATCCATCGGCGGCATCGGACACAGACGACGGTGCCGCCGTTTTCGTTCGGCATGAGTTCCAGGCTGGCGCCGATGACGCCCGCGCGGTAACGCATGATGTTCAGACCCATCCCGCCCTTCTCCGAGGCCTTCTCCGGCAGGCCGACGCCGTCGTCGGAAATCCGGATCATCGTGCCTTCGCCGTCGCCCGCGACCTGGACGCGAACGGCCTTGGCGGCGGCGTGCTTGGCGGCATTGTTCACCGCCTCCTGGACGAGCCGGTAGACGTGGATGGCCGCGTCCTGCCCGGGATCGCGGACGTCCGGGCTCCATTCCAGGCGGCAGGGAACGCCCGAGGCCGTTTCGATCCCGGAGGTCAACTCCTCGAGGGCGGCCTTCAACCCCCTCTGTTCCAGGACCACGGGCGCCAAGCCCCGCGCGAGCCGCCCGGCCTCTTGGATCGCCTCGTTGATCATGTGAGCGATCCGGAAGGCGTGGTCCGCCTCGGCGAGCTTCTTGTCTTTTAGGGCCCCGCACAGGACCTGGGCGTGAAGGGCGATGCCGGTCAAGTGCTGGCCCAAGCCGTCGTGAAGCTCCCGTCCGATGCGCCCCCTCTCCCGTTCCCGCACGTCGAGCAGCTCCCGCTCGAGCCTTTTCTTCCGTGCGACCTGTTCCAAGACGGCGATGAGGCGGTCCAAGTCGACGGGCTTCACTTCATAAGCGACGATATGCTTCTGCCGGATGGCGGCGATGGCCGTCTCCAGGGAGACGAAGCCGGTGATGAGAATGGATTCGAGGCCGGGACAGAGGAGGATCAGCTTCTCGATCAAGGCCGTGCCCGGCATGTCGGGCAACCGCACGTCCACCACGGCGAGATCGAAGACTTGGCGCCGGGCGGCCTCCAGGCCCTCCGCCGCCGTCGCGGCCACGGACGCCGAGTAGCCGCGGCTTTCCAAGATGTCCTGCAGGTTAAGCGCGAGATCGCGGTCGTCGTCGACGATCAGGACGCGGAATTGAGGCTCCAGAGGCTCCATGGACACTTAAGCCCTTTGCTGTTCCAAATTGTCCAAAAGCGCCATCAACCGATCGAAGTCGATGGGTTTCTTCAGGTAGGCGTATATGGGCTTCTGCTGGAGGTTTTCCTCGACCGCGAAGGCGGACATCATGATGACGGGGACCTGCACCAAGGCGGACTGCATCCGGTCGAAGGCCTCGAGACCGTCCATGACGGGCATGCGGACGTCCATCAGGGCCAAGTCAAACCGCTCGTTTTTGGCCAACTCCAAGGCCTCATGCCCGTCGTGGGCGGTGACCACCTGGTAGTCCTTGAGCTCCAAGATATCGCTTATATTGCGGCAGAACTCGAGATTGTCGTCCGCCAGCAGCACCTTTTTAAGAAAGGCCATCATGATCGGTTTAAGAGTTTATCAAGCTGTTTTTTCCCGATAAAGAGGAAATCTCAAGACGAACGTCGCCCCCTTCCCCGGCTCCGTATGGGCGCGGATGCTTCCCTCGTGCCGGTCCGTCACCATCTTCGCAATGGAGAGGCCGAAACCGATACCCGTGGCCTTGGTGCTGAAAAGCGGCTGGAAGATCCGGTCCAGATTTTCCTCCGGGATCCCCGGCCCCGTGTCCGAAAACGAAATCTCCACGTGGTGGGGCTCCGTCTTGCGCACGCTGAGGACGAGGCGTCCCTTGCCCTTCATGGCGTCGACCGCGTTTTTCGCGACGTTGCCGAACGCCATCAGGAGCTGCTGGGAGTCCCCCGGCACGAAGGCGCCCTCCGCCGGATAATCGCGGACGACGTCGATGGAGCCGATGTCTTTGATCGCTGCCACCGCCTCGTCCACCGTCGCCGCCACGTCCACGCGCGACATCAGCGGCGGCTTCATCCGCGTCAGGTCCAGTAGACTCTGGATGACCGACGTCGCCGCCGTGACGGCGGACTTAATCCGGCTCAAATGCTCGGCGACCTTCGGGTCCGCGTCTTTGAGCTTGGCCTTCAGGAAATACACCGAGCTGTCGATGGTGGCGAGCGGGTTGCGCAGCTCGTGCGCGATGCTCCCCGCCAAATGCCCCAAAGTGGCCAGCCGCTCCTTCAACCGGCTGTCCGTCACGTCGCGGATCGCCGCCATGACCCGCACGCTGTCGCCCGTTTGGATGGGGCTGAGGCTGATCTCCGTGGGGAACTCCGTGCCGTCCTTCCGCACGCCGTAAAGATCGAGCCCCGCCCCCATGGGCCGCGGCTTGGGTCCGTGGGCGTATTCCTTGCGGTGATGCACGTGCCGTTCGCGGAACCGCTGGGGGATCAAAACCTCCATGGCCTGCCCGACCAGCTCGCCCGGCCCGTAGCCGAAGAGTTTCTGCGCCAGGGAATTGACGAAGAGGATGCGCCCCTCGCGGTCGACGATCAGGGTCGCGTCGGGCACGTATTCCAAAAGATGCCAGGAGGATTCTTCGAGGGGGGAGGACATGTCTCGGGCTACCAAGTCCCTGCAGCTCTGGCAAGAAGAGGGTTCGGCGTCATCCTTCCGCCAGACGCGTCACCGCCGCGATCGTCCGGTCATGGACCCGCCAAACCCGTCGATCCGGAGGCTCGCCCTTCCGGGGCTTCGTGGAAATAGGGCTGCCGATCACGTGCGTGAGTTTGACGGGGAAGGGAAAGAGCCCCAACCCGAAAAAGAACGGAATCGAAAACCGGATCCGCTTGAGGAGCCAGGTCCGTTCCTCCAAAAACCTCTGCGACGTGACGTAGGCCTTGTTCAATCCCCGGCAGTAGGTCGGAACGATCGGCACGCCCAGCTTGCAGGCGACCTGAGCGAATCCGAAATGGCTCTCCCAGGGAAGGCAAACCGCGTCCGGCCGCGTGACCAGGCCCTCGTAGATCCCGCCGGGGGAGACCGTCACGAGATGGCCGGCGCGCAGGAGCTTTTCGGCGTTTTCGGGAGAAGCGCAGACGGCCCCGCCCTTTTCGAACAGGTCCTTGACGACGGGAATTTTGAAAAGAAACTCCGCCGCGAGGCTCCTCGGCAGGACGCCCGTCTTCTTGTAAATCTCGTAGACCAGGGCGAAGGAATGGAACGGCAGGACGCCGTGGTTCATGACGATCAGGGCCGGCCCGCGTTTGGGAATATGCTCCAGTCCGACCGTTTCGTACCGGAAATACCGTTTGACGAGGAGCAAGAACGCCATCAGGAAGTTCATACCCCTTCTTCCATCGCGCCCTTTTCGTCGGGCGTCAAAGGCTCCATCCGCCGCTTCTGCCTTTCGACGATCTCCCAATCGGCCTCGGAAGCGTCGGCGCCGGCCGCCCGGCGTGCCGAAACCCGCCGCTTCAGGACGTCGTCCGGCGCCTCGAAGGATAGAATGCGGAAAGGGACCGCCAGAGCGGCCGCAAGCGCGCGGAACTCGTCCCTCTCGCTCCTCTTTAGGAAAGTTCCGTCGACGATGAGGGAATGACCTTCGGACAGAAGCATCCAGCTCAAATCCAAAAGCCGCCGGTAGACCCGCCGCGAGGCGTCGGCTCCGTAGACTTCCTCTTTTCGCGAGGGCGGCGTGCCCTCGAAGGGATCGATCCCGAAGAGGCGCTTGCGCTCGACGTCGGTGCGGAGTCGGACGGCCCCTTCCGTCTCCAAAATCCTCTGCGTCCCGTGGGTCTTTCCGGAGCCGGACACGCCGAAGGTGATGGACAGCTTGGGCGGCTCGGGACGCGTGAGTTTCAAGGCGAGGGCCAGATACCCCTCCGCCTCGGCCCGGATTTCCGCGCGCTCCGCGGGCGCGAGGCCCTCTTGCGACAGGCGGATGGCCGCCACCTTGGCGCGCACTTGGGCGCGGTAGACTTCGTAGAAGCGGAAGGCGCGCAGGCCTTCGTAGTCGCCGGTGCGCTCCAGGTAGGCGTTCAAAAAACGGCGGGCCAGGTCCGGCCGTCCGCGGTCCTGCAAATCCATCGCGGCGAAGGCGGTCTCGCTCATCACGTCGATCCACCGCAGGTCCGGATTGAAGTCGATGGCGTCGAAGATCCGGATCCGTCCGTCGATCAGAGCCGCATTCGCCAGATGCGCGTCGCCGTGGCACTCGCGGACGAAGCCGCCGTCCTTCCGGGCCTCGAAAACCTCCTTCAGGCGGACGGCTTCCGACCCGCACCACGAACGAAGGTCGGCGACGAGGGAGGCATTTTCCAAAGAATCCAAATCCCCGAGCGTTTCCAGGACCGTGCGGGCGACCGACTGCGCGTTTCCGTAAGGCGATTCCGGCGCGGCCGCCGGAACGGCGCCGTGAAACGCCGCGAGCTGGGACGCGAATTGATCCATGTGCTCCGGCAAAAGGCCGCCGGCGGAGAGCACGCGGTCGAGGCGGCAGGCCTGGTCGAATTGGACCATCTTCACCGCATAGTCGATGACCGGCCCGTCCCCGCCCAGGCGCGGCGCGTCTTCCGTCCCCGTGACGGGAACGATCTCTACGTAAAGCTCCGGCGCAAGCCTTCGATTGAGCCTCAACTCCTCCTCGCAATAGAATTTACGCTTCTCCAAGGTGGTGAAGTCGCAGAACCCCAAGTTCACCGGCTTCTTGATCTTGTAGGCGAACGGGCCGGTCAGGAGGATCCACGAGATGTGAGTTTCGATCACGGAGTTTTTGAAGGCTTCGATCCTCATTGTGCTATTATGGCACGGCGCATGGGAAAAATTCTAACGGTCAAAAACCTAAGCGTCTCCTTGGACGGCGAACCGATTCTGGAAGGAATCGATTTCAGCGTCGACCGCGGCCAGACACTCGTCATTTTGGGGCCGAACGGGGCCGGCAAAACGATCCTCTTGAAGGCACTGGCCGGACTTCTTCCGCATCGGGGAGAGGTGACTTGGAGTGAGGACGTCGTGATCGGCTACGTGCCGCAGCGGGTGCCTCTCGACAAGGACTTGCCCGTGACCGTGCAAGAATTTTTCGGATTGAAGCGCATCGGCCCGGCGGAAGCGGCGAAGGTCTTGCAACAGGTCGGAATCGAAGATCCCTCTTTTCTAAAAAGGGAGATCGGGAAGATTTCCTCCGGCCAGTTTCAAAGGGTGTTGATCGCCTGGGCCTTGGCAGGCGATCCCAATGCCCTCCTCTTCGACGAGCCGATGGCCGGCATCGACGTCGGCGGCGAGGAGACCGTCTACGAACTTTTGCAAAAAGTTCAGAAAGAGAGACGGCTCACGGTCCTTCTGGTCACGCACGAGCTGACGGCCGTCTACCGTCAGGCGACGAACATCCTCTGCCTCAACAAAAAAATGATCTGCTTCGGCCCCCCGACGGAGATCCTCACGCCCGCCAATCTGCAGGAGGTCTTCGGAAAGGGGACCAAGTATTTCCTACACGACCATGGATGACTCGCTTTCCAGCCTGGCCGTCAGTATCGCCGTCGGGGCGGTAGGCGGCTACTTGGGCTCCCTCATGATCAGCAAGCGGATGGCGCTCGCGGGGGACGCGCTCGGCCACGTCGCCCTGCCCGGGCTGGGGTTGGGGCTGGCCTTCCATTTCGACCCGAGCCTCGGCGCCTTTTTGTTCGTCCTCCTGGGAATCCTCCTCGTCTGGCAGTTGGGCGGAAAAACCTCGTTGGGGATGGAAACCTTGATCGGCATCGCCTTCGTCACCAGCTTGGCCATCGGTTTCCTGATCGTCCCCGAGCCCGAATTGCTGGAAAGCTTGATTGGCGACGTCTCGAAGGTCTCGCCGCCGGCGGCGGTATTTTCCATCTTAATCTCTCTCGGCGTTTTTCTTCTTGTCCGATCCATCTACCCGGGCATGATGCTCTTGAACATTTCGGAGGACCTGGCCCACGTCCAGGGAATCACCGGCCGCAAATACAACCTGCTCTACCTCCTGGCCATCGCGGCCGTGGTCTCGCTGGGAGTGAAGGTCACGGGGACGCTCTTGGTCGGCGCGTTGATGATCATCCCAGCCGCCGCCTCGAGAAACGTGAGCCGAAATCTGCGGCAATACGCCTACGGAAGCCTCTTCATCGGGGCCTCCAGCTGCGCGATCGGCCTGTCGGTGCATCGCCAAACGGGTTTCCCCGCGGGACCTTCGATGATCCTGGTCAACGCCTTCCTCTTCGGCCTCTCCCTGCTCCTGAAGAAGACCATCGCGAGGGCGGGCGCGTAAAAGAACTCCTCTCGCGGAAAACCGCGAACCTGACGAAGATCAGGCCGCCGTCTCGCCGATGTCATGGCCGTTTTTCCTCCGATTTCCTAAAATCGGAATTGTGTTCGAAAGAATCCTCAGCCTTTGCGACCTCTCGCGCACGAGCTTCATGGCCTTGGAATGGGCGGCCGGGCTTTCGGCCCTCTGCGGCTCGCGGCTCAAGGTCGTTCATACCCTCGAGTGGTCGCCCGAGAAGGGGGACTCCTGGACGGTCGACGAAGCGGATTTGAGGATCCGGACGCAGGTCGAAGCGGCTTTCAAGGCCGTCGTACCCGATCGGTGCGAGACCCTCGCGGCCGGTGTCGAGATCGAAGTGCTCGAAGGAAAACCGGTGGCGGCGCTTTTATCGGCTGTCGAAAAAGACGCGCCGGATCTGGTGGTGATGGGAACCGCGGGCGTAAGCGACCTCCCTCACGTTCTCATGGGGAGCGTGGCGGAAAAGCTCGTCCGCCACTCGCCGTCGCCCGTGCTGGTGACGCGCCGGTCGTCCGCGTGGCCTCCCCGTTCGGTGCTGCTGCCGGTGGACTTCGCGGGCCCCGAGGAGGAGACGTTCGCATTGGCGGAGACGCTCGCCGCCGCCCTCCCTTTGCAGTTCTGCCTGATTCACGCCATCACCCCCGTGCCCCACGCCGTCCGTCCTCCCCCCTACCCCTTGCCCGAGGACTTGGTCGACGGCATCTCCCCGCGGGAAAAAGAGGCCGCGGAGAAACTCGAGGCGTTAAAAGAGGCCCACCCCAAGCTGGAAATGACCTACTGCCTGCCCATGGGCCCGGCGGCCGACCAGATCTGCCGCGCGGCCGCCGACATGAAATCGGACTTAATCCTCATCCCGACCCACAGCCGTTCCGGCCTGGCGCGCTTTCTCATGGGGGGCGTCGCGGAACAAGTCGTCCGGTATGCCCCCTGCGCCGTGTTGAGCCATTGTCCGAAAACGGCCGCCGGCTACCGGAGAAAATTCCTTACGGAGACTCAAGTATGAAAATACGAACGACTTTAAAAGCGATCGCGGGCGTATCTGTGGCCGGACTCCTATTTTCGGGGTATCTCTCATACCAGGAACTCTTCGGTCCGGCGTCTCGGATGGAAGGCGTTTCCTGCGGCGAAGCGGCCTTCCCGATCCCCGGCCCGCCGGTGTGCGTTTACGGATTCGTCATGTACGCCGTCATTCTGATCCTGTCCCTGCTCGGCCTTAAGGGAGGCCGCGAAGGCCCTTTATGACGTTTCAAAACCGCGAACAGGCCGCTTCCTTGCTCGCCCGCGAGCTCATCCGGTACCGCGGGAAAAACCCGCTTGTCCTGGCGATCCCCCGGGGGGCCGTGCCCATGGCGCGGGTCATCGCGAACGCCTTGGGGGGCGAGGCCGACGTGGTGCTCGTCCGGAAGCTCCGCGCCCCGATGCAACCCGAGCTGGCGATCGGCTCGATCGACGAACACGGCCACACCTTCCTGACCGATTACGCCCGCGCGCTCGGTGTTTCCCGCGATTATCTCGATCGGGAGAAGCGCGAGCAGCTGGAGGTCCTGCGGGAACGGCGCCGGCGCTATACCGAGGCCCGCCCCCCCGTCGACCCCAAGGGCCGGATCGTCATCGTGGTCGACGACGGCATCGCCACGGGCTCGACGATGATCGCGGCCCTGAAGTCGGTCCGCGAGAAAAACCCGGCGCGCCTCATCGCCGCCGCGGCCGTCGCTCCCCCGTCGAACGTCGATAAGATCCGCCCCTACGCCGATCAGGTGGTCTGCCTGGAGACGCCGCGGGACTTCTACGCCGTCGGCCAGTTCTTCGAGGATTTCGGGCAAGTGGAAGACGAGGAGGTCGTCGCCCTCCTGAAAGAGGCCGCCTCCGGCGACGCTGAAGACCCGGAAGTCGCCATCCCCGTCGACGGCCATCTCCTCCCCGGAAACTTGACGGTCCCTCCGAAGGCGCACGGCATCATCCTCTTCGCCCACGGAAGCGGGAGCAGCCGCTTGAGCCCGCGAAACCGGTACGTCGCGGACATCCTGCACAAGGCGGGTTTCGCGACCCTCCTCTTCGATCTCCTGACCCCCGCGGAAGACGACACGTATGAAAACCGTTTCGACATCCCGCTGCTCGCCCGCCGTCTCGCGACGGCGACGGAGTGGCTGGAAAAGCGCCCGGAGGTCGCCGGTCTGCCGATCGGCTACTTCGGAGCCTCGACCGGCGCCGCGGCCGCCTTGATCGCCGCGGCCGAGATGGGCCACAAGATCCGCGCCGTCGTCTCCCGGGGCGGCCGGCCGGACCTGGCGATGCCGATGCTTTCGCGCGTAAAGGCCGCGACGCTGCTGATCGTCGGCGGATGGGACGAGGCCGTGATCGAAATGAACGAGAGCGCTTATGCCGCCCTGCGCGGCGTCAAGGACTTGGCCGTCGTCCCCAACGCCACGCACCTCTTCGAGGAGCCGGGCAAGTTGGAGGAAGCCGCACGACTGGCGGCGGAATGGTTCCGCCTCTATCTGACGGCCGGAAAGTCCGGGCCATGACCAGGCCGATTCTCAAGGATCCCTGCACGTGGAGAATCCGGCCCAATCTCTTTTCCTATGAAGAATCGGTCCGCGACTTTTCCTGGGACAAGGCAAGGACGCTTCTGGACGGACTTCCCGGAGGCCGCGGACTCAACATCGCCCACGAAGCCGTCGTCCGCCACGCTCGAGGCCCCAAAGCCGACCGAACCGCGATCATTTTCTTAAGAAAAGACGGACGCGTCGAAGATTGGACCTACAAGGCCCTCGATCAAGCATCCAACCGATTCGCCGACGTCCTAAAAAATCTCGGCATCGGAAAAGGCGACCGCGTCTTCACCCTCCTCGGCCGGACGCCGGAACTTTATATCGCCTTCCTGGGCGCCCTGAAAAACGGCTCCGTGTTCTGTCCTCTTTTCTCGGCTTTCGGCCCGGAGCCTTTGAAGACGCGCCTTCAACTGGGCGAGGGAAAGATCCTCGTCACGACGGAGACCTTCTACGAACGCAAAGTGGCGGCGATCCGCGGCGATCTCCCCGCCCTCCGCGAGGTGGTCCTGACCGGTCCCGCCTGGGAAAAACTCCTGACCGCCGCATCCCCCGAATTCGACATCCCCGCGACCGATCCGCAGGATATGGCCCTCCTCCACTTCACCAGCGGAACGACCGGACGGCCCAAGGGCGCCGTCCATGTGCACGAAGCCGTCGTCGCCCATCACGCGACCGGCCTGCTCGCCCTCGATTTTCACGACGACGACGTCTTCTGGTGCACCGCCGATCCCGGCTGGGTCACCGGCACCTCCTACGGAATCATTTCTCCTCTCACCAACGGCGTGAGGTTGATCGTGGACGAGGGCGAATTCGACGCCGACCGCTGGTACCGCGTCCTCGAAGAACGAGGCGTCACCGTCTGGTACACGGCTCCCACGGCCGTCCGCATGATGATGCGCGGAGGGACGGATCTGCCGAAACGGCGAAATCTCTCGAAACTCCGTTTCATCGCGAGCGTCGGCGAGCCCCTGAACCCCGAGGCCGTGCTGTGGGGCCTCGACGCCTTCGGGCTCCCGATCCACGACAACTGGTGGCAGACGGAGACCGGCGGGATCATGATCGCGAACTTTCCGTCCATGGACATCCGCCCCGGCTCGATGGGCCGTCCCCTGCCCGGCATCGCCGCCGCCGTCGCGCGCCGCTCGGAAGACGGGCGGGCCGAGATCGTCGAAGAAGCGGGCGCCCAGGGCGAACTGGTCTTGAAAACCGGATGGCCTTCCATGTTCCGCGGGTATTTGAACGAGGACGAGAGGTATCGAAAATGTTTCGCCGACGGCTGGTACTTCACCGGCGACCTGGCGCGCCGGGATGCGGACGGGTACTATTGGTTCGTCGGCCGCTCCGACGACGTCATCAAATCGGCCGGCCATTTGATCGGGCCCTTCGAGGTGGAGAGCGCCCTCATGGAACATCCGTCCGTCTCCGAAGCCGGCGTCATCGGCAAACCCGATCCCGTGATCGGCGCCGTCGTGAAGGCCTTCGTGAGCCTCAAGCCCGGCGTCGCCGAAACCGAAGACCTGCGGAAAGACCTTTTGGGATTCGCACGGCGCCGTCTCGGGCCCGCCGTCGCCCCCAAAGAGATCGACTTCATCAAGGACCTCCCGAAGACCAAGAGCGGAAAGATCTTGAGACGCCTCTTGAAGGCCCGCGAGCTGGGCCTCCCCGAAGGCGACCTCTCCACCCTCGAGGAGGCCAAATGAGGGGCCGCGCCTCCTGCCTGGAGATCTTCCGCCAGATGACCCGAATTCGCCGGTTCGAAGAACGCTGCGCCGAGCTTTATACGGAATCCAAGATCCGCGGTTTTCTCCACCTTTATATCGGCGAAGAGGCGGTCGCCTCCGCGATCATTCCCCAGCTCCGACCGGAGGACGCGATCGTCGCCACCTATCGCGAGCACGGGCACATCTTGGTGCGCGGAACGCCCATGGACGCCGTCATGGCGGAAATGTTCGGCAAGATCGAAGGCTGCAGCAAGGGGCGCGGCGGCTCGATGCATCTCTACGACGCCGGACGCCGCTTCTACGGCGGCAACGCCATCGTCGGCGGGGGCTTGCCCCTTTCCACGGGACTCGCCTTGGCCGACCGGATGCAGGGGCGGAAAAACGTCACCGCCTGTTTCTTCGGCGAAGGCGCCATGGCGGAGGGCGAGTTTCATGAATCGATGAACTTGGCCGCTCTGTGGGAGCTCCCCGTCCTCTTTCTCTGCGAAAACAATCTCTACGCGATGGGCACGCGCATCGACCGCTCGGAGGCGGAAGTCGATCTATTGCTCAAGGCGCGGAGCTATCATGTGGAAGCGGCAACGGTGGACGGCATGGACCCGCTTGCCGTGGCGGAGGCCGCGGAAAAGGCGATCCGCGTCGTCCGCGAAGAAGCGCGGCCGTATTTTCTGGAATGCCGCACCTACCGGTTCCGCGCCCACTCGATGTTCGACCCGGACCTGTACCGGGATAAAAAAGAGATCGAGGAGTGGAAGAAAAAAGACCCGCTGCCGGCCTTCGAGACTTTTCTCAAAATGCAGGGCTGGCTCGATGAGGCCGCGTCGGCCGCTATGAAGAAGAAAATCGACGCGGAGATCGAAGCATCCGTGAAATACGCCGAGGAAGGCACCCTCGAACCCGTGGAGGATTTGATCCGTGACGTCGTCACGCCCCACATCACCGGCTAAGAAAGCGGCCACCACCTACCGCGAGGCCTTGCGCGCCGCGCACCGGGAGGCCCTCTTGGGCGACCCGCGCGTCTTCCTCATGGGCGAGGACGTGGGCCGCTACGGCGGGAGTTACGCCGTGAGCCTGGGATTTTTGAAGGAATTCGGGCCCGAACGGATCCGGGACACACCGCTCTCGGAATCGGCCTTCGTGGGCGCCGGCATCGGCGCGGCCCTTGGAGGCATGCGCCCCATCGTCGAGGTCATGACGGTCAATTTCAGCCTGCTCTGTCTGGATCAGATCATGAATGTGGCCGCGACGGTCCGCCACATGTCGGGCGGACAGTTGAGCGTGCCCCTCGTCGTCCGCATGGCCACGGGCGCGGGACGCCAGCTCGCCGCCCAGCATTCCCACAGCCTCGAAGGCTGGTACGCACACATCCCGGGACTGAAGATTTTGACGCCCGCCGTCTTGGAAGACGCGCGCGGCATGCTCGGCTCGGCCCTCCTCGACCCCGACCCGACGCTCATCTTCGAACACGCGAGCCTCTACAATAGGACCGGAGAGATCGCCGAGAACGCGGGCCTCGTGCCGATCACCGGCGCCGCGGTCCGTCGCGAAGGAAAGGACTTGAGCCTCGTCGCCTACGGCGCGATGCTCTTCAAGGCGCTCGCGGCCGCCGACGAACTTCAAAAGGAAGGCATCGCCGCGGAAGTCGTCGATCTTCGCGTCCTGCGGCCCCTGGACACGGAGACGATTTTGAAGACCGTCCGGAAGACCGGGCGGGCGGTGGTGGTCGACGAAGGCTGGCGGAGCGGAAGCCTTTCGGCGGAGATCTCGGCGCGGATCATGGAAGGCGCCTTCGCCTCCCTGAAGGCCCCGGTGGAAAGAGTCTGCACCGTCGAAGTCCCGCTCCCTTACGCCAAGCACCTGGAGGACGCGGCCCTTCCCCAGGTCGAAACGATCGTCGCGGCCGCAAGAAAGGCCCTTCGCCATGTATGAGTTCAAGCTGCCGTCCTTGGGCGCCGACATGCAGGACGCCAAGCTGGTGGAGTGGAAGGTCAAGCCGGGCGACCGCGTGAAGAAGGGCGACATCATCGCGACGATCGAGACGCGCAAGTCGGCGGTGGACGTCGAGGTCTTTCGAAACGGCGTCGTCGACAAGATTTTGGTCGAACCGGGGGAAGACTGGCTGCCGGTGGGAAAGCTCCTCGCCTTGATCCGGGAGGATTCATGACGGACGACAAGTCCCTCAACATGCGCCGGGCCATAGCCGCCGCCATGGAGAAGTCGCATCGCGAGATCCCCCACTATTATCTCGAAACGACCGTCCCCATGGACGCGGCCTTGAACTGGCTCGCCGAGGAGAACGCCCGCCGCGCCCCGCCGGACCGGCTTTTGCCGGTGGTCTTGTTCCTCAAGGCCTTCGCCTTCGCGGCGAAGTCTTTCCCCGAGATGAACGGCCGCTACGTCGACGGCGCCTTTCGTCCCGCCGAATCGGTCCATACCGGCGTCGTCGTCGCCCTCCGCGGCGGCGGCCTGCTCGCCCCCGCCCTTCACGACGTCCAGGAAAAATCCCTTTCCGAGATCGCCCGCGCCCTCACGGACTTGGTCACCCGCGTCCGATCGGGCCGGTTGAGGGGTTCGGAACTGACGGACCCGACGATCACCGTGACGAGCTTGGGCGACGAGGGATGCGACCGCGTCTTCGGCCTCATCTATCCTCCGCAAGTGGCCCTGGTGGGGTTCGGACGGATTCGGGAGGTGCCCCACCGCGTGGTCTCGGCGACGCTCGCCGCCGACCACCGCGTCTCGGACGGCCTGAAGGGCGCCGCCTTCCTGAACGCTATGGCCAAGCTCCTCCAATCCCCTCAAACCTTGGAGACCGGCCGATGAGCCCTGTCCTCACCGCCGACGAGATCCGCGCCAAGGTCCTCTCTTACTTAAGCGACATCGCCCCCGAGATCGACGCGAAGGCCCTAAGACCCGATCTCTCGCTGCGCGAGCAAACGGAGATCGACTCGGTGGATTTTTTGCGCTTCGTCTCGCGCCTTTACGAAGACCTCGGGGTCAACGTTCCCGAGGCGGATTACGCCGGACTCGACACGATCGATCGCATCGTCGATTACCTGGCGGAAAAAATGCCTGCCTGATTCTCCCGCCGTTCCTGATATTCGTCATGTTCATCGCTTTCGTATCGCGCTATCCTGCAACCCAACAAAACAAGGAGGGTCTCATGAAAAGAGCACGAGGAAACGGGCATTCCCCATCGTTGGACGCGCAGCTGCGCCGGCTCCGGATCAAGATCCGGAAGGCCAACCGTCTGGCGGCCAAGGAGATCGAAAGGAACGTCCAAAAGTTCGGCATCATCGCTAACGCCGCAGAAAGGGATCTGAGGAAATTGAGAGGCGCCGGAAAAAGCGCCCTTCGCGCCTTCCGGGGCGAGCTGAAAAAATCGTGGAAGGATCTCAAGCGCGTCGCCCATCAGCAATTCTAGGAACGCCGATCGCCGGCGGCGGCTCCAGCGACGGCCGGAGAAGCCTTGTTTGGAGCCGCCGAGCTTGGTTCCCACCGGCCGGATCAATTCGCAAAATCCTTGAGCCGGATCAGCTTTTTCGAAGCCTCCTCGGGCAGGTGGTTTCCAAAGCTCCCCGTGTAATGGAAGGACATGTCCTGAACCCAGCGTTGGAAGCATTCACGGGCCTGCGGGGTGTGGGGCGCAGCCTCCACGCAAGCCTCCCAATAATAGCCGTCCAAGTTCCAGAGGAGAGGATCTTCGAGCATGAAATGGGCCTGGGCCAAGATCGAGAAGGCCTCCGCTTTTTGGAGGGCGTTTGGACCGAGGGCCAAGGCCTCCTGGGCGGAGGCGATGGCTCTTAAATAACTCAAGTCGCCGGCGTGATCGGCCGGATAAGTCTGGAGCGACTCCGCCCGACGGACCAGGCTCCTTGCCTTCTCCAGCCGGTCTCCCGCGTTGACGGCCTTGCCTGACTTGTCCTTCATCCAAGCTGCGAGATCCTTCTCCCAAGCCCCGAGGGTCCCGCCGAGAGAGGCCGAGAGGTCTTCGTGCTTCTTCACGAGACCCAAGATCTCTTCGGCCAAGGCCGCGTCCTGTTTGACCCGAACGGCGAGGATCAGCGCGTTCCTCACGGCCCGCGTAAGATCGACGAACGGCACGGATTCCGCTGGGCCGGACGCCAAGAGACCCTTGTAGGCCTTGAGCGCGTCTTCGAATTGCCCGGTCGCAGCCAGGAATTCCGCCTTCTGGAAGGGACTGAGACGGAGCCGCTCCGCCTGCTTTCGCGCATCCGAAAAACCGGTCCCCGAGGCGCTGGCATGGCACTCGAAACAGAATCCGGCGGCGGTTCGGATCCGGTTCCTGAGGGCGATGGAATCGCCGGACGCCAGTCCCGCTTTCAAATCGTTAAGATAATCCTCGTAGACGGCCCCCACGGCCGAAAGCCCCGGGCGCTCCTTGACGGTCATCTCGGGGAGGGCGTGGGCGATTCCGGCCAGGCGGTCGATGAGCCTTGAAAGTCGGGAATAATTGACGGGATCGCGAAGGGGCTTGGGTGACGCCGCGTACTCCTGCAGCTCCAAAAGCGTCTGGAAATTATATTCCATGAGCGGGGCCAAAGGCCGGTAGGCCATGGACTTCAGTTCGAGCTCTTCGGCCGGCGACGAGGCGGCGCCCAGGACGCAACAAACCGCCAAAAAAACCGCAAGGAATGGTCTCATGGCGAACAGAATCTATAACGGGCGCCCGAAAAGACAATGACTTTGCTCATGCGGGCGGGGGGACCGATCCCGGCGAAAATCATGTTTCCGAGCGGCGGCCTTCATAGTAGCACCTAAATCACGTTCTTAAACGAAATCTTAAGGGGAGGGCCTATGAGCAAAAAGAGGGCGACGATCCTGGGCGGTTTCGCGGCGGGCTTTCTGGCGCTGGCCGCGTTTTACTCCGCGGGGCCCGCGGGATGCGGCGGCGAAGGCAGCAGCGGCGGCGGCGACGGAAATTTTGCGTGCTCCTACGAAAAGCGCGTGACGGACGGCTGCGACGGATTCGGATTCGGCGAATGGGAGGCCGACTGCTTCTACTTCAACGAAGACGACTACACCATCACGCCCGAAGAGGTCTGCGACAACATCACGGAGGGCGGAGTCACCTGCGAGGCCGACTGCTGCATCGACACGGAATTCCGAAACGTGGAGCTCAACGAAGGCTTCTGCAGTTGAAAAGAATACTTCCTTCGCTCGTCGCTCTGGCCCTCCCGCTGTTCCTGGCCGGCTGCAACGAGCAAGGCACCACCGGGGCGTGCTCCGACAGTTTCATAAAAACGAACAAGGATTATGAAACGGATCAGCTCGGGATCTACACCACCCGCGACCCCGCCTTCGCCAACGGCCCCTATGAATTGGGCCAGGGGGATTGCGCCGAGCTCGCTTCCCACATCGACGTCACCGTCGCCGAGGACGGGAACTCGGTGGTCATTCTCAGCGACGGGAAGGAATTTCCGGGGATTTGGAGCGACGACGACAAGAGTTTCTCGATCGTCAAAAGCCCGACCCTCAATTGCCTCTTGGCGCTGACGAAGGACGCCGCCCGCTGCCTCAAGGGAGCGACCTACTTTTGCGATTCGCCCTGCGAGAACGCGTATACTTCACCGCCCTGAACCTGACTTTCGTCATTCCGCAGAAAACGCCTTTGGTGTCTCATAATCGCCAGGAGGCTCCATGTTCCGGAACATACTGATCCCCGTCGACTTCACCCCCAAGAACAAGCGCGCCGTCGCCGCGGCCCTTCAGGCGGGCGGGCCGCGCGCGCGGATCACACTCCTGCATATCGTGGAGGAAATCCGTCTTCCGACGAACCGGGAGCTCAAGAAGTTTTACGCGGAGCTGTTGACGGACGCGCGGATTCGCATGAAAAAGCTGGGGCACGCGATCCGGCGGCGGCCCGTCCGGGAGGAAATTTACCTGGGGCACCGGACGGAGGGCATCGTGCGCACCGCGCGGGCCCGTAAGGTGGATTTGATCGTGATGAATTCGCACGCCGTAACACCGGGGCGGAAGGGACAGGACTGGGGGACGATCAGCTACAAGGTGGCCATCCTCGCGCCCTGCCCCATTCTGCTCGTAAAATAGGAAGGAGAAGCGCCATGCCTTACTACTTCAGCAAGACCTTGAAGACGACCTTCGAGGACGCGGTGAACCGCACGGTCGAAGCGCTCAAGAAAGAGGGTTTCGGCGTCCTGACCGACATCGACGTCAAGGCGACGTTGAAGAAAAAGCTCGACGTCGACTTTCGCAATTATCGGATCCTCGGGGCCTGCAATCCCCCCTTCGCTCATCAGGCCCTGCTGGCCGAAGACAAGATCGGGACGATGCTTCCCTGCAACGTGATCGTCCAGGAGCACGCGCCCGGCCGCGTCGAGGTGGCCGCCGTCGATCCGGCCGCGTCCATGCAGGCCATCGCCAATCCGGAGCTGGAGAAGATCGCGCACCGGGTACGGGAGAAGCTGGCGCAGGCGATGGAGTTGCTGGGATGAAAGACCTCATCCGGCGGCTTAATGAACCACGCGGTGGCCGGCTGCAGCCGCGCGGCCCAGGCGACGGGCCAGCGCCCTGTCCTTGTGGACGACCTGGTCGAGCGCGTCTTGGAGATCCGACAGGAAGGTCATGAACGACCCCCGAAAACCGGTCTTGAGGGCGACTTGGTAGGAGGCCTCGGCCACCTTGGCCAAAAACTCCTTCAGGAGGGCCTCCATCCGGTCGTTCAATGGCTTGCGGGGGGCGGCTTTCGCCGGTTTTTTGCCGGGTTTCATAGCGGTTCCTTTCTTGGTCGTTTCCCTCATCTATCATTAATTTAAATCGGGCGGCGGGAGGACGGTATGACAGAGGTCAGGGCCCGCCATGATTTTGGGCAGAGGGCGGAGGACTGACCAAAATCATTCGGGAGTGGGCCGTCTCCGTGATAATTTGATTTATGGATCGAACGCCCGTCTTTTCCGCCAAAGGCCTCACGAAGACGTACACGATGGGCGAGGTGGAAGTGCCCGCCCTCAGGGGCATCGATCTTGATCTCTACGACGGCGAGTTCGTCGTCTTGTTGGGCCCGTCGGGCAGCGGCAAGTCGACGCTCCTGAACATCTTGGGCGGGCTCGACACGCCCACGTCCGGCGAGGTCCGTTACCGGGACCACAACCTGCGCGAAGCGGGCGAAGAGGCGCTGACCCGCTACCGGCGCGAGCACATCGGCTTCGTTTTTCAATTCTACAATCTGATCCCCAGCCTGACCGCCCTGGAGAACGTGGTGTTGGTTACGGAAATCGCCGAGAAGCCGATGGACGCGCGGGAAGCGCTCAAGCTCGTGGGCCTCGAAGAACGGCTCGGCCACTTCCCCTCCCAGCTCTCCGGCGGCGAACAACAGCGCGTGGCCATCGCCCGCGCCATCGCCAAGGGCCCGGACGTCCTTCTGTGCGACGAGCCGACGGGGGCCCTCGATTACCAGACGGGCAAGATGGTCCTGGAGGCCCTGCAGCGGGTGAACCGAGATCTCGGCACGACGACGGTCATCATCACCCACAACGCAGCCATCGCGGGCATGGCGGACCGGGTCGTCCGCCTGGGCGACGGAAGGATCACGGCCTTGGAGACCAACGCGAAAAAGCTCAAACCCGGGGAGCTTTCATGGTGAGGAAGCTCGATCTCAAGGCCTTCCGGGATCTATGGGGCATGAAGGCCCAGGTCGTGACCATAGCCCTGGTGGTGGGCAGCGGCATCTCGGCTCTCATCGCTTCTTTGAGCACGCACGATTCTCTCAAGCTCGCCCAGGACGCCTTTTACCGGCAAGGGCGTTTCGCCGACGTCTTTGCGGAGCTCAAGCGCGCCCCCCTCCCCGTCCGGGAAGAGCTTCAGAGGATCGACGGAGTCGCCAGCTTGGAGACGCGCGTGGTGCGGGACGCCCTTTTGGAAATCCCGGGCCGCGTCGAGCCGGCGGTCGGCCGCTTCATTTCCGTTCCGGAGGACGGGCGGATCGAGCTGAATCGCCTCCACATCCGCGAAGGGCGGATGGTGGATCCGGCGCGCGGCGACGAGGTCGTGATGGGCGAAGGCTTCGCCCGGGCCAACGGGTTCAAACCCGGCGACGAGATCGTCGCCGTCTTGGAAGGCAAATACAAAAAGCTCCACGTGGTGGGCTTGGGACTCTCGCCTGAGTATGTCTACGCGATCAGCGGAGCCACGCCGATCCCCAACGACCGCGAGTTCGGCATCTTCTGGATCCCGGAGGACACGCTCGCCCACGCCCTGGACATGAAAGGCGCCTTCAACAGCGTGACGCTCAAGCTCGCCCCCGGCGCGAGCAAAAAGCGCGTGATCGAATCCATCGACCGGATCCTGGCGACTTACGGAGGGCTCGGGGCCTACGGCCGGGAGGATCAGCTTTCGAACCGCGCCGTGACCGACGAGATCGCCCAACAAAAGGTCTCCGCCACGCTGATCCCCTTCGTCTTCCTCTCCGTCTCCGCCTACCTGCTGAACGTCGTCATCAGCCGATTGATCGGCCTGCAGCGCTCGCAAATCGCGACGCTGAAGGCGCTGGGCTACGGCAACTGGTCGATCTCGCTGCATTACCTCAAGATGATTTCGTCGATCGTCTTCCTGGGCGCAGCCGCCGGCATCGCGGGAGGCGTCTGGATCGGCACGATGTTGAGCCGCGTCTATGAAGGTTTTTTCCATTTTCCCGCCCTCGACTACCGCCTGAACCCGCTCCAGGCCGTCACCGGCGTGGGCGTGAGCTTTCTGGCGGCCGTGATCGGGGCGTTCGGGTCCTTGCGGCGCGTCTTTAGGCTCGCGCCGGCGGAGGCGATGCGGCCGCCCGTCCCCCTCATGTTCCACAAGACCCTTTCCGAGCGCCTGGGCTTAAGCCGCTTCCTCTCCACGACGGGCCGGATCGTCTTCCGCAACCTGGCGATCCGCCCGGTGCGCACGGGGCTCGGGATCGTCGGCATCTCCTTCGCCCTCATGATCCTCATGCTCGGACTCTTCTGGCGGGATTCGGTGGCCTACATCCTTTACTACCAGTTCTCGGTCCTACAGCGGGACGACGTCGGCGTCTCCTTCATCGAAGACACCTCCCGCAGCGCCCTCTACGAGCTCGGGCACGCTCCCGGCGTCCTGTCCGTCGAAGGCTATCGGACCCTCCCCGTCCGCGTCCGCCGCGCGAATTTTTCGGAACAAACCGCCCTCTTCGGCCTTCCGGAAGGCGCCAAGCTCCGTCAGATCTTGGACCGCCATATGCAACGCATCGGCCTTCCGCCCGAGGGCGCGGTCTTGAGCAAGAATTTGGCGGACCGCCTGGGCGTCCGTCCGGGCGACGCCTTCGGCGTGGAGGTCCTGACGGGCAAGCGCCCGTCTTGGGTGGTAACGTGCGGGGGCGTGGTCGATAATTGGGTGGGCACCTTCGCGGCGATGGACCTGAGCGCGTTGAACCGGCTCATGAACGACGACGCCGTCACGTCCGCCTCCCTCAAGATCGATCCCGACCGGAAGGACGAATTGCTGGCGGCCCTCCGCAACATGCCCCGGATCGGCGCGATCAACGTCAAGGAGACGGCCATCCGCATGTTTGAGAAGACCATGGGCAGCTTCATCTTAGTCTACGCGGCGGTCTTGACCGGTTTCGCCGCCATCATCTCGGTGGGCGTCGTCTACAACAGCGCGCGCGTCTCGCTCTCCGAGCGGACTTGGGAGCTTTTGAGCCTGCGCGTCTTGGGATTTACGCGGAACGAGGTCTTCCGCATTCTGGCGGGAGAGGCCGCCGTGCTCACGCTCTTGGCCGTTCCTTTGGGGTGGGTCTTGGGTTATGGGTTCGTGCGGCTGATGATCGCCCTGATGGAAACCAAGGACATGCAAATGCCGATTCACGTGGAGCCGTCCACCTTTTTACAGGCGAGCGCGGTGGTCGTCCTCGCAAGTTTCCTCAGCACGCTCATCATCCGGCGCATCATCAACCGGATGGACCTGGTGAGCGCCTTGAAAGTGCCGGAGTGACCATGGAACGAGACTCTTACCGGACGGTCAAACGCGTTTTGTTGGCCTTGGGCGGGTTGTTCCTCGTCGCGGCCGTCGTTTGGGCGATCCGTCCGAGGCCGTTGGCGGTGGAATTGGCCCAGGTCGCCCGCGGACCTTACGAGCAGGAGGTCGTCGAGGACGGCATCACGCGCGCCGTGGACATCTATACCGTCATCGCCGACGTCGAAGGGAACTTGAGGCGCGTGACCCTGAAGGCGGGAGACCGCGTCCTCAAGGGGCAAACGGTCGCCGTCATCGACTGGGGCCCGGAACGGCCGCAATTAGCCCCCGTCGACGGCTACGTCCTCCGCGTCCAGCGCGACAGCGAGGGCCCCATTTTGCGGGGCGCCGCCATCATGGACGTCGCCGATTCGCACTCCCTCGAAGTGGTCGCCGACGTGCTGACCACCGACGCCGTCCGCGTCCGTTCCGGCGACCCGGTCCGCATCGAGGGCTGGGGCGGCCCGAAGCCCCTTCAAGGCCGCGTCAAGCTCGTGGAACCCTCCGCCTTCATGAAGGTCTCGGCCCTCGGCGTGGAGGAGCAGCGCGTGAACGTGGTGATCACGATCGTCTCGCCCTTGGAGGAATGGAAGGGTTTGGGCGACAACTTCCGGGTCGACGCGCACATCGTCGTCGCCTCCGTGGACGACGCCCTGACCGTCCCCACAGGCGCCCTCTTCCGCGAAGGCGACTCGTGGGAGGTCTTCGCCGTGGAAGGCGGCAAAGCCCGCAAGCGCCGCGTCGAAATCGAGTCCCGCAATCCCGTCAAGGCGGTCGTGGCCTCGGGGCTTAAGGCGGGGGAAACGGTCATTCTTTATCCCGGCGACAAGATCCGGGAAGGGACGCGGGTGAAGGGGCTGAAGTCCCTCTGATCCGGATCCGCCGCAGGATGACTTTCGTCATGGAGATCTTAAGGCGGGGGGTTAGAATAAACGTTTGCGTTCAGGAGCGGCATTATGAAATTCGAAAAAATCATCGCTCTTTATGACTTTTCCAAGCCGGGCCGGGAAGCGCTTCATTTCTCGGAAAGGCTGGCCTCACGCTTTCGCTCGCGCCTCGGCATCGTCCACGTCTGGGAAATCGGCCCCACCTACCTGATCCGCGACTGGGGCCATCAGACCGAGCCTTTGAAAAACCTCCTCAACCGGCGGCTGTACCGGGAAGTGCGGAACCTCTTGGAGAAAAAGGGAGGGCAAACGCCGCGCTCGATCCAGGGCATCCTGGCCGCGGGAGACCCGAAGACGGCGGTCTTGGGGGTCTTGAAGGACGAAAAGCCGGACTTGGTCGTCATGGGGAGCCACGGAAGGACCGGGCTCCTTCACGTCCTGATGGGAAGCGTGGCGGAAGGCATCGTCCGCCGCTCTCCGGCGCCGGTCTGGGTGGTCCGCAAGCCGAGGGCGTGGCCGCCCAAACGCATCTTGGTGCCGCTGGATTTCGACGAATCCTCCCGCCGCGTCCTTCGCGCCGCCTCGGACTTGGCCGGGCTCTTTTCCGCCCGCCTCGAGATCGTTCACGTCTCTCCGACCGTCGAGAACCTGGCGCCGTTTCCCGAGATGCGCCTCTATTTTCCTCCCACGCTCTCGGAGGACTTAAGGAAGAAGGCTCATAAAAAGTTGAAAACGCTCGTCGCCGCGGCCGTTTCGCGCAAGGTGCGGGCCCGCATTCACGTGCTCTCCGGCGCACCGGCCGACGCCATTTGCCGGAGCGCCCGTTCCACGAGAGCCGATTTGATCGTCATCCCGACCCATGGACGGAGAGGGCTCGCACATCTGGTCCTGGGAAGCGTCGCCGAGAACGTGGTGCGGCACGCCCCCTGCTCCACCCTTACGCTCCCATCGCGCGCGGGGAAGTGACCGAAATCATACCGGGGCGCTTCCCCTCATGATCTATTGTCCCTGATGAAAAGATTCTGCGTGAGCCTCTTGACGCTGCTCTCCCTCCTGGGCGCCGTCCCGCGCGCTGGGGCCGGAAGCCGGTATGGAGAAATTCTTTGCACCCAAAAGGGCTACGAATGCCTCGAAGTGGACGCGGGAGACACGTGGGAGATTCTTTGGCCCGACGACTACGAGCGTGATCTCGTCCGGCGCGCGAACCGGATGAACGTCAAGCTGCGCCCCGGCATGATCCTCGCCGTGCCCAAGAAGCTGGAACGGGCCACGGTGATGAGCGTCTCGCCTTTCCCGAAAAAGCGCGACACGGACGGAGAGAAACTCGTCGTCGTGGACCTCTCCCAGCTCGCCTGGGGGGCCTACGACGAGGACGGCAAGCTCGTTTTTTGGGGCCCGGCGTCCGGCGGAAAGAATTGGTGTCCGGACGTGCGGAGCCGCTGCCGGAGCCCCGACGGGGAGTTTTCGGCGCTCTCCAAGGGCGGCCGCAAGTGCAAATCCGGAAAATTCCCCATCGGCAAGGGAGGGGCCCCGATGCCCTACTGCATGTTCTTCCGACGCGGCTACGCGCTGCACGGCTCGCCCGAGGTGCCCGGCTACAACGCCAGCCACGGCTGCGTCCGCCTCTTCACGGAGGACGCCCTCTGGCTGAACGAATTCTTCGTGGAAACCCCGTCCAAGGAGAACGATTTTCACGGGACGCGCGTTTTGGTGCTTCCCTATGAAGACGCGATACCGATCCCTTAAGCACGCCGCCCGCTGAAATTCATGATCCTTGTCATGCCCTCCGGAAGGGCATTGCGGTAAAATGCTTGGATGAACGAGCGGAAGTCGAGAATTCCCGGCCTGGGATGGGTCGCTTTGGTCCTCCTGATCGCCGGCTACTGGCTGCTCCTGCAGAACCCGTCTTGGTTCGCTCCCGCCGAGGAGATACCCTACAGCGACTTCGTCTCCCGCCTGGAAAAAGGCGACGTCGCGGAGGTCGCCATTTCGGAGGATAAGGTCGCGGGCGTCTTCAAGCCCGCGGACGGCGCCAAGCCTCGCCGGTTCCTCGCGGTGCGGGTGGAGGACAAGGACTTGGTCGCCAAGCTCACGGAAAAAGGCGTCCGTTTCGAAGGGGCTCGCAATCACAATACCCTTTGGACCGTTCTCTCCTGGGTCCTCCCCTTGCTCCTCCTTTTCTGGCTCTGGCGCGGGATGTTCGGGCGGCTGACGGACGGGGCCCAGGGCGGCCTCATGCGGCTGGGCAAGTCCAAGGCCAAGATCTACATGGAGAAGGACGTGAAGATCACCTTCGACGACGTGGCCGGCGTCGAGGAAGCGAAGGAAGAGGTCCGCGAGCTGATCGATTTTTTGAAGGACCCGGCGCGTTACGCCCAGCTGGGCGCCCGGGCCCCGAAGGGCATCCTCCTCGTGGGTCCTCCGGGTTCGGGCAAGACGCTCATGGCCCGCGCCATCGCCGGCGAGGCGAACGTCCCCTTCTTCTCCATCAACGGCTCGGAGTTCGTGGAGATGTTCGTCGGCCTCGGAGCCGCGCGCGTGCGCGACCTCTTCGAGCAGGCGCGCGCCAGCGCCCCCTGCCTCCTCTTCATCGACGAGCTGGACGCCGTCGGCAAATCGCGGGCCCTGGGCTATTTGAGCGGCGGCGCCCACGAAGAGATGCAGCAGACCTTGAACCAGCTCTTGGCCGAGATCGACGGGTTCGACCCCTCCAAGGGCATCATACTTCTCGCCGCCACCAACCGCCCGGAGATCTTGGACCCCGCCCTTCTGCGGGCGGGAAGGTTCGACCGCCAGATCCTCTTGGACAATCCCGACTTGAACGGGCGCGCCGCGATCCTGAAGGTCCATATGAAGAAGGTGAAGCTTGCCGCGGAGGTGTCTGCGGAAAGGATCGCGGGATTGACCCCGGGATTTTCGGGCGCCGATCTCGCGAACTTGGTCAACGAAGCGGCCCTCCTCGCCACGCGGCGGAAGGCCGCGGCTGTGGAGGAGAACGACTTCATCGGGGCCATCGAGCGGATCGTGGCCGGCCTCGAACGCCGCAAGCGCCTCATGAATCCGGAGGAACGCCGCCGCGTCGCCTATCACGAGATGGGGCACGCCACGGTCGCCCTCGCGCAGGGAGACTCCGTGCAGGTGCAAAAGGTGAGCATCATCGCGCGGGGCATCGGGGCCCTGGGCTACACGCTGCAGCGCCCCACCGAGGACCGCTATCTCATGAGGCGTGAGGAGCTAATCCGCAAGATCGCCGTCCTCTTGGGAGGGCGCGCCTCCGAGTCGCTCTTCTTCGACGACGTCTCCACCGGCGCCGGCGACGACCTGACCAAGGCCACGAACATCGCCCGGGCGATGGTAACCGAGTACGGGATGAGCGACAAACTGGGCTTGGCCACCTTCGAGACCGAGCACTCGCCTTTCCTTCAGGGGGCGGTCACGAATTTCCGACGGATGGACATCAGCGAGGAGACCGCCCGCCTGATCGACGCCGAGGTCAAGGCGATCCTGGACGAGGCCTTTCTGAGGGCGAAGCAGGCGATCGAACGGAACCGGAAATTCCTCGAAGCCGCCGCCAAGCGCCTCTTGGAGGTGGAGACCCTGGACCAAAAGGAGCTCCATCCCCTCTGGCAGGAGCTCGGAACGGGCGACGAGGCCAAGAAGCCGGCGGTCGCCGCCGTCAGGACATGATGAATCCGATCAGCCGCTTCGACGAGTCCGTTCTCATGGCCGTCGGCAACTTGAGGAGCGCTTCCCTCAACGGCCCGATGGTGAACGTCACCGCCCTGGGTTCGACGACCGTCGCCGTCCTCATCGGACTGGCGGCCTTGATCGTTCTTTGGCTGGTCAATGACCGGCTCGGCATCGTCTTTCTCCTTCTCTCCCTGTCGGGAGCCGGCCTGTGGAGCTACCTTATCAAACTCTGGATCCGGCGCGATCGCCCCACCCTTCTTCCTCACCTGGTCGAGGTGACCGATTTTTCCTACCCGAGCGGCCATACGATGCTTTCGACCGCCACTTTCCTGACCTTGGCCCTTCTCGCCGCGCGGCACCTGCGCGGATGGGGCGCGCGGGTGATCTTCTTCCTCATGGCCTCTCTGCTGATCGCCCTCGTGGGTTTTTCGCGCGTGTACTTGGGCGTCCATTACCCCAGCGACGTCTTGAGCGGCGCCTTCCTGGGAGCCGCCTGGACCTTCGGCCTGGCGGCCGCGTTTTTTCAACCAAAACCCGGAACGCGGTCGGCCAGTTCGCATCCCAAGTCGTAGAGCCGGCCCAGCACCCGGGGATCGGACTCGAAGAAACGGTTCACGCGGATGTTCCGGGGCGGATGGACGACGTGAATGTCCTGTCCCGGATAACGGCGGCGAAGGTCGTCCAAGTCCAAGGGCGCGGGCTTGGGGACCATGCCCTTCATGCGCGCCAGCGCTTCCAGCATCTCCTGCGCATGGCGGCTCCCCGGCACGAAGCGAAGGCCTCGCCCCAACCGGCCCAGCCCCCCGATCCATCCGCGAAGCTGCCGGCGGAACAAGGTCTGCACCGGGCGGTCGAACACGTAACCCTTCTTGCTGCTGGTCACCACGAAGACGTGCCGCGCGCCGTGCTCCAAGGCGAGCTCCACCGGCGCGTTGTTGGTGAAAACGCCGTCGATCATCACGTTGACGCCGTCGATGACGGGATTACCGTAGAGCAGGGGCACGCGGGAAGATGCCTCCACGGCGCGCCTCAATTGCTCCGGCGATTCCACGGTCCTCCAAACCTCGCTGAAGGCCGCCTCACGCCGATAAGGGGAAACGGGCGCCGCTTTCGTGGCGTAGTAGCGCGTGCCGAAGATCCGGCGGCCGTCGTCCAGGAGAGAGGCGCCGATCTCGTCGAACGTCTCCCGATCCGCCGCGTCCTTTCCCGCGAGCAGCAGGCGGGCGCCCGCCAGAAAAAGCCGGAAATGATCGCGTCCGAGCCGGGAGACGGCCTCCGCGTGGTAGTCGGAGGCGGTGACGATCAAGCGCGTGGGGCTGTGATAGGCGCGGTCCGCGTCGACCAGGCCGCTTTCGAAGATCCGCTGCAGGGCGCCCGGATAGGGATTGAGCGGTCTTCCCCTTTGGAAAAAGCGGGTCGCGCGACCGAACTCGATCCATCCCTCCCGGCCGAGGCCGTGATCGAACGGCCCTCCCGCCGCCGCTCCCGTGGCGATCAGGCTGCCCGAAGAACTGCCGATGGCGACGTCGAAGGGATGATCTCCCCACCCCTGCCGCTGCAACCGCCCCCCAAGCTCGAACGTGAACCCGGTTTGCAGGGCCCCCCACATGGCTTCGCCGGGGAGCACGAGGGCGATGGAAGGAGGATTCGCGAAGGGCATGGCTTAACATCGGGAACGATCGGAGATGGTTGCGGATTTCTATCGAACGATCAGATCGCAGCCTCCGGAAGACGGTTGCGGCGCGGGGGCGGGCGGATCGCCTTCGTAGCGGATCAAGATCACATCGTGGTCGTTTTGCCCTTCCACCACGATCTTTCCGTCCGATTGCAGGGCCACGGCCGCCGCGTGGTCGTTCGTCCCGCCGTCCGTCGTCACGAGCCCTGCGCCCGCGAAATCCGGGTCGAGATCGCCGTTTGGAAGATAGCGAAGAAGAAGGCTGTCCGCATCCAAGATTCCCTTTTGGGCCGTGCCCGCCACGACGATGCTCCCGTTGTCTTGAAGTGCCACCGCCGCGGCGACGCCGCCATCCAGGCCGATGGGAGTGCTGACCGCGCCGCCGGAACCGAAAGACGCATCGGGAGACCCGTCGGCGAGATAGCGGACGAGGACCGCTTGAGACACGGTGCTCGTCTGCCGCGCCCCGGCGGCCACGATGCCTCCGTCCGGTTGAAGGGCCAGTCCCTGGGCGAAACTCGTGTCGGCACCGAAGACCGTCAGGGCGACGCCGTCGCCGTCGAAGCCGGCGTCCAGGCTCCCGTCGGCCTTCAGACGGACGACGGTGAAATCCTGATCGCCCGGGCCTCCGGAAGAGCCGGCCACGACGATCTTCCCGTCCTCCTGCACGGCAACGCCGCCCGCGAAACCGGGATTGCCGCCGGGTTGGATTTCCGCAAAACCGTCTCCGTCGAAGCCGGTATCCGGCGTGCCGTCCTCCAGATAGCGGGCGACGAAGATCGACGAGATCCCTCCCGAGGTCCCCGACGCACCGGCCACGACGATCCGTCCGTCTTTCTGC
>DASUFF010000140.1:0-31351 GCA_036274695.1 bacterium | reverse complement strand
GAGGTGAAGTGGTGGTCGGTTTTCCGCTGTTTTTTAAAATAGCCCGGACGGACGAGGTTCATGAGGATGCCGCCGATGGTGGCCCCCAAGAACTTGGTCAAGGCCTCGGTATTCCGTTGATAGATGTGATCGGTCCGCAGGTATTTCCAAAGGTCGACGATCTGCCGCCCTTGCTCCTCCGGGTCCGCCGCCGTGGCGGCCAAAAAGCAGGTGTTGATGGCGCCGACGCTGGAGCCGGATTGGATGGGAAACGACATCTCCCGAAGCCGTTTTGGCAGCATGGTACGGAAATAATGAAGGACTCCCGCTTCGTAGGCCCCGCGGGCGCCACCGCCTGATAGAACGAGAGCTAATGAACCCATTGACTCAAACCCGATTCCATCAATAATGCATACTCTCCATCCAATAGCGAACGAAAGAAGGTTCTCTTCTGGAGTGAGCGATCCATGTTACTCGGATTCCAGATGGGGGCCTCGGGGGAGAGCGGTATCTCCCCCGACTAGGATGGCGCGGTAGCCAAGTGGTAAGGCAGCAGTCTGCAAAACTGCTATCCGCGGGTTCGATTCCCGCCCGCGCCTCTTTATGCACCGGACCGGCTGAGCCGGATCCGGTGCTATAAATAAGGGGAGCTACCGCGCTCCCCTTATTTATCCCCATCTGGTGGGGGACATCATTCGCCCGGGTGGCGGAATTGGTAGACGCATGGGACTTAAAATCCCAAGGCCTAACGGCCGTGCCGGTTCGAGTCCGGCCCTGGGCACAATGACACTATGACCCTTCGCAGTCTCTTCCTTGTCTTCCTCAGCGCCGGCATCACGGTCGCCGCCAACCTAATGGTCCGGATGGGCGTGCTTCGCGCGGGAGGTTTTTCGCTTCATTCGTTCAGGCACCTGTTCGAAGGCCTCTTGAGGCTTCTGCAGCAGCCCGCTTTCGATTTTGGGATGTTTCTCTACGGGGTGGCCAGTTTGCTTTGGTTTCGTATTATTTCCAGCGAACAATTGACGATCGCTTATCCCGTCCTGGTGAGTTTGACCTTCCTGCTGGTGACCATCGGCGGCTCTTTCTTTTTTCGCGAACCCGTCACGCTCATGAAGGTCGCCGGAATGATGGTTATCGTGGCGGGCATCGCGATCGTAAGCCTTTCCTAAGCTGATTTCCGATGACCGAAACTTTTCCATTCTCTTCCGTATTCCCGGATTTCGGGGAAAGTGCGTTCGGAGACTTCAGTCGCCACCTTAGGATCAAGGTTTATGAAAAGGGCCAAATCGTCTTTCACGAGGGGAGCCGGGCTTCCGGGCTTTATTTCCTCCTTTCGGGCCACGTGAAGCTTTATAAAACCGGTATCGACGGCAAGCAACAGATCGTGAGCATCGCAGGACCGGGAGATATCATGGGACATCGGTCCTTGTTCAGCGAAGGGCCGTACCGGGTGACGGCTTCGGCGCTTGGCTCGGCCAGCATGGGCATCATCGAAACCGAGATCCTCCTTCCCTTATTGAAGGAGCATGCGGGATTGACGCTGGCCCTCCTCAAAAGGCTGGCGGCCGATCTCAACGCCGCCGAAGATCTTGCGACAAATATCGCCCAACGTCCCGTCCGCGAGAGATTGGCCAGACTTCTTCTGATGCTCCAACATTCCTTCGGCCGGCGGAACGACGAAGAAGTGTCTATTGAAATCGGCTTGTCCCACGAGGAAATCGGCGAAATGATAGGAGTGACGCGAGAAACGGCCACAAGGCTTCTGTCCCGTTTTCGAAAAGAAGGACTGATCGACATCAAACAACGGCAGGTGACGGTTCTGGATCTGTCCGGCCTTTCAAGGGCCGCTCGGGAAATCAAACAATAGTGTGATTACGATCACTTTCCGCTCCTAAGTGCTCGTTTTATCATAATGACGTAATAGACGTTCGACCGGATCGGACCGATCCGCAGTTAGGTCCTTATGTATTACCTGCGACGCTATGATTGGATTCTTCATGTGGCGACGATCGTCCTCTGCGCCTATTTGATCGCCAGGGGGCTGTCGTTCTACTTCTCCAGCCTTTTGGAGACGGCGGCCGTGGTCGCGGTTTCGGCGCGTCGAAGACCCGCGGCGTCCGTTGCCGCTATGAACCAAGCGGGGGCGTCCGAAGATGCGAGAGATTACGGAATAATCGCGGAACGCAACATGTTCAACTCCAAGGACGTAAAAGTCGCCGCGAAACCGGATCAAAATGAGCCCGATGCTTCGGGGGCGCTTGGACCAGCGGTCAAAACGAGTCTCGATCTCCGGATCGGAAGCATCATGCTGGTGGGCGACGGGACCGATCGCAGGTCCTCCGCGATCATCGCCGTGGGAAAGGCGAGGGGACAGACCTATTTCGTGGACGGGGACGAAGGATTCGCCCCCAATGTAAAGCTCAAGAAGGTGGAGAAGGGGAGAATCGAATTCATCAATGGAGGAAGGTTGGAATATGCGGAACTTCAGGACACCTCGAAGACGATTTTTGCGCCTCCTGAAGAGGTGTTCGGAAAAATTTCCCTGGCAAGCGATCCCAAAATCAAGCCGAAGGAGGGAGGATCTTCTTCCTCCTCCGGAACCATTTTCGTGGATCAGAAGGACGTCGATAGCGCCCTGCAGAACCTCGACAAGTTGCAGCGCGAAGTGAACATCGCGCCCAGCTTCCAGGCGGGCAAGATAAACGGTTTCCGCGTTCTCGCCATCCGCCCGGGTGGACTCGTGAGCAAGCTTGGCGTAAAACGCGGGGACGTACTTCAAAAAGTCAACGGACAGGAGTTGGACATCGCCCGCGGACTGGAACTCTTCAACAATCTGAGGGACTCGAAGAATTTCACCCTCGACGTCCTCCGGGGTGGCCAGGTTCAAACCCTGGAGTACGAAATCCGTTAGGGGACTCAAGACATGCGAATTCTTTTCGTCTGTGAATACAACGCGTGCCGGAGCCAGATCGCCGAAGGCTTGGCGCGGGCGTTTCTTCCACCCGAGCATTCCGTGGTCAGCGCGGGACTCTATCCGGGTCGGGTGCACGAACTGACGGTGGAAGTAATGAAAGAGATCGGGATCGACATTTCGGGGCACTGGTCGAAACGCCTTCCGGAAGTTTCGGGAGAATCATTCGACCTGGCCGTGGTGTTGGCCGAGCCGGCGGCTGATTCCGTTCGGGCGATCGGGGCGAAAAAAACGGTCGTGATGCACGTGCCGGACCCCGCCTCCGAGCCGGCCACGGACCAAGTTCTCAAGCAAAGGCTTCGCGATTGCCGAGACGGCTTACGCGTTCTCCTCTCCAAACTCCAGGATTTCCTGTCGGAAGTCCCCAAGGATGGCCGTTGAAACCGCGACCATCGTGAGGATTCTCATTTCAGGCGGAGGCATCGGCGGATTGACGTTGGCGTATTGGTTGAAGAAGTTCGGCTTCGAGCCGGTGGTGATCGAAAAGTCGCCTGCTCTGCGCACCGAAGGGTACATGATAGATTTTTTCGGGAGCGGGTGGGACGTGGCCGAGCGAATGGGCTTGGTCGAACGGTTGCGGGCCGTCAAATATCCGATTCGTGGCATGTCGTTCGTCGACGGAAGCGGAAAAGCTTTCTTCCGAACGGACTTGGACCGATTCCGTGAAGCCTGCCGCGGTCGCTATGCCTATTGCCTGAGATCCGATCTGGAATCCCTCCTGTGGAACGCCATCAAGGACGATGTGGAGGTCCGCTTTTCGACTTCGGTTCGGAATTTGAGTTTGAACAGGGATCCGGTCGAGGTAACTTTCGACAACGAGAATCGGGAACATTTCGATCTTGTCATCGGCGCCGACGGCGTTTCGTCCAACATCCGCCGCCGCGTTTTCGGGCCGGATGCTCTCTTTTCACGCTATTTGGGCTTTGCCGTCGCCGCATTCCGCGTTCCCAACCGCTGGGGGATTAAGGACGATTTACTGATCTACCAGGAGCCGAACCGCCAGGCAGCCTTTTATCCCCTTGCGCAGGGTGAAATAGCGGCGCTCTATCTTTTTAAAGGGCCCGATCCGGGTTTCGTGCCGGCCGGCGAAAGGATCGGCCGGCTTTTGGATGCTTTTGACGGAGCCGGTTGGATCCTTCAAGACGTCCTCCGCGCCGTTCCGGAGGGGTGCCCTCTCTTTTTCGATTCCCTCACGCAGATCCGAATGCCGTCCTGGTATCAGCGGCGGGTTGCGCTGGTGGGGGACGCGTGCGGGTGTCTGACGTTATTGGCGGGGCAGGGGGCTTCCATGGCGATGGCGGAATCCTTCGTCCTTGCCAGCGAATTGAAGAAATCGGGAGGCGACTCCCGACCGGCCTTCCAAGCCTACGAAAAGTTTCTGCGCCCCGTGATCGACGCGAAACAGCATCGTGCGGTCCGATTCTCGAAAAATTTCATTCCGGCGGGAAGATTTCGGATCTGGCTGCAAAGAACTTATATGCGCGCGGCGATGAGCCGGCTTTTCATTCGTCGGGCGGCGAAGTTCCTCGGCAGCGAAAGCGTGTTGAAGGACTATGGAAATTCGGAAACCGATGCCGTCGCGGCGAATATTTTATAGCCTTGCCCATCCGACGCGATCTCGATGGCCCCGTCCCGGTCCGTCCGGTAGATCGTCGCTCCCGTGTCCTCGATGCGAGTCAAAGCCGTAGCGGCCGGATGGCCGTAATCGTTCTCGGCCCCCACGGAGATGACGACGACCTCGGGATGGGTCTCCTCCAGAAAAACCCGGTTCGAGCTGGATTCGCTTCCGTGGTGGCTCGCATGCAATATATCGACGTCGCCGACGATCTCGCCGGCGATGGTTTCCAGGTCCTTGGTGACGTACCCGCCCGGCGCCCCGCCTCCGGTGAGATCGCCGGCGGTGAAATAGCGGAAGCTTCCATAGGTGATCAGCAGGCCAATACAGGCCTCATTCTCCTCGTCCGGTTCCAAGGGGATCTGCCGGCCGTCTTCGAAGCGACCGTTGACGACGACGACCTCCGCCTCGGCGCCGTCTCCCAGGGGAAAGACCATGCCGGGCTCGGCTTCCCGACGGTAAGGGGCGGCGAGGGCGGCATAGCCCTCGTAAGCGTCGGTCGCCTTATCCGTTTTGCCGCCCCGGTCGATGAGGGCCTCCGCCGGGAAGAAGTCGTCCTCGGTTCCGACCTCCTGATCCGCTCCTCTTAAAACCTCGGTGATGCCGCCGATGTGGTCAGCGTCGTAGTGCGTCGCCACAATCCAATCCAACCGGTCGACGCCGGCCGCTTCCAAAAAGGGTAAAACGGTCACAAGGCCTTCGCCCGCCCGGCCGGCGTCGATCAGCATCGTCTTTCCGCCGGGGCCGATGATCAGAGTCGCATCCCCTTGGTCTACGTCCAGAACATCGATGCGCAGAGGGCGCGCGCCGGGTTCGGCGGTTTCCTCCGACCTTCCCTGATCCTCGAAGGGATCGTGGATTGGCTGGAAGGGGGCGCAGGCGAGGGAGCCGGAGAAGAAAAGAAGGATCAGTATTTGTCTCATGGTTGGAAGGTTCTGCAAGGCATGCCAGTTATTGTTTGATCTCCCGCAACGAGCGAGCGGCCGGAAATTCGAATGCGTCCGTCTTATTTTCGGACTCGTTATCCCGTTTTGGTGGAGCTCTCCCGATGGAAAAGGCTTGGCACACGGCTTGCTATTTTTCGTGTCATGATCTTCTTCCTTCTCTTCCTCCTTCTGGTTCCTTTTGAAACGAACGCGATTCCTCGTCGGGAAGGAGCTCCGCCTGCGGAGCCGTCCGTACAGGAAGTGCAGCGAGAGGCGGTGCGTTTCCTGACCTATGACCAGAAGGAGATGGACGGCTGGAGGAAGAAGACGAAGATCGCGGCGGCCCTCCCGCGCCTCCAGGTGGGGTTCCAAAGGGACCTGAAAGACACCGTCAGCCTGACGACGCGGGACAACGTCTCGATCAGCGATGGAGATGTCTTCATCGGGCCGAACGAAAGCAACTACGACCAAAATTTCAACCAGGGAACCGTCATCGCCGTGAAGGCCTTGTGGTATCTCGATGAGTTGGTCTTCAACCGCAACATGCTCGCGGCGAGCTCCGAGCGGCGCGATTGGGTCCGCGAGAGGAACCGCGTTCTTCAACAGGTGACGGATGCCTATTTCACCAGGCTTCGCCTTATTGCGGAGCTTAAGAAGAAAACAGACCCGCCTCCGCTGCGGGAGAAGAAAAAATTTCTGCTCGATCAGGCCACCGCCGTCATCGACGCGGACACCGGAGGCTGGTTTTCCCAACGCCTGCAACAAGGAGACGCACCATGAAGTTCCACCTCGGCCCGTTCGTACTCTTCGCTTTCTTGACCGCCTGTGCGGCGCCGCCCGCCCAACCCGGCGGTCTCTGGGATTCGCTGCCTTCCTCCGAGGGGGATGGGGCGAAGACGGTTCCCTCCAAGATCTGGGAGGCGCCCGTCGACGGCTCGCCGGAAGGGCCGTCCGTGAACGTCTCGCCCGAGCCTCCCGCGGCGGACGTTCGGGGAGCCGTCGTCTTGAACGAAATCTTTTACGATTCGGCCGAAAGCGATACCGACGGCCATCTCTTTGTGGAACTGCACGGCGAGGCCGGTCTGAACATCGGAGGTTGCAAGATCGCCTTCGTCAACGGGGCGGACGGCGGCGTTTACGACACGATCACGATCCCCTTCGGCGCCAAGGTCCGCGAAGACGGCTTCTTTCTGATCGCCGATGGTAAGACCGGTTCGACCTCCGAGTCGAACGTCGCGGACGCCGACTTGATCGATACGTTCGATCCCCAGAACGGGCCGGACGCCGTTCAACTCCTCGATCCTCAATGAGGGCTGGTGGATGCGGTCGGTTACGGGGAGGAAATCTTGTCGCCCGCGCAGAACGGGTTGCCGTCGTTCGAAGGAATGCCGGCAGCGGATGTCGTGAGCGGTCACAGCCTGGAAAGGGGGGCGGCTGGGATCGATACGGACGACAATGCGGCGGATTTCGTGGATCGTCCCGACCCGACGCCCGGTTATAGCCCTGAGCCGACGCCCGATCCGATGCCGGATCCCAACCCGGGCCTTCCCATAGACGCAGGACCCGAAGGCCCCAGCCCGGTGGACCCCGGCCCCGTGGATCCGCTGGAGAATCCCATTCCGCCCGCTTCGGGAAAAGTCGTCTTGAACGAGATTTTCTATGACGCGGTCGGGACGGACACGGACGGCGTGTTGTTCGTCGAATTGTTCGGCGACGCGGGGAAGGATGTGAGCAATTACAAAATCAACTTCGTGGACGGAGCCGACGGCAGCGTCGACGATTCCGTCGTCCTTCCGCCGGATGCGCGTTTGCGAAGCGACGGTTTTTATCTGATCGGCGACGCCAAGAACGGCCTCCCTTCCTCGACAAATGTTGCCGGCGCCGATTTCATCGACAACTTCGATCCCGCCAATGGGCCGGACGCGGTACTGCTGCTCGACGGCAATGGGACCTTTGTAGACGCTGTCGGTTACGGCGACGGCATCTTGGCGACGGGGGCGGACGGTTTCATCGATTTCGAGGAAGCGGCGGCCCCGGACGTCTTCAACGGCCACAGCCTGGAACGCCGCGAGCCGGGCTTCGATACGGACGATAATTTCAACGATTTTCTGGATCGCGAAACCCCGACGCCGGGTTGGTGACGCGGATTCCAGGCTGGACCAAACAAAAACGGGGTGGTAGTAGGGCGTCCTACGCAAGGGGATGCGTCCGTCGGAGAGTTCGTTTGACCGAAGGAGGCTCACATGGCCTTTGCATTGCGTTCGGTTCGCGGCCCGGCCCTGTTGTTGCTTGCGTCCGTCTCCGTGGGGGGCTGCACCACCTATCCCCATCATGTCTCTTATCCTTCGCCTCCCGTGGAAGCCGCGCCTACCGCTTATAGCCGGGAAGGCGTCGCGTCGTGGTACGGGCCGGGATTCCACGGCCGGAAAACGGCCAGCGGCGAGCGCTTCAATCAGCGCGACTTGACCTGCGCCCACCGGACGCTTCCCTTCGGGACGCGGCTGAAAGTGACCAATCTCGCCAATGGAGAATCCTTGATCGTGACCGTCAACGATCGCGGGCCCTACGTCGGCAGGCGCATCGTCGATCTCTCGCGCGAGGCGGCGAGGCGGTTGGATATCTTAGGTACCGGCACGGCGCGGGTGCGCCTGGAAACGGCCTCGGCCTTCGACGAGCAGGCGCTGAACGACACCCCCGTCGTTTTGTCCGGCGCCGACCCGGATTGAATGCCTATAATTTTTTCTTAAACACTTTGGTGGGGCCGTAACCGCGCTGGAAGATGCCCTTCTGGGCTTGGGAGCTCTGCATCGTCTGGCGAAACTCGTCCAAGATATTGTTGTTGTCGGCGCACCGGACGCAAAGCCAGTACTTGTCCAGGGCCCGGTTCCGGTGCTCGTAGTATTCGACGTCGGGAGAGCTCCGTCCGCAAGCCTCGCAATCCGTTCGGATGTGGTGGTGGTGCTTGCCTTCGATGAATCCGGGCTTTTGCTCGGTCGGTGCCGGTCTGGCCGGACGCGGAGGCGGCTCCATTTTCGGCCGAGGGGCGCTGACGGCCGGTTTCGGTGCAGGCGCGGCGGCGTGAGGAGCGTTCGGCCTTGGAGCTTGAGAGGACCGGGGCGCCGTCGACGTGGGCGGGCGACCGCCGGAAGGTCCCTGAGCGGGGCGTCCCGGAACTCGGGGCGCCGGGTGCTGAGCCGCACGTTGGGCGGCCTTTTTGTCGGCTTCGGCTTTCTTAAGCTTATCTTGACTGATGAGGCCGGCCTTAAGCAGGGCCTGCTGGAGCGTTTGAGTCACGTTTCGGTACCTCTAAAAATAGACTTCTGAATCGCACCTTTCGGTGTGGCGGAATAGTCTAAAAGGCCGCGGTCTGCATTTCAAGCCCGATAAAGACTCCCGCGAGGAAAAGGAGAGAGATGCAGCCGTTCACATTGAAGAAGGCGGCGTTCACCCGCGACAGGTCGTGCGGCTTCACCAGCGAATGTTCGTAGGCGAGGAGCAGGGCGATGGCGACCAGGCAGGCGTGATAGACGATTCCCAAATGAAGCTGCCATCCGAAGGCGGCGAACAAGAGGATCGTCAGGACATGAAACATCCTCGATAACCGCAAGGCTCCCGGCACGCCCAAGGCCACCGCCAGGGAGTGCAATCCTTCCTTTTTGTCGAACTCGTAATCTTGAGTCGCATAGATAACGTCGAATCCCGCCACCCAGAAGATGACGGCGCCTCCCAAAACGAAGGGTTCCCAGGACAACGCCCCGCGCACGGCCGCCCAGGCTGCGACGGGTGAGGAGCCCAGGGTGAGTCCCAACACCAGGTGAGAGAGGCTCGTGAACCGTTTCATGGCCGAATAAGAGAATAGAAGAACCAGGGCGACCGGAGACAGCTTCAAGCACAGAGGGTTTAAGAGGCCGGAAACGGCGACGAAGAGAGCGGCGTTCGCCAGAGCGAAGGCCAGCACGAAGGATCGGGAAAAGACGCCGCGCGGGATATGGCGGGAGGCGGTCCGCGGGTTGCGGGCGTCGATGGCGGCATCGAGGTAGCGGTTGAAGGCCATGCCGGCGTTCCGGGCGGTGAACATGGCCAAAACAATCAATCCGATGACGCGCAGTGGCGGAAAACCGCCGGCCGCCACCAGCATCGAGGCGAGAGCGAAGGGCAGGGCGAAGATCGTGTGCGAGACCTTCACCATCTCGGCCAAGTCGCGGAGTTTTGTGATTATTTTTCCTGCCATCGCACGCGGAGCCGGTTGTCGACGCCCATGTGATCGAGCACGCGCGCGATGACGGTGTCCACGGCGTCCTCGATGGTCTGGGGCTTCGTGTAGAAGGAAGGGGAGGCCGGGATCACCGAGGCGCCCGCCAGGCTCACCAGCTTCAGGTTTTCGATGTGGATCAGGCTGAAGGGCGTTTCCCGCGGAACGAGGATCACCTTCCGTCTCTCCTTGAAAAAGACGTCCGCTGCGCGGGCGAGCAGGTCGTCGGAATAGCCGTGGGCGATGCGGCCCAAGGTCCCCATGCTGCACGGAATGACGACCAAGGCGTCGTACTTGGCCGATCCGCTGGCGAAGGGCGCTTTGAAGTCGCGGTGGCCGTAAAACGGATAGCCGCATTCTTGATAATGGATGCCCGCCTCGTCGCGGCCGATCTCGACGGCGTTCTCGCTCGCCGTCAAATGCACCTCATGCGGCGTCGTTTTGAGGAACTCGATCAGGCGCTTGGCATAGATCGCTCCGCTGGCCCCGGAGATGCCGACGGCGAATTTCACTCCGGCACCTCGGCGACGACCAAGTGGGAGATGCCGCCGGTCAAGGGCCTGGTTTTGACGTTCTTATAGCCGATGCCCTTCAACAGCTCGCGATAGGCGGTGGGCGTGTAGTAGTGGCGGACGGAGTCGCGCAGGTAGCGGTAGGCCTCGCTGTTACCCGACACCAAGCGCCCGAGCGTCGGGATGACGAACTGGGCGTAGGTGGCGTTGAAGACCTTGTTGATCAACCCTTCCGGACGGAAGAATTCCAGGACGACGACCTTGCCGCCCGGCCGGAGGATGTCCTTCAGCTTCTTCAATACGAGCTCGTTGTCGTCGATGTTGCGCATGCCGTAGGCGCACATGACGCCGTCGAAGGATTTCGGGGGCTGCTGCATCTTCATGGCGTCGGCGACGGCGATCTCGACGCGACCCCTCAAGTTTTGCGGGAGGGAATCCCAGCCCTGCTTCAGCATCGGCTGCGAAAAATCGACGGCGCGGACGACGCATTCGCCATTCTCCGCCAATAAGGCCTTGGTGAGAGCCAGCGTCCCGGCGCACAAATCCATGACCCGGCGGAAACCGGGTCCTTTGAGTTCCCGGACGGCGGCCTTTCGCCAGGCGCGGTCGGTGCGGAGGGACAGGAGCCCGTTCAAGAGATCGTAGCGGGGGGCGATGCTGTCGAATAATTTTTGAACCTGTTCGGACATCAGATCCCCAGTTTGCTCCAGAGTTCCCGCATTTCATCGACGCGTTTCTTCACTTCGGGCGACATGCGGGCCACTTCCGGCCACTCGCGTTGGAAGCCTTCTTCCTTCCACTTCTTCGTGGCGTCGATGCCCATCTTCGAGCCATACGCGAACTGCTCGGCGGCGTGGTCCAAGGCGTCGACAGGGCCCTCGGCGAAGACGATGTCGCGCTTGGCGTCGATGTTGTTGGAGACGCGCCAGGCGACCTCCGCCAGGTTCTGCACGTTTACGTCCTCGTCCACGACAATAAGACACTTGGTGAACATGAGCTGTCCGGTGCCCCAGAACGAATGCATGATCTTTTTGGCGTGTCCCGGATACTGCTTCTTGATCGAGACGATGGCTAAGTTGTGAAAGCAGGTTTCGATGGGCAGGTGCATGTCCTTGATCTCGGGGAAGGTCAGCTTGATCAGCGGCATGAAGATGCGCTCGGTAGCCTTGCCCAGGTAGGCGTCCTCCTGGGGCGGCGGTCCGACGACGATGGTCTGATAGATCGGATTCTTCCGATGCGTGACCGCGGTCACGTGAAAAACGGGATAATCGTCCGCCAGGGAATAATAGCCGGTGTGATCGCCGAAAGGCCCTTCGCGGACGAGGGGCTCGTTCGGATCGACATAGCCTTCGAGGACGAAATCGGCGTCGGCGGGGACTTCGAGGTCGATGGTCTTGCAAGGAACCAACTCCACCGCCTTCTTGCGGAGAAATCCCGCCAGCATCAGTTCGTCGACGTTGTCGGGCATCGGGGCGGTGGCGGAATAGGCGAGGACGGGATCGCCGCCGATGCAGACGGCGACGGGTATCCTTTGCTTCAATTCCTTGGCGCGCTGGAAGTGCTTCGAACCGCCCTTGTGGATCTGCCAGTGCATGCCGGTCGATTTTTTGTCGAAGACCTGGAGGCGGTAGGTGCCCACGTTGCGGATGCCCGTGTCGGGGTCCTTGCTGATGCAGATGGGGAGGGTGACGTAGGGACCGCCGTCCTCGGGCCAGCATTTCAGGTAGGGAAGGATCGACAGGTCGGGCTCCTTCAAAACGACGTCCTGGCAGGGGCCGCTCGAAACCGCCTTCGGCATGTAGCTGCCGATCTTGGCGAGCTTCGGCAGCATGCGGAGTTTTTCCAAAAAGCTCGACGGCGGGGCCGTCTTGATCAAGGCCTCCAGTTCGGAGGCGATCTCCTCGACGTCTTCGACGCCCAAGGCCCAGGCCATGCGCTTCCAAGTCCCGTAGGTGTTGATGAGCAAAGGGAAGGCCGATTTCTGCCCGTCGACCTTGATCACGTTTTCAAAAAGCAGGGCGGGCCCGCCGGCCTTGGTCGCCCGGTCGGTGATTTCCGTGATCTCCAGATCGGCTTTGACCGGCTCGGAGATGCGGACGAGGGCTTTTCGTTCTTCCAGGAAGGAGACGAAGGACTGAAGCGAGTCAAACATGATTGAGTAACGTCTTTCCGCCGACCATCGAGAACACGACGGATTCGGTCTCCAAGACCGGCCCGCGCACGGCGATCAGATCGGCCTTCTTTCCGGCCTCGACCGACCCGATCTCCTTCTCCAGCCCCAACGCCGCCGCCCCGCCGAGCGTCGCCATCCTTAGGATCTCGTCCTCGGCGAGCGAAGGAAAAGCCTCGCGGAGGAGCCTCATTTCGCGGAGCATCGAGAGAGCTTCGTTGCTCGCCAGGCTGTCGGTGCCCAAGGCGACCGGGACGCCGGCCTTTCGAAGATCCTCCAGCGGGAACGGTTTGTGACCGAAAAATCGATGGCTGCCGGGGCAATGGATAACAAAGGCCCCGGACCCCCGCAAGACCGCAATTTCCGAAGAATTCAGGTAATTTCCGTGCACGAGAAGGGTGCGTGCACCCAAGCCCCGGTTGGCGGCCAGCCATTGGATCGGGGAGGAGACGGGGAAGGAGAGATCGCCACCCCGCTCCTGGACGTAAACGGCCAGGGGGCCTTCCTGGCGGCGGAAAAAAAGGTCTTCCTCCGCGGATTCGAGCAGGTGGATGGATCGCAGGCCTTGATCGTCATGCAGGATCTCTTCGACGATCTCTTCATGGACGGCGTAGAGCGAGTGGGGAGAGACCGAACCACCTTCCTCCCCGACCCGACGGCGCGCTTTTTCCATCGATTCCCGGGCCCTTCCTTCATGCGCGCCCAAAACCTCCCAAAACGAGACGCGCCTTAAGGGAGTTTCCAACGTCGGGGTCTCCGGATGAATGTGATCGGCAAGAGTTGTCGTGCCTCCGCGGACCAAGTCGTCGGATCCGTGTCGCGCGCCGGCGCGCAGGTCGCCCACCGAAAGGGCGGCCCTCTCCCGGATGACTTCCTTGACCCACGCGGTGAAAGGCAGCTTCGGCGTTGTCAGGCCCTTGAGGGCCGAATGCTCCAGATGGGCATGGGCGTTCACCAAGCCCGGCAAAAGGGAGGCGTCCCCGAGGTCGACGACGGGCGCCGTCCGGTAATGCAGGGGCAGGGCGTGCCAGGGACCCGCGAAGGCGATCGTGTCCTTCTCGACGACGACGGCGGCGTCGTCGACGGGGGCGGAGGCGACGGGAAAGAGGCGCCGGGTCCGGAGAAGAAGGGCGTGGGACATCCGGATAATGTACGGGATGCGACGAAGGAATGTCTAGCCGGGCTAAGCCGCCCTGGCCCCTTTGGCCATCAGGTCGTTCATGTAGGCCTGAATCAGGGAAAGCTCGCGCCACATCCGGCCCCAGAGCAGGGAGTTCAGCCTCACCTCTTCGCGTTCGGAGAGGGCGGGATCGGCGTCCAGGACCTGGGAGACGTCGATGGGCTCGAGGATCGAGGTCATCGTCGGTTGGTGAAGCATCGTGCCTTGCGAAAGGGCCTTCATTTCACTCTTACGCAGGAGGCTGCCGAATCCGTAGGAAACGATCGGGACGATGACCGTATTCTTCGGGAACATGGCCGCCAGCGTCGCCGCGCCGATTTCGGGAGGGCGCATGCCGACTTCTTCACTCCGGTTGGGGGTGTCCAGGCGGGTTCCCTCGATGAAGAAGAACGGCGACATGCCTTTGTGGAACATGTCGACTCCCCAGGCCATGACCTTGTCGAGGCGCTTGTCGTCGTGCTCCCGGTCGACCGTGAAATGTTCCGCGAGGCGGAGGATGTCGCCTAAGACGGGGATGGACAAAAGATCGTCCTTCGCGACGAAGCGGATGTCGAAGTCGCGAAGAAGGGCGACGGCCAGAAGGATGTCCAGATGGCTGCGATGGTTGGAAACGAAGATGACGTTTTTGCGCTGGCGGCGGTATTCGGCGACTTGTTCCAGGCGTTCCGCGTTGAGGATGGTCGGCTGCCACCCCGTGCGGGAGAGCGTGCCCACGCCGATGGCCTGGGCCAGGCGGTTGTAGACGTCTTTCGAAGCGCTTTTCTTGAGCCCTTCGACCGTTGCGGATCCGAGGCTTAAGAAATCCGTGGCGAGGCGGAGCGTCGACGGGATGCTCAGTTTTGGCTTTCCGCCGGCGGCCGAGCTCCTTCGGATGGTTTCGATCACGTCGCCGTCGTTCGCCGCGATGGGGAGGGGATCGGCCGTGGGGATGACGCGGTTAAAAGATCCGAAATAGCCCCAGACGGCCTCGAAATTGAGAGGGCTTTGCGCCGCGGCCGCATACAATCGCTGCTTGGCGCTGTTTCGGTGTTTCATGCCGTAGAGGGCGCCGGCCAGAACGGCGGAGGAGGCCGCCAGGAAACCCGTCGGCGTTTGGCCGGTGGACGCCCAATACCCGAATTCGGGGGCCAGGCTGGCGGCGGAGGCCCATGCCAGCCAATTCTTCGGGGAAGCGATCCCGGAAAGCCAATAAGTCACCTGCCCCCAAGCGCTTAAAGGCGAGTCGTCGGATCCTCCCGAAGGGGCGCCGATCCACTTGAGGTGGTCTGTGTGGATGTCTTCCGCGTCCACCTTCATGTTGCCGGCGGCGTTCGCGACGATCTCCAAGGTATCCGGGGACTGGCAGAGCAACTGAAGCGTCTTCGGATGCATGGCGATTTCGGCCAAGGCGAGACGGGCCCCGTCGGCGTTTCCATTCCCAAGGAAACCGAAATAGCGCATTTCTTTCCGGAACGTGGTGGTGCCTTTGACGACCTGTTCCAGCCCGCTGCGATAGGGGCGAACCGCGGCGGCGACCGCGTCGATGGCGCCCTGGGCCTGATCCATTGAGGTGAAGGTCGACACCTGAAAGAGGGCGCGTTGCAGGTCGAGCGTGGAGGTCAGCTGCGGGGAGACGTTCGGCGATAAGGGAAGGAGCAAGGGCATATCGCTCCCTCATCGCCCGAAAACGGAAAAAGTTGCCGTAATTTTTATGGTTTTTTAATGGGCGCGGTCGCCGTTGATTCCGGCGTCCGCCAGGTAGCCCGCTCGCATTTCACCGTAACGGACGGGGGCGAAATTGAGCTGTAGGAGGATCCACTTGATCTTCTGCTCCCTTTCCTTTTCGGGAAGCGTCGCCCACTCCTGGAGCTGAGGGCCGAAGCCCATGGCCTCCAGGTTGGATTCGTAGATCATGGATTCCGGGAAGATCGGGTCGCCGTAGGAGACGTCGGCGCTGTCCTCGCCCGGTCTCATGTAAGGGAACATCGTGTTCTCGCTGACGAAGCCCGTCAACTTGCCGGGGTAATGGGCCAGGTCGGAGAGCTTTTTGGAGAGAGGGCCGAATTTGCCCTTCAAGGCCGTCCCGAAATCCTTGCCGTTGGGAGGCTGGATCTCCGGCGGCATGGGCATGGAGTTTTCCGGATAGATGCGATTCAGCGTGTGGGCGGCCGGGATGATCGGCTTGCCGGCCTCTTGAGCCACCTTGATGGGATGCCCCGTGCTGTACCGGGTCGCGTGGAAGGTCGGGACCAGCAGGGCCCATTTGTGCTTGCGTAAATCGGCATAGGGCGAGGGGAGGGGATTGGCGATGTCGCGCGTTCCCCCGCCGTATTCGTTGACGAAATTCCCCATGCCCATGTGGGCGATGAGGGTGAAGTTCTCCGACTGGCGCTTTTTGGGATCCTTCGACCGTTGGATGTAGGCGCCCGAACCGAGGTAGTGATAGGCGCCCACGTCGATTCCGCCCAAGAAGGGGCCGGCGACGGGGAACATGCTGACGCCCTTCTGCGCCAGGATGGCCGTGTGCTTGTGCCAGAAGAGGTACGAAATGCCCATGGCCTGGGGAAACTCGAGTTGGCCCGTGTGGGTGACGTCCAGAAGGGCGCCATGCCGCGGGAACTGATCGTGCGGAATGCCCTGGGCGTCCATCCGGAAGACTTCGAGGCCGCCTTCCACCAGGTAGGATTCGGGGGACAGCCCCTGGCCGAAAAATCCGAAAAGCTTCTCCGTCCCGGTGACGTGGACGCGCCGGGCGTAATGCGAGAGAATGTTGACCCCCCAATCCCGCCCCGCCAGCGTGTAGAGTTTCGGAAGAAGGTAGGCGCCGTGTTCTTGCTGATCCAAGGCGTCCTTGAGCCCCAAAGTCACTTCCACCAGCGGCTCGACGCCGTGCACGCCCTGCGCCCCGCGGGCGATGAAGAGCTGTTGTATTTTGTAGGAGAAGCTTAAAAGTTCGAAGTTGTCCGCCCCGGGAATCTTGGCCTTTTGAAGGGCTTCTTTGGTCTCCCGGTGAAGTTCCCAAAGGACATTGAAGACATCGCGATAAGCCCCGTTCCGGTTGTGTTCCCTTTGGGAGGGGTCCTCCTCCATCATGGCGCCGACGACCTTGATATAGTCCTTAGCCGTTTTTTCGTAGAGTCGGACCAGGGAGCGAAGCTTTCCGATCTTGGTCTTGGAGACGTTGCCGGCCTGGATGAGCAGGTCGATCATCAGGTTGTAGCGCATCGGCTGCCACTGGAATTCGCGACGGTCGATTTCCAGCGTCGCTTCTTCCCGGCCCTTGAAGAGATTGTGCTCTTCGACGGCGAGCGAGACGTTCATGCGCTTGTCTTCCTGGATGTACCGTTGCTTGGCCCTTTCGGCGGCGTCGATCAAGGGACGGAGATCGTCGAGGGAGAGACCTTCCAGACCGGTCGCAAGGAAAGACAAATACCGGCCTTCCGCGCCCGCGACCGTCAGGCGATCGTCTTCCGTGCCTTGTCCCCGGGCCAGGTTCATGTAGGCGCGTTCGGCGTCCAGGCGGAATTGGCGGAGCGAAGCCAGGCGGGAGCCCCGGTCCGTGAGGACGAGGCTCGATTTGATCTGGTCTTCTTCTTGCGAGAGCTTCTCCTGTACGTAGGCCCATGAAGACAAATAGAAATCGCGCTGATCCCGCGGCATCTGCAGCAGCTCGAATTCCCAGGGGCCGATCTTGCGGCTCTTAAGGCCGGCGTGACCTCGAATGGCTTGGTCGCGGTTCCAGAATGCCTCCGAGACTTTTCCGAAATCCGGCGGGTTGCCGTCCCGGAACTTGATCGCCAAGTCGTCCCAAAGTTTCTGGGTTTTCTCGGCGTATGGCAAGACCTCGGCGTAGATCGCCTCGAATCGGGAGCGTACCTCGGCCGGGCCGATGCCCAATTGGGTTTCGACGTGCCGGCTGACTTTCTCCAAGTCGTCGCGGTGCGTTTTCTCGTAGGTCTCGCGGCCCTCTTCGGAGGTCAGGAGCCGTTCGGGGGCGCGGTGTGCTTGAAAGCGGCCCTTCATCTTTTCGGCGTCGAAGCGGTAATGGTCGATGACGGGATCCGAATACTTTCCGTCGCGCACCACGTTGAGGATGGCGCCCGTGCGGCCGAACACATAACCGGCCATCGTACGGGATTCTCGCGCGGCCTTGGAAACGGCCCCGCCTCCCAAGGCGGGGGGCGGATAGGAACTGTGCCGGGTGACGTCCGCCGCCAGCCGTTCCACGACGTCTTCCGGCAGGGCCGCCGCGGCTTTGACCAACGCTTCGGGGGAATCGTTCAATCCCGTGATCAGGAGTTGAAAGGCGTTGTGGTCGCGGATGCTTCGGTCGACGAGGTTGACGGGGAGATGGCCGTTGACCGAGACGGCCAGGGTCCGGGCCGAATCCAGGAAGGCGTTATAGCCGGCCAGCGTGCTGACCTGACCCGCCGCGAGCGTCCAATTCCTGAGAACCCCAAGGTTTTGTGTCATCGCCTCTCCAACGTCCGCTCAACGTTTTTATTCGCCCGATCTTCCCCCGATGGTCCCTGCAGGCCTCTTCGACGTTTTCGTGAAAAAGTTGTGTCGGTGTAAATCAGGTGTGCGAAAATTGTCCAGAAAAGAACAGGAGTGAAGTGCTGAATCTTTAAGCTTTTCTTGGGGCGCTGCGTCAATTCGATGCGATATTGAGAGAACTTTTAGGCGTCGGCGTCAGCGGAAGTAACGCCGCTTCAAGGACTCGAGCGACGGCGTGGAATAGGCGCTGCGCAATTGAATGACGGGCAGGATGCCGATGAGGCCGGTGCCGTTGACGGGGTGTGCAGCCAGGATGTCGGCGTCCGCGGGGCTCATGCTGCAATCCGCGCCGGCGACGGCGATGAACTCGCGTCCGAGCTGGCCGTTGTTGAGGCCCAAGGCGTGCGTGATGCGGGCGTGATCGTCCTCGCCGCCGATGTGCAGGAACTTGCGGAGGTTGCCGACGATGTGCCGGACGACGCGCTCGGGCTCGCCTTGGGCCAGACCGTCCAGGACGGAGAAGTGCGACACGTCGCGGATGGTCGAGACATCGATGCGCATCGGCTTGATGGGGCCAGCGCCGCGGGGATCGCGGATGCGCACGGCCATGTCGCCGACCTGCGGCTGGCCGTCGCCGTGCGCCCACTCGCGCGGGTCGGGGCGGAAGGCGCGGCGCCACTCGTACAGGGTCGGGAACCTGACCTGCAGGAGGTTGGGATCGAAATCCCTTTGGAAGTGGATGCCCTGTCGGCGAAGGGATTGTTCGAGAAAGCGCAGGTACCCCTGGGCGTCCTCGGGGGTGATGTGGGCGACGGGGGCCTTCCATTCGATCGGTTGGCCGTCCTTCGTTACGAAGGTTCCGTGGCGATGGACGGCGGGGTCGAAGAAATCGAAGCCCCAGTCCCTCGGCATCCGGCCCTCAACCAGCGATCGGTCATCGGCGGCCAGGGCTTTGATGTAAGAGAAGTAGTCTTCGTTGGTGACCAGTGGGCCCATCGCGTAGTCGTGGTCGACTTCGCGCCAGTTCTCGAAATGTTCGGCGAAGGAGCCCATCGACGTGCGGGCGGCGGTGGGGCCGGCCGGAATCAGGATCCAGCCGTCGGGGATTTCATTGCGATAATAAAAAGGGATTCTCAGGCTGTAGTCGCCGGGACGCACGGGAATGTCGCGAATAAAGGACACCATGCCTTCGATGGAGAACTGGGCGGCCCAGACGCCGCCGCGATCCAGGTGCAAGGGCTTGCGCGGAAGGTCCTTCTTCTTTTCCAGTTTCCGGTCGAGCTCGAAATAGCCGGCGCGGTGCTCCAAATGACGGATCTGGACCGCGATGTTGCTTCCCTGCGGGCGGGAACCGTCGATCTGAAAATTGGCCTGGATGAACTGCCTCGTGTTTCTCGCCTCTTCGCTCTGAGGCTCCAGCTTTCGGATGTTCTCCAAGGTGCGCTGGATCTCGCGTTCGTTCCCGACGCGGTCGGCCCAAACGTGAAGCTTGTAGTTGAGCTCCACCATCTTCCGCCGGATGCGCGGGTCGGGGAATTGGTTGTAGACGCTTTGCAGCTCGCGGATGGCCGATTGGAGCTTTTCCTGCCAGATGTCTTCGTGGATTTTTTCGTCGGCGCCCGTGTAGCGGCTCATCCTTTCTGCGCGGCTTTCCTCCCCCTCGCGCTCCAATTCCGCGGCGTGGGCGGTCACCAGGTCGTATAGCACGTCGATGGCGTCAGCATACCGCTTGTCGGCATCCTTCTCGAGGCACTTCATGATGATTTCGTCCAAAAAGGCCGGGATCTGGCGCTGTCTTTTCGACTTGGCATTGAAAACGCTGGGCGGTTCCGGGTCGTGCGAGGTGACCTTGTGCATGATGGCTGGGAGATTCGGCGCCCCGAAACAAAAATCGCCCGTGAAGAGCTCGTAGAGCGCGACGCCCAAGGCGAACACGTCGGTCTTTTTATTGTCCGGGACCAAGCCGTTGAGCTTCTCGGGAGGCATGGCGCCGGGCGTTCCCCAAAGCCCTTCCTCCGGTTCCCGGGGAGTTTCCGAAAGTTTCCGGCGGAGACCCTGGTCTCCCAGTTTCGCGTTGCCGTTTTCGTCCAGGAAATAGTTTTCGGTCTTGATGTCGCGGTGGATGTAGCCGTGCCGGTGCATTTCGGCGGCCGCGGCCACCATTTGGCGCGCGATGCCCATCGACTTCGGAAGGTCGAACAGCTCCCGGCCCATGTTCACGTCGTCCACGTATTGCGAGAGGGCGCCGCTCAAGCGCTCCATGACGATGAAGGGATTCGCCTTCGACGTGAGCCCGGTGGCGTACACCTGAACGAACAGAGGAGACTTTGAAAACGGCGCTTCGACGATTTCGTTGTCGAACCCCTTCTGCAGGTCCTTTTGCCTCTTCAGGTTGGCGATGGTGACGACCTTGATCGCCACCTCGCGTTCGGTGCCTTTCTGGACGCCCAAATAAACCCTGCTGGTCCCTCCCGCGCCGAGAAGGTGGTATTTGTCTTCCGGTTCCTGCTTCGTGGTCGCCAACTCGAGCTCGTATTCGGACTCGAAAATCATCGGGACGGTGTGGCCCGTTCTCAGGACGTAAGACGGTTTTCTGATCAGAAGGCGGTGATTGGCTTCGTTGGCCAGGGGAAAATCGCCTTCCTCCATGACTTCCAAAAAGGGCTCGATGTCCAGGGTGCCATGGCGGAAGGCGTCCTGGAGGGATTCCACCAAGACCATCGTGGGAATCTTGCCGTTGCGGATCCCCGCGAGGAGGGGGCCCATGGGGAACGAGCCTTCGGCGAAGGTCGTGAGAAAACCCTCCACCGAGATGTTGCCCGAAGCCACCTCCTCGATCACGTCGCGGTAGGGGATCATGCCTTCCTGGATGGCGATGCGGATGTTTTGGAGCGACAGATCCCCGGCCTCCACGCGTTTCAAATAGGCCCGGAGCGAAGCGCGGTTGGAAAAGGGCGGCAGCTCGGCCAATTTTTCCTCGATCGCCGCGCGAGACGAAGTGAACAGGGGAATTTTCCCGGCGTGGATGCCCGCCATCACCGTTTGAAGAGGGAAGGCGCAGTCCGAGAAAAGGTCGATGAAGTCGTCCGTGGTCAATTGGCCGTCGACCACCGCCTGAACGACGTCCCGGTAGGGAATGACGCCCTCCTGCAGGGCGTCCCGCATCAGGTCGGAGGGCACGGCCCCGCGGTGGAACAGCGCCAGGAAGTCTCCCGCGGGGACTTCGTTCTTTCGGTAGGCCTGCCAGACCCGCTGCCAGGTCGGATGCTCCGGACGTTCCGGCGGAGGACCCAAAGGCGGCGGCGTCAACTCGTCGACGTCCGCTTCGATCGGCGCCGCTTCCTTCTCCGTTTCGACGGGTGGGACGTTGATGATCGGCTGGGCCGTCAGAGGTTTCGGCTCCCCGTAGCGGCCCTGGGTGACGCGGGTGTCGAAATCGTCTTCCTCGGGCGGTATGGATCCCGCGATCAGCGTCTTCGGAACGGGACGCCGGATGTGAAACAGGCCGTCGGGCCCTAAAGCGCCGATGATCAATGGGGCGTCGAAAGAGTCCCCCTGATCGAGGCCCAAGATCGTTTCCTGAAGATCTTGATGAACGTATATTCCGCCGGCTTGAACGTTGGCGGCGACTTGTTTTTCCGGATTCCGAAAGCGCTCCAAGTACTGAAGGATGTAGTCTTCGCGCGCCAGAAACTCGGGGCGCAGCAAAAGACCCGCGCGATCCAAGGCGTGCTGGACCGGCTTTTTCAGGAGCTGTCCGTTGTCCGACGATTCGGAGACCAACTGATGGAAGAGGGTCAGGACGCCGTTGCGGATGTCTTCCGACATGCCCGGGACGTGGGCGGGAGCCAGCGCTTCGAAAAGTCCCTGGCCCGCGATCAGGAACGACTGTGCGTCGATGAATCCTCCCGTGCCCGCGGTGAGCGTCTGGAGGAGTGACATCGACGAGACAAAGGGCTGAATGTTGATGCCGGCCGTCACGGCCGCATTTGTCGCTCAAGTCGGCGGAAAGTTTCTATGTTTTTATGAAAATACGTTTTCCGTGCCTATGATGGAATGCGGAAATCCACCCGGGTTACGCCCTCCGGGTCGAAGGCCAGGGGCGGACGGGTCCTGACGAAGCTAGCTTTGCGCCCATTCAGGCGGAATTCCAGATGCACGTTGCCGACGGTGATCACGTCGCCTGGTTGAAGCTGGAGGCGCGTTTCGTGCGGCATGGGCTCGGGGTCGCCGCCGGCCCGGGTGACATAAGCATCCGTATGAAGGAGGCGGTTCCGTATCCAGTACCGGCCTTTCGTGTCCGGTAATACGCTTAAATGACGGGGGCGGACGTACGGATCGCCGAGCGTCAGGTCATCGCTCAGCCCGCAGCCGATGTAATAGGGCGCCGGCTCCGAAGCGGCGCTCGCTTCGCTCCGCATCCGGGCCAGATAGGTCACGGCGCTGGTATAAAGGCTGGCGCGCAGGCCCCGGGAATCCATCCACGTTTCGAGCTGTGTCAGTTCGCGCAGAGTGACGCCTCCGCCGGCGATCAACTCCTGCCCGAGGGTCGCCGGTATGGGACGGTTTTCATCCGGAGGCGGCGGCGGCAGCGGCGTATAAAGTTGCGTCGGGGCGTCTTCCGACCAATGCATCGCGGGCGCGGCGATCGCCGGCGCGAGCGCGTTCAGGCCCTGCGCCATGCGGGCGGGCAGGACGTTCGCGTCGATCAAGACGGTAGGGAGCACCGGCACATAGGTGATGGCCATAAAAGCATCCTCCAGTATTTTTCGGCTTGGATAGTTATCGGCTTAAAAACGCGAAGGTTGCCTTGAACGGGATTCTTCCGTATTCACCGGAATTCGCGGCATGGATTTACAACGACTCACCGAGGGCCAAGCCCTTGAATTAATTGAAGGCGATCCGGACACTTTGCGACGGCTGGCGCATCAGGCACGGTGCCAACGCTATCCGGAGGGCCAAGCCTCCTACGTGGTGATGCGGATCGTGAGTTATACGAACGTCTGCGTGGCGGACTGCTCTTACTGCGCTTTCTACCGTCGTCCGGGGGACGCCGAGGCCTACGTCCTCTCCCACGATCGGATCGCCGCGAAGATCGACGAGCTGATCGCCGCCGGAGGATCGCTCGTGGCGATGGAGGGAGGGTTCCATCCGAAGCTGAAGATCGAAGACTACGAGGATTTTTTCAAAAACGTCCGGAAGCGTTACGGCGATGCGATCGAGATTTACGGGCCGACCATCGTCGAGATGATCTTTTTGGCGAAGAATTCCCGCATTACCTTGGAGGAGTCGCTCACGCGACTCCAATCCGCCGGTCTGCGATGGATTCCCGGAGGCGGGGCCGAAATCCTCACGGACGAATGGCGCCGGAAACTCTCGCCCAAGAAATACACCGTGAAGGAATACTTGGACGGCATGGAGACGGCGCAGCGGCTGGGGCTCGGAACGACGGCCACGATGGTGATCGGATTCGGCGAATCGTGGAAGGACCGGATCGAGCACTTGGCCCGCATCCGCGAGCTCCAAGACAAGACCGCCGGCTTCGCCAGTTTCCTTTTATGGACATACCAGCCCGACAACACGGTCTGGAAGGGCGAGCGCGTTTCCAACGAGGAGTATCTCAAGGCCGTCGCGGTCAGCCGCCTGTTCCTCGACAACGTCCCCGTCATCCGCGCCTCGTTCCTGACGCAGTACGATCAAGGCCCGCTCGCCTTGACGTGGGGCGCGCACGACTTCGACATCCCCTTGGAGGATCAGGTCACGCAGTTGGCCGGGGCGAAGATCGAACGGAACGTGGGCCGGGTGTTGGACTGGGTGAAGGCGGCGGGGATCGAAGCGGTGAAGAGAAAACCTTTTCCGGTTACGCGTCCCTGACCGTCGTTTGCGGCGGGGGTGTTCGAGCCTCTTTGCCTTCGGGAATCGGGAAGGAAAAGACCTCCACGTCGATGGGAAACCACCGGGACAGCTCCCGCGACCAGCCCCAGTTGCTCGCGTGGCGGGCCTCGGCGGCGTTTAAATAAGTCCTGTCCGATTTCTTCACGCGACCCAATAGGTCCGTCAGCCTTTCCGTCAGTCCCGGCAGGTCTTCGGGCGTGTCTTTCGGGTCGTAATAGCCCACCAGGGCCCGGGTCGCGCCCATCAACTGGTAGTTTCCGAGTTCGTCTTGAAACAAACCCCACCGCGTTCCCGGATAGAAGACTCTGGCCGCTGTCAGTTCGCGGGCCTTCGCGAGCAGGCTTCGCGCTGTTTGCGGGTCGGACGTGATGTGGTCGTATTTCCGGTACAGATAGCAATCGAGAAGGGGCGAATAATAGGTCCCCCGCCTTTTATGCACGAACCCGAAGGCGTTCATGACGCCGTCGACTTGGGCGGCCGTCGGCACGCCGGACGTGCCCAGAGCGGCGAAAACCCTCTCCTCGGGCGTCAAAACGCGGCCGGTCAGTCCCCGGAAGAGGGCGACGGCGGAGCGTCCGAGGGCCGGAAGGGAGAGGGCCGCGCCCGACGCCAGGAAGCTGTCCGTGGGGGCGGTCAGCGCTTGCGAGACGCGCCCGATGGCGGCCGACAAGGCCGTTTGCACCGTGGGTTCGGTCAGGATCAAGGCGGTATTCAGCCACAGACTCATGATCCTAGGTTATCGGAGATTTTCCGTAAAAGTTGCCTTAGGCGGGGCCAAGGAGCGATGCGACCGTCGGCGTCGGGTCCGCCTTGTCGAGTTGCAGGACGGGCATGATTCCCACCGCGCCCGCCTCCGTCCGCGGCTTGTATTGCAGGATGTCCAGGTCGATCGGCGCCGGACCTTCGTAGGAAGCTCCCGCCACCAGGTAGAAGTCCGAGGTCAGCGTCTCTTCGCTGATCCCAAGAGCCTTTGAAATCAGATGCCGTTCCCTCGAAGTTCCGAAATCGAGGAACTTCTGAACGTTTCCCGCCATGTGCGCCAGCAAGCGTTCTTCGGAGGAGCCGGCGGCGGCGCGGAGGGAGAAAGGCGAGATGTCCTTCAAGCCGGGCGCGTCGTTGGGCAGGGCCACCACGGCCCCGTGCGCGCGGGGGTCGGAGTAGCGGAATCCCGCCACGCCGAACTCGGGCGCGGCATTGCCCCAGGGCCAGGGACGGGCGTCGTTGCCGCGCAGGAGGCGTTTCCATTCGTTCAAGGTCGGCGCCCGGAGAGAAACGCCCAACTCCTGTCCCCAGTCCTTCAGAAACTCCAACGCGCTTTCGATAGGCATGTGGGTGACCGGGGCGCCGGGGGCGATGGTCTGGCCGTTCATGAGCGAGAACCGGCCCTGATCGTCCATCTTCCAATGGCGGGGCATCCGCTCCAGGGCCGCCTGGGCGCCCATCGCCTTGTAAATGCGATGAAGGCGGCTCCACCATTGCAGGTTCGTGATGAGGGGCCCCGCGGCGAAGTCGTGGTTCACCGTCCTCCAATTCTCAAAAAGCTCGGAGAACGAGCCGGGATTCTCGCGGGCGGCGGCCGGTCCCGCCGGGACGACGACGAATCCGGCCGGAACGCGGCTCGCGGGATAGACCGGGATGCGGATCCGGTACTTGCCCGGCCGGACGGGCAGCGGGATGTTGACGGGAGCGACCCCCGGTCCTTCGAAGCGGAGGGCGTAGGCGAAACCGCGCTGAAGGGAGACTTCCCCTTCCGGAAGGTCGGGCCCCGATTTTCCGAGTCCGGCCGATTCCAAAAATCCGGCTCGGTTGACGAAGCGGGCCAGGGTGAAGCGCGGCGTGGCGCCCTTTGGGAGTTTTCCGTCCAGCTCGAACCGGACGCCGATGGGGCGCGAAGTGCGTTCGGCGTGGAGGCTGGACGGCGCCAGCTCGCGGATCCGTTCGCCAGTCCGCCGCACGGACTCGTCGTCGCCCCTCCGGTCGGCCCAGTCGTGGAGGTCGTGGTTGATCGCCACCATCCGGTCGCGGAGGCGTTCGCTGGGATACTCGTCGTGGACGCGCCGGTATTCGCCCAAGGCCCGCTGCAGATTTTCGCGCCAGGCGTCGCGGCGGATGGTCTCCTCGGTGTGCGTCGGCGGCGTTTCGGCGAGGAAGGCGGCCGCGGCCTTCTCCAAGTCCTGCGCGGCGTGTGTGACCAGGTCGTCCAAGAAGGCCTGGACGTCTTCATGACGGTCGGCGGGATCCTTGGAGAGCGCCTTCAAGACGATGCGGTCCAAGTTCTCCGTGATGCCGTGATTGGGCCTGACGGAGCTCGGGGCCGGCGGATCGTATTGGATGCTGCGCAATTGCAAGGGCCACACGGCATTTTTGTTGGCGTAGACGTCCGGGGGCAGCGCGCGGCCCTGGTCGTCTTCATAGAGATAGAACGGATTGCGCCCGGTCAAGGCTTCGTAGAGCAGGGCGCCCAGGGCGAAGACGTCATCCCGGTACGGAAATTTCCCGAGCAGATTCGCATCGGCCGTCAGGCGTTCCGGGGACATGAAGCCCAGCGTTCCCGACAAGCCCACTTCTTCGGGGTCCGGCGTCTGTTCCGTCTCCCGCTTGGCGATGCCGAAGTCGCTCAGTTTCAATCGCCCTTCGTCGGTTAAGAGGCAATTGTCGGGCTTGATGTCGCGATGGATGATCCCGGCGCGGTTGGCGTCGCGCACGGCCGAGGCCGCCTGCGCGGCGAAGGAGACGGCCTGGCGGACGTCGAAGGGGCGCCCGTCGCGGAGACGCTTCCAGATCCATTCGTGCAGGGTGCCGCCGCCGACGAATTCCATGGCGATGAAGGGATCGCCCGCGGCGGTGCGTCCGGTGTTGAAGACGCGGACGATGCGGTCGGAGGTGAGCCCGCCTTGCAGCTCGCGCTCCTTCTCGAAGCGGCGCAGGGCCGCTTCGCGTTCCAGCAGGCGTTGCCGCCGTTCCGCCGGATCGCTCTGGGAAGTGGCGGGAAGGGCCAGGATCTTGACGGCGACGACGCGGTTCGTCCCTTCCTCCACCGCGCGGTAGACGTAGCCGTTGCCGCCGCGTCCCACCAATCCTTGAATCCTGTAGGGCGAGCGGACGTTCCGTTCCTCCGCGTCGCCGTTCTCGTCGTCGACGTCTCCCTTGATCCATAAAAAGCCGGGCTCCACGACCTTCCCCGTTTGAGAATCCAAGACCACCGTCTTGGGTCTCGGGCGCGGGAGGTCCGGCGGTTGCAGGGCCGGCGGTGACGCCGGATCTTCGAGCATCGTCCGGCGGTGCGTCGGGCGGTCGTCGTCTTCCTCGTCCTCGAGGACGCCGGCGGCCAGGGCTGATTTTAAGTGGAGAGGTCCCCATCCGATGATGGTCCTGCGATGTTCGTAAACTTCTTGCGCCCCTTCGACGGCGGCCTTTTCCGGGGCCGGAGGTGCGAGCAGTCTTTGCATCTGCGCGGCGACGTCCGCCTCCGACCGCTCGCCGCCCGGCAGAAAATCCAGGCCCTGAAGGTGATCCACGAAGGCGCGCGCCACTTCCACGCTCAAGTTTTCGGCGACGCGAAAGCTGCTCACGCTCGCGATCAGAAGCCCCAGCTTCTCCAGGCGCTCTTCCGGAATGCCGGCGATGAATTCCGGCTCCAGGGCCGCGCGGACATCGAGGGCGGCCGCAATGAAATGGTCCGCAGGGATAAACGATGCACGACTCCCGGCGAGGGAGAAAAGGTTTTGGACCGCGAGCGTGTACGGTTGAAGGTTCACGAGCGGACCATCGTCGGAACGGATATTTTGTTGCTAGCCTCAATTACGAGCCTACGGCAAAACGTCCATGAAGGCGCTCACCGAGAAGACCGCCTTGCCGAGGCCCGGCTCTCCGTAGCCCGGGGGGACGGGAAGCCGGTGTTTTCGGAAAATCTCCCGGTAGGCCCGCAGGAGGCGGACGTAGTAATCGAGAGGGGGAGGACCGTCGTTGGACTTGGAAAGCTCCGTGTTCGGCTCCACGCACCAGACGGTGAAACGGGGCAAGACACCGTGGGACATAAAATAGTCCAATCCTTCCGACGTCGAAGCGATCGCCTCGTCCACGGTGGTGAAGCCGTGCGGACGGGACATCTCGATGCCGGCCACGAAATTGGGGATGACGTTCTCCGCGCCGAAGATCTTCGCGGCGTTCAAGATGCGCCGGATCCATTCGTCCCGGCCGATGGTGCGCGATTTTCCGGGGCAGAGCGTCTCGAACAGCCGCTTGTCCCAGACCTCGTAGTTCGGATGATAGATCGCGTAGCCGGAGTCTTTTAGAATCTGCACTTCGTCTTCGGGGAGGGCCTGAACTACGGCCTTGCCGATCCAACGCCCCGGAAATCTCTTTTCGATGGCCCGCGCGTACTGCGCGTAGAATTCCGCCTCCTTCAAGCCGCCCAATTGCGACGTCACGCTGCCGCCCGTCACGGTGTAGGCGCGGCTCAGGCCTTCGGTGTCGCGCTCTTCGATGATGGCCAGAGCTTCCAAGATCTCCTCGACGGACTTCATGCCTGTGTACGGCCGTCCGGTGTTCTTCTGCTGGCGGTAGTTGTGATTGATGTCGCAGAACTGGCATTCCTCCTCGGCGCCGAAATACTGGCAGAGGCGGAAGGCGGTTAAGTAGATCAGGTAGCCCCATTCGATGGTCGGCGCGATGTCGGCGACGGGTTTGCCGTTGGCGAGGGGAACGCCGTAATAGGCGGGGAACTGGGGAAGTTGAATCTCCGCGAGTTCCGCGTACCTCTCCCCTTCATCCCCTCTCCTTATTAAGGAGAGGGGACCGAGGGGTGAGGTCTCTACGCGGTACGGCGACTTCGGATTCATCCGCACGGAAACAATCGTCCTCTTCAAATCGTAAGGCCCGCCGACCAGCGCGATCTCCTCCGGCACCGCGCGCCGCTCCAGCTCCGATAAATCCTTCTGCTCGGCCCGGTCGAAGGAAAAAATGAAATAGGACTTCGGCTTCGCTCCTTTGCAGACCTCGAGCGCCTCCTTGGAGAAGGAAACGCCCTGGCGCAGGAGATCGGTCTTTAGGATCGCCTCGAACGGAATGTCCGGGAAGCGTTCCTTCGCCGAGAAAAGTTCGCTAGCTGACGGCATATTGGAACTTCGGTTCCTCGAGGAAGCCGGCGCGGGCGATGTAGTCGCGGAAGAGGTTCAGGCCTTCCATCTCGTTGGGGCCGAGGGTGTAGACCAAGTTTTCCAGATAGGTCTTGATGGTCTCGAAGGAGAAGAGGGAGGCGCCCGGCACGACGCCGGCGATGTTCTTGCAGCCCAAGTCGCGCGCGGCCTTCAATTCTTCCACGGCGCGCTCGCTGACCTCGGGATGCCGGCTGATCCACGCCGCGAAGACGAAGGGCAGCTTCGTCCACGAGGTCCATTCGTAGCCCAGGTCCACCGGCGGATGCAGGGCCAGTTCCTTCATGGCCTTGTCGCCGATCAGCAGTTTCGCCTCGCAGGTGCGGGGAGGGATCGGGTGAAAGAAAGTGATCTCGTCCAAATCCCGGCCGTATTTGTACTTGAGGAGGACCTTGAGCAGCATCGCCGATGTCTTGGACTCCATATCCAAGTAGATCGTTTTGACGTTGCTCAAGTCGATATCGGGCTTGAGGAAAAAGACCTTCACGCTGCCGACGGGGCCGTTGGAACCGATGCCCATGCCCGGCACGAGGGTATAGTGCGGATTCTCGAAGAGGGCGACGACGGGGGCGGTGGCGATGTCCACTTCTCCGATCTTCAGCAACCGGGCGAGCGGGGCGGGCGCCTCGAGGCGCGGGCGTTCCTTCAAATGATGGATCAGGGGAAGGGCGTTGAGATAGGGCACGGCGCCGAGTTTGTAGAGCATAGTGAGTGAGGTGCAACTTAGAGGATGGAAACGCGGCCTGTCAATTTACGTCTGAGAGGCCTGAACCAGCTCCGCCAGGCGCGGGTCCTGTCCCAGAATCGCGTGCATAAAGGCGTAGGCGTCGGCCGCGACCGGATTGCCGAAGACGTGGCGTCCCGGAATCCAGTGATTGGCCAGGCCGGCGTTGGCGTGGGGGCGGTTGTCGGGGTCGATACTGAAGAATTCGGCGCCGTTGGCTCCTATGCGGCAGACGATCGAAACGGCCACGCGCTTGGCGGGGGTGGAAGCGTCGCCCCATTCTCCCAGCACAAGATCGACGTTGGCCCCGTGCTTCTTCACCTGTCCCAAAGTCCAATTCACGTAATAAACCGCGCGCGCCGTAGCATCGACGGAAAGATAGCCCCAAACCGTGCGGCTCATCTGGCCGCAGCAGTCGCAGGGGCCGGTGTCGTTCTCTTTGCCGAGCTCGATAGAGATGTTCTGCATGTCGCCGGTCTATCCCGAAGGCGCCGGGCCAAGCAACATTTGTCCGGAAACGCCGAAAAGGGCGGGGCATGATGGTGCCTTCCCTCAGGAGTGCCGTTCAACCCGTCTTGGTCTCCGGCCTGGAAGCCCAATACATGGCCTCCGTCCGAGCAAATTTCCACGGCTCGGAGTTTCTGCTCGACGCGGGACGCGACCGGATCGCCTCGCTTCTGGACAGGAATGCGACTGTCTCGGAGGTCGGGGACGCTCACTTTCTGGGCTTGGCGGAGCATTATCTCGCCGGGCACGGCGCTCCGGTTCGGCCGGCGGAAACGCCCAGCGTCTTCACCCCCTTTGGGGAGATTCCCTCGGGAGAATTCGATTGGGTGAAGAAGGCGAATCCCGTTCGTCGTTTCCAGGGGGCGGACGCCGAAGCCTTGGTCGGTCGCTTTCGCCGCACCCCGGAAACTTTCCATGTTCTCGAAACGGAAGGATGCCGCGCTACCATGCCCTGGGACGTGGCCGGGCCCGCGTTTCTTCACTTAAGTCAGCGCGGGTTGCAGCTTTATCACCGCGATGAGATCGGGAATTTCCGATCACGCCTGCCGTCTTTGACCTTCTGGGAAGGCTTGTTGGATTATTGTTTCGGAGAAGCCGGCGCTCGATTGTGTTTGGCTTCCGGAGAGGTTCCCGAAAAGGATTATAACGAACTGCACCGCCTGAATTACCATCCGGTCGGTCTCTCCTTCGAGGCGGAATACCTGGAGGATGTCTACGTGCATCCCTTCTTGTTCGCGACGCACGATGCCTTCTTCCATGCCCTGAACTGGTCTCTGCAAGTCGCACCTTGGAGGCGCAGCGCCGGCGCGGTTTTCTACAAGGTGTTGAGGGAAACGGCCCCGGATATGTTCTACGGGCCTTACGCGGACTGTCTCGAATGGGCCTTGGACCCGGAAGTGAGCAAGCACGACACGGTGATGGCGGCGATCACGTCGACCTTGGGCGTCTTCCAACACACCTGGTCCCGGCTGGGCGAAGACAAGACGCC
>DASUFF010000139.1:0-9425 GCA_036274695.1 bacterium | reverse complement strand
GGAGACCGCGGAGGACGCGATGAGCGACATTCTGGAGATCTTTTCCCAAATCAACCGGGACCTCTTGGCCGAGGAGGACATGGGCCGCGTCTTGGAAAGGCTGATGGACGCCGCCATGAGGCTCGCGGGGGCGGAGAGCGGATTCCTCGTCCTCCGTAGCCATGTTTCGGAGGGGCCTTTTCCGGGTTTCGAAGTCGCCGTGGCCCGAAACATGACGAAGGAGGATCTGCAGACGGATCTCTACGCCTTCAGCCTCTCGGCGGTGAAGCGGGCCCTTGCCTTGGGCGAGCCGGTCGTGACCGACAACGCCCTGGAAGACGTCCGGTTCAAGGACGCCAAGAGCGTTCACTTAAGGAAGCTCAAGTCGATCGCCGCCCTCCCCGTCCGCGGGCCCGAGGGGCCGATCGGCGTCTTTTACCTCGATCATCGCTTCGAGCCGGGACTCTTCGAGGGGAATGTCCTGTCGGCCCTGAAGACCTTCGCCGACCTGGCGGGGCTCGCCCTTCAGAAGGCGCGGATGATCCAGTCCCTGAAGACGGCCAATGCCGCCCTTTCCGAAAAGGTGGAGGACCAGGCGGGCCGAGTGGAACTCTTGGAGCGCGAATTGAAGGAGTCCCGCGCCGTGCTGAAGAACCAGTACGAGGAGATCATCGGGCGCTCGCCGAAGATGATCGAGGCCCTCTCGCTCGTGGACAGGATCACCGAGTCCAAGATCCCCGTCTGGATCTACGGGGAGTCGGGGACGGGAAAGGAGGCGATCGCGCGCTCCCTGCATTTCAACGGCTCGCGGGCCAAGGCTCCCTTCGTGACCGAAAACTGCGGCGCCCTGCCGGAGAACCTTCTCGAGTCCGAGCTCTTTGGCCACAAGAAAGGGGCCTTCACCCACGCGGTCGCCGACAAGAAGGGCATCTTGGAGTACGTGAACGGCGGGACGATCTTCTTGGACGAGATCGCGGACATGAGCTTGAATCTTCAGGTCAAACTCCTCCGGTTCCTGCAGGAGGGGGAGTTTCGCCCCTTGGGCGGCCACCAGGTCGTGAAAGTGGACGTCCGCGTCGTCTCCGCCTCCAACAAGGACCTCCACGATCTGGTCGCCCAGGGCAGGTTCCGGGAAGACCTTTTCTTCCGCTTGAACGGCGTGACCGTCGCCCTTCCTCCCCTTCGCGAACGCCTGGAAGACCTCCCGCTCTTAGCCGAACACTTTTTGAAGAAAATCGCGGAGCGGGAGAGGAAAATGCCGGTCGCCCTCCATCCGGAGGCGCTGACCGTCCTTTTGAAATACGGCTGGCCGGGCAATATTCGCGAGCTTCAGAACACGCTCGAGACCGCCGTCCTCTTTGCGGAGAAAGGAACGATCGGCCCCAAGTCCCTTCGGTTCAAGCCCGCCCTTTTCGGGGGCAAAGCCCTGGCGAAGCCGGCGGGTCCCGTATCGGGAGAAACGCCCGCTTCGCTCGATCCGGACATGATCCGCGTCCTCGCGGCCATCCGGGACAGCGGCTACCACAAGGGGAACGCCGCCAAGGCGCTGGGAATCTCGCGCCGCTACCTCTATTTCAAGCTGGAGCGCCACGGAATCCCGCCGCAGACGGGGCCCTTGAAGGCCTATATCGAGACCCGCCTGCCGTGACGGCGGTCACTCGAAGGTGATCGGTCCGCCCTGCGGAAGGAGAAACGGAATCTTGAGCGCGAAAACTCCCAAGAGGATGGTGTCGGACTCGTTTTGCGCGGGGAGGATCTGGTCATTCCCGGGCGCCCAGCCGTTCTTGCAGTCCGCGAACGTGGCCGGATCGTCGTAGACGTAGAGGAAGAGATTGCCGATCTTGAGGGGAAGGTTCGGCACGGCGACGTTCGCCGCCGGTCCGCGCCCCAGCGGCATTTTGACGACGGTGTCGCAGTAGCGGGTAAAAGGCTCGCCATATTTTTGGACCGACGGCGCCGCCTCGTAGAGGAATCTCACCTTGAGGCCCGGCGAGGCGTCCACCCACTTGTCGAGGCATTCGCTCTGCCATTTCTCGACCGACCCGTCGAAGCCGACCGGGACAAAGGAGAAGCCTTCCAATTTGACGGCGCATTCCGGAGGCTTGCGCTGGATGCGGAAGACAAGAGGCGTGGGTCCCGAGGACTGGACCGCGAGAGCGCTCTCGCCCGTATCGTCCCCTTGAAGCATGACCTGCGACAGATTTTCCCCGTACCAAGTGCGCCAGGCGAGCTCCGCAACCCCGAGGTTCGTGTTGTCCGGTTTCGGCCCGATCCCTCCCTCCGGCGCCGCGGCGAGCGGCCCGCTCTTCTTGACGATGAAATATTCCGAGGTGCCTTCGGGCGGAGGAGGCGGCGTCGTCGCGGGAGGGAGCGGCGAGGCCGGGGCCTCGGAAGAATGATCGACGGCGGCGGGCGGGCCGGACTCTTCCTCCTTCACGGCCCCCATCGGCCCCGCGGCGTTCGGCAGACAGGCGGATAAGAGGAGGACGGCGGCTATTAGGGAAGCCGGAACGCGCATATTCCCTCTTATCGGCTATTATACCCCAGAAGTTCCTTCCGGGAGAGGGGGCATTAGAAGCGCAACCGCCAGCCGCTTTTACTTAACGGTGCATTCCAAACCCGAGGAAAAGTCCTTGTCCGACCAGGTGTCGTCCCAGTAGACGAACCGGATCTGACAGAAGCCGATCACGCCGTAGGCGCCGCTCCGCTTGCCCATGTCCTTGGTGACGGTGATCGTCCCCGTCTGCAGTCCGTATTTTCCGTCTTCCGGCAGGTTGCCGCTCAGAGAGCAATCGTCGCCGAGGATCACGATGGAGGCGACGTTGGTTGCCGACCACGTGTACTCCTTCCACAGCGTGAGGTCCGGCGCGTTCGCGCAATTGTTGTTGCCCGACCCGCCGTAACTGTAACCCGAGTCGTTCTCCGTCAATTCGGACGTCGTGGCGTACGTATCTTTGGGGGCGGAGTAGGAATCCTCGTATTCGTTGCCGTCGAAGTCATAGACCTTATATGTCCACTTCGTGTAATCGTAACTGACACTAACGTTGTTGAGCTTCCCGTCCAACTGGCCCGGCGACGTGATGTCGTGCTTCTTGCCGTCCAGGTAATCCTTGTCCTGGGCGTTCTTGAATCCCGTGAACTTTCTCTGCTTGAGCCAGGCCGCGTCGCCTTCGCTCACCACCGCCCCGGCCTCGTCCGTGATCTTATAGGGGCGCGTGGCCGAGTACTCGAGATCGATCTTGGACGTCTCGTCGTCGGTCGGAGCGCTGCCGTACAGCTTCAGCTTCACGTCGGGCTTCTTCATTGTCAGCGTGTAGGTCTTCTGCTTGACGTTATTGTCCCCCACTCCGTAGGCGCGCACGATCACCGATTTGCTCTCGGCGTCCACCTCGCAGGTGCCCGAGTAATAGGCCGAACCGGTGTAGGGATCGATGGTGAGCGTCTGGCCTTCCGCATCTTCGGTGTCCTGCGTGCAGAAGACTTGGAGGGCGGTGGCGTTGACGGCCTTCAGGCTGATCTCGAAGGCGATCTTCGACTCGGAGGGCTTGATCGTCACGGGGGTATAGGGATCGAGGTCGACGAGCTTGGCGTTCATCGAATCGCCTGAGAGGCACTGGACCTGCCAGGCGTCGTCGTTCCCCTGGACCGCCAGGCAGAGGCTGCCGTTCTGGACATAGCTGCGCGTGTAGAAGTCGTCGCCGGTCACGAGGGTTCCGTCGGCCTGGTTCAAGTCGACGCGGCAGTTCGTGTTGGACTCGGCGAGAACGGCGACGACGTTCGGCGTCTCCGCCACCGTCATCGCGCGATCCTTCGCCACCATGAAATGGCCCGTCGTCGAGGCGCTTGAAGACTGGCTCAAGCATTCCGTCGAACCGTCGCAGAGCGTTCCTTCGCTCAAATACTGCCACTTCTCATAAGTCTCCGAGCCCGCCATGAGGTCCGAGCCGGTGTCGTTCGTCGCCAGGTAGCGGCCGCCCTGGAGCTTGCAGCGCTCGGACGCATCCACGTAGGCGTCTCCCGAGGTGCGGTTCAACATGTTGCCCCAAAGGTAGGCGGCCTTCGCGTTCGCATAGGAATAAGAGACATGGAAGGTCATCATCTGAATGCTGGAACCGGTGACGGGCGTGACCGTAAACGTGTTGATCGTGGCCCCCGTCGTCGCGACCGGCGCCACGGGTTCGGTGGTTCCCGCCGTGTCCCCGCCCGTCGTCCCGCCGCCCGTCGTTCCTTCCCAGGTCGGCGCGGTGCCGGCGCCCGTATCCTCGGGTTGGATCTCGTCGGCGTCCGCCGCCGGCGCGTCTTCGACGGCGGAAGACGTCACGTTGAACGTTCCGGCCGACAGCGGCTCGCCGTCGCCGCATTGAAAGGACATGTCCTCGGAGCCCACGATGGAGGTCGGGACCGTGAAGGAAAACGACCCGTTCTCGGCGTCGAAGGCGAAATCGGTGGGACGGCCCGCAAAGAAGAAGGTGCAGTCTTCGTCGATATCCTTGACCGCGCAGGTCACCTGCGTGCCGGCCGGCCCTGAGGCCGGGGTGCAGGCGCCGTCCAGCGCCGATTTCGAGGAGTCCGTGGTGTTGCCGCCCCCGCAAGCGGAGAGAGCGATGAGGCAGGCCAGAGAAGCGGACAGAGTTCGGATGTTCATGATGGTATCCCCCTTGTTGTCGGGACTAATCATGAGCAATCGCGATGCCAGAATTAAATATTTGAAATCATTTGTTTAATTTGGAGAGAAACAAAAAATGTGACGAAATAGGAATTCCTATTCGGGAAGTTCATTTCACATAATAGGTAATTTCGGAGACGCCGTTAGGGCTTCGTGATGACGATGTGGGGCCCTATCGGACGAGCCGCAGGCCCGGGATCGGACAGAGGCTGGGGATTGGAGATGGTACGGACTTGGGCGACGCTTTTGAGGGAGCCCATGTAGATCCAAAAGAATTTCAAGCCCGACTCGCTATGGAGGGGCTGCCAGCCGGATGAGCAGAGTGAAATCGCGTCGTTGTCGCTGTCATGGGAGCCGAGAAAGCCGGTCGTTATTTTGAGCTTGTCGTAGGTGTCTTTGCAGTCGGGCATCAGATGGTAAAATTCGAGCGTGCCCAAGCCGGCGGAAACGCCGGCAAAGAGGACATTGCCCCCCTCCTCCGCCGAAACGTCGACGCCCACGGCGGCGTCGCAATATTGGAGCGGGGCGGAAGCTTCGCTCGGCCGGTAAAGCATCCGCACGTAGCAGCCGTCGGACTCCTTCCAGGCGTCCTCCGGCGTCGGTCGCGACTCCGCGACCGCCGGGAAGTGGATTTCGGTTTTGGAAACGGGAACCGCGTCGCTCGAGCCGGAGGTCAAGACCGTCTTGAAATCCGTTCCATAGCGTAGCTGCGCGATCGAGCTGTCATCGTCGCCGTTGTCATCGATGGAATGGGTATCCGACTTGGGCTCGATGGGCGTACCGGCGGCGGCCGTTTGATCCGGGGGCGTGGGAGACGACGTGACGTCCGGAGGAGGCGTCTCCGTCGAGGCGGAATCGACCGATCCGTCCTTGACGGGGGTGACGCCGGCGTTGCTGGGCCCCAGGATCTGGCCGGCCTGCGGGCAGGCGGTTAAGGCCAGCAGCAGACCCAGGAGAATGGGAAAAAAGCGTTTCATATCCGTTTACTCCCTTATCGTAACCCACCCCCCTTCGGGTTTCCACTGGAGAGGAAGGCGACGTTTAAGGCTTTAAGATGGGGTGGGACGTCGTTTGATGGGCGGCGGGTCGTGTCGTCACGTTGGAGATTTGGACCTGGGTCTCGAGGGAACCCAAGGGGATCCAGTTGGAGTTCGAAGGATTCGCATTGTTCCAGGATTTCCAACCCGAGGAGCAGGGGGAAATCGGATCGCTCGACTGGTTCACTTCGGTCTTCTACTGGGGAATGTCGAGGGGTGTCAGATGAAAAAACGTCAGCGAGCCCGCGGCCGAGACACCGGAGAAAAGAACGTTCACTCCGGGAAGAAAGCGCTTCATGTCCTTTTTCATGATTTCGTTATGGTGCCGGTTTTATTTGAAAGGAGCCCAGTTTGTAGACGCGCCCCTCTCCGTGCGGAAAAGGCTTGGAGGTGTCTCCTGTTCCCAGCGGGATCAGATTGCCCGAATGATAGTCGGACGTCTTTTCGCCGACAACGGTCGACGATTCATCCAAGTAATCCATCGAGAAAATCAAATCGCCCTCGCCGATGCTCAGTTGGGGAAACTTGTACAAGATTTCCCCATTGTCGGTAACCTCCCAGACCGCGTCGGCATATTGAGCCTCGCTCGGAGAACTTCCCTTCGGAACGTAAACCACGCGAACTTGGGGTGTTTCCGGTAAGTCGTTTTCCATGAAAGGATTCCAGCCGGCGCTAGTCCCTGAGTAGGTGACATCCATTCGGAAACGAAGAGCAACCTGAGCCGTCGGCGTCTCAAGAAGATAATCGGCGGGAGACGACTTGGGCAAGATCGTGGAAAAATCCTTCCCGTACCGCAGACGCGCTACCAGGCGGGAGTGGTCAATCGACGCGTGATCGCTTTTCGGGTCAATCGGGTCGGCGGATGCGAGGGGCCTGTTTCCGCTATAAAACACCGGCATGTCCCCTGTCGCGACAGTTTGGTCTCCGGTGGTCGAGCCGTCACCCCAGGATCCCGGCGCCATCGGGTCGTTGACCTGCGGACCCGGAGGAGGCGGTTCCTGCCGGAGATCCTCATTGCCGCTCTTGGGGGCGGTCGCGCTGAAATTGCCTGGCGCAAGGACTTGCCCGGCCTGCGGGCAAGCGGTCAAGGCCAGGAGGGACAGGAGAATGGGAAAAAAGCGTTTCATGTCCGTCTATCCCCATTATCGTAACTCCTCACCCCTCGCGTTTCCAGTTGAGTTCGGGTTCGTAAAATAGTTCCACCCTTCGCCTTACGACGAAATCAACCCGTTCAAATAGTCGATGGTCGGCTGGTCGCTGGATGACGTCTCGACGGCCGGCGTGCCGCTTTCAGGCGCGGTGGAGGCGTCCAGGGAGTAGAGGTAATCCAAATAAGAGTTTTCCGAAGACTCCGACGAATATTCGGAAGACGTGTCCTCGGAGGACGGCGACGGCAGATCGGAGCCGAGGCTGGAGGTCATCTCCAACTCCGCCAGCGCCGACGGGCCTCCCGCGGCCATGACCTCGGCGTGCCGGTTTTCCTCGGCGTTCATCTGCTCGATATAGGTCATCTTGGACGTCTGCAGGCTCGTATCCAGCGTCTCGATGCCCAGCTCCAAGTCGGCGGCGTGCTGGAGATCCATGTCCATCGTGGTTTGCTGGATCTCGAAGGCGCTCTCCTGAATTTGCGCGAGGGACGCCGTCTTGTTGTTGTCCGACTCGTACATCATGGCCGTATCCATGTTCTGTTGGGCGGCGACGGCGGCGTAGTAGGCGGACATCATGGAATCGATGGTTGTGCTCATACCGAAGACTTAAGCAAGAAAGAGGCCAGGGCTAAGTAACTGATATTATTATTGTCAGATGTCGGCCTGCCCCGAAATGTTACAAAGTAGGAAGTCAGATTTGTGTTTTGATTACTCATATTAAGAAATACAATACGCCCTGATGGGCTCCTGGAAGATTCTCCGAAAGTTAAGCGAAGGTCCGTCGGCGGAGGTCTACGAGGCCGTGACCCCCGAAGGCGGGCAGGTTGCGGTCAAACGTCTTCTTTCGCTGGATGACGAAGGCCGCGCCCTCTTCGAAGGACAGGCCCGTCTCTTGGTCCGGCTCCGGCATCCCGCTGTCGTTCCCGTCCTGGGTTTTCTCCTGCATAGCGAAGCCCTGTTCGGGGAAGACCGCGGCCCTTGCTTCTGGATGGAGATGGTTTCCGGGCGCCCCCTTCTCGAGGCCGCGAGGACGGCGGAAACGGGGACGATCTTAGGGTGGTTCCGGGAAGCCGTCGACGCCCTCTCCTTTTTTCACGGGCAGGAGGTCCTTCACGGCGACCTGTCTCCGCACAACCTCCGGATCGACGATCAGGGAAAATTGAAGATCCTCGATTTCAGCGTCCTGCCGGGCGACGCCGCCTCCTCCGACGTCGCCACCCTTCCCTACATGGCCCCGGAACGGATCGACGGACGCCTCGTTCCCGCCGGCGATATTTTTTCCCTGGGGACGATCTTCTATGAGGCCTTGGCGGGCCGCCATCCGCGGGCCGGATGCCGGACGGTCCAAGATTTGATTGCGGCGAGTCCGCCGTCGCTGGGCGACGTCGCGCCGCGTATGGCCGGCCATCCTTTGGAAGCGCGCGTGATCGACCGGATGATCCGGGCCGACTTGAAGGAACGATTGGCCGGTCCGTCGGCCGTCGGAAAGGCCCTGCAGGGCGCGGCCGTCGAAGAGGTTCCCGAAGGAGTCCCGGTCTTTTCCCCCCTGACCATGATCGGCGCCGACGGCGCCTTTGCCGCCGTTTCGCAGTGCCTGGACCGGGCGGCCGAAAAGAAGGTCCTCGTGGCGGTCCATGGGCCCTCCGGTTCGGGGACGACGCGTTTTCGCCGGGAGATCGTCTTTGAAGCGGCGCTGCGCGGGATCGCCTGTCGGGAATTCCCGGACATCGATCGTTTGGACGGCGCCGGTCTGGCGCGGGTCCTCGCCGGCCTTCGTGCCCTTCCGCCGCGGGGGTTTTTGGCGATCGCGGATTGGAGCGACGATCGATTGACCGAGGACGGCCGCCGTTTCTGCTCCGCCCTCCTGACGGAGGAAGGCTTGATCGAGGCCGCGCTGCGCCCTCTCGACCGCGACGAACTGAAGAAGCTCCTGAGGGGCTTCTTGACTGAAGAGGCCGCGGATGAATCCGCGGATTTTTTGTCGGGCCGGACTCAGGGAAATCCGGGTCGCGTCCTCGAGATCCTGCGGAACCTCGCTTCGGCGCATCTTCTCCGCGATCGCTCCCTCCTTCCCGGCTGGAAAGACTTTTTGCAAAAAGAGGACGTTCCCGAGGCGGAACCCCGCGACCCGACGGAGCTCTCGCGATTCTTAAGACGGGAGATCAACCGCTTGAACGGGCTCGGCCGCTATGTCCAGGCCCTGGAGATCGCCGAGCGCTGGTTTTCCTTAAAGGCGGAGGACGAGCCCCTGCTCCTTCGGACGGTGAAGTACTGGTTCATCACCGGCTGGGGCCTGCACAACCTCGGGCGCTTCGACGAGGCGGAAGAACGGCTGAAACGCTGCGTCCATGAGGCGGCGGCGCGCGTGAGCGAGCCTGAGATCGCTTCGATGGCGGCCCGCGCGCGGTCCCTGCTCGGCCTTGCGGCCCTCCGGCGCGGCGACGCGAAGGCGGCCGAGGCCGAATTCCGGGCGACCCTCGGCCTTCAGCCGGAGACGGGCTTCGCGACGGCGGAGACGTTCCGGAACCTGGCGCGCGCCCTCGAAGCCTCGGGCGACGAGGCCGGGGCGAGCGCTTCTCTCGATCGGGCCAAATC
>DASUFF010000138.1:0-4147 GCA_036274695.1 bacterium | reverse complement strand
ACCTCGGCGAAGCTTTTTTCCTTCTTTCCGGCGCCCACGACCTCCTTAAAGGTCGTCGTCTTGTGGCCCAAATGCTCCTGCGCCAACTGGTCCATGTTGTGGGAACCGTCCGGGTTCAGGAGATAGGACGCGATCATCGTGTCGTCCTCCAGACCGCGGACGGTCACGCCGTGGCGCTGGAACACTTCGTAGTCGTACTTGGCGTTTTGGGCGTACTTGGGGGTCTCCGGGTCCTCCAAGACCGGCTGCAGGACGGGCTTCACCTCGCTCCACGTCAGCTGTTCCGGCGCTCCGAGATAAATGTGGCCGACGGGGATGTAAGAGGCGTCGCCGATCCGATGCGAGATCGAAATGCCGACCAACTTGGCCGTCATCGTGTCGAGCGAGGTCGTCTCCGTATCGAAAGCGAATCCTCCGGAGGCTTTGAGTTCGGCGACCAGGGACTTCAAGGCATCCATCGTCAGGATCGAGGAATATTTCCGGGACGAGAGGGTCTTCTGCGGTGCGAGCTCGGAGAGGAATTTCCGGAACTCCAGCTCCTCGAACAGGACGCGCAGGGCGTCGGCGTCCGGCTCCCGGGGCTTGAAGTCGTTCAAGTCGTACTCGAGGGGCGCGTCGGTGACGATGGTCGCCAGCTCCTTGCAAAGCCGGGCCTGGTCGGCGAACTCCTTCAGCTTCTCCCCCATCTTGCCCTTCACGTTCGCCGCGTTCGCCAACGCCCCTTCTAAGCTGCCGTATTCCTGAACGAGCTTGGTCGCCGTCTTGTCTCCGATGCCCGGCACGCCGGGGATGTTGTCGGAGCTGTCGCCGGCGAGACCCAGGATGTCGGCCACCTGCTTCGGCCCCACGCCGAACTTCTCGATCACCTCCGGCTCGCGGATCTCCTTGTCCTTCATCGGGTCGTAGATGCTGATCTTCTCGTCGACCAGCTGCATGATGTCCTTGTCGCCGGTGACAATGACCGTCTCCCAACCCTTCTTTTCGAATTTTTTGGCGATGGTGCCGATGACGTCGTCCGCCTCGTAGTTGGGCAGCTCAAGCACCGGAAGGTTCAGGGCCCTGACGATTTTCCGGAAGTACGGGAACTGCGGGATCAAGTCCTCGGGCGGCTCGTCGCGGTTGGCTTTGTAGGCCGGAAACTTCTCGTTGCGGAAGGTCTTGCGCGCGACGTCGAAGACCACGCCCACCATTTCCGGCTTTTGATCCTTCAGAAGTTTGAGCAGCATCGACGTGAAGCCGAAAAGCGCGTTGGTGGGCAATCCCTTCGAGTTGGAGAGCGGGCGGACGGCGTAATACGCCCGGAAGATGTAACCCGAGGCGTCGATGAGAAAGAGGCGGCGCGACATGAGCGGCGGAGGATATCCATTCACCATCCGTGGAGCAACAAGCTTCCTTCACGAGCCGTAGCGAGCGCTGTACTGCGGTAAGCAGTGCAAGTATACTGGCGGACGACTTCAAGGAGAAATCATGAAAAAAATTTCATTTTCCTTTGCAACCGCCGCCCTGCTGATCGCGTCCGCCGTCCCGCTCCGCGCCCAGCCCGCCGCCCCGCTTCCAGAAATGAGCGCCGAGGTCCACATGCTGAAAAAGGACGGCCAGACTTTCGCCCAGGGCAAGATCTACATGACCCACAACGCCGCCCGCATGGAAATGCTGATGCCCGGCCAACCCATTCCGATGGTCAACATCAACCGCATGGATAAAAACCTCATGTGGATGCTGATGCCCGAAAAGAAATACATGGAGCAACCGCTCCCCTTCGATCCCGTCACCCGGAACGAGATCCCCAAGGGCTGGACTCAGGACTGCGCCCCCGGCGAAACCATCGACGGGCACCCCACCGACAAGTGTCTGATCAAGGGCGACGTGGGCGGCAAAAAACTGTCGACGACGATCTGGAAGGCGAAGGATCTGAACGGCGTGGTCATCCGCAACATCGGGGAATCCGGCGCCGGGATGGAGTTGAAGAACATCGTCGTCGCCGCGCAACCGCCCTCACTCTTCGAGGTGCCCGCCGATTACAAAAAGATGGAGCTGCCGGCCGGGATGAGCGAAATGATGAAGAAAAACACGCCGAAGTAGTTAAAGGACCTTGGCCGCTTCTTTCGCGAAATACGTCACGATCAGATCCGCTCCGGCGCGGCGGATGGCGAGCAGTGTTTCCATCATGACGGCCTTTTCGTCGATCCAGCCCTTGGCTCCCGCCGCCTTGATCATCGCATACTCGCCGCTCACGTTGTAGGCGGCCACCGGCAGGTTCGTCGCCTCGCGGACCTTGGCGATCACGTCCAGATAAGCGAGCGCCGGCTTCACCATCAGAATGTCCGCGCCCTCCTTTTCATCGAGCTTCGCTTCGCGAAGGGCCTCGCGGACGTTGGCCGGATCCATCTGATAGGTCTTCCGATCACCGAATTTGGGCGCCGATTCGGCGGCGTCCCGGAACGGACCGTAAAAGGCGGAGGCGTATTTCACCGCGTAGCTTAAGATCGACGTTTCAACGAAGCCCGATTCGTCCAACCCCTTGCGGATCGCCCCGACGCGGCCGTCCATCATGTCGGAGGGCGCGACGATGTCGGCGCCGGCCTCGGCGTGGGAGACAGCGGCGCGGGTTAAGAGTTCGAGAGAGGCGTCGTTGTCGATCAGGCCACCTCCCCCGAGCCCCCTCCTTAATAAGGAGGGGGTTGGGGGCGGTAGGACCCCACACTGCCCATGACTCATGTACTCGCACAAACATACATCCGTAATGAGCACCAACTCCGGCGCCGCATCCTTGACCGCCTTCACGGCCTGTTGAACGATCCCATCGGGATCGTAGGCCCCCGAGGCCCCTTCGTCTTTTTTTGCGGGAATGCCGAATAAAATGACGGCGGGGATTCCCAGCTTGCAGATTTCGCGGGCTTCTTTGACCGCCTGGGCAACGGAGAGCTGCGAGACGCCGGGCATGGAGCGGACGGGGCCGCCCTTTCCTTCCTTGATAAAGAGAGGGGCGATCAGTTGATCGACGGAAAGGCGTGTTTCACGGACCATTTTGCGGATCGCCTCGCAGGAACGCAGCCGGCGCGGTCGGGAGTTTGGGAAAGGCATAGGGCGTAAATAGTCCGAAAAAGGGCTCGTTAAGTCAATCGCAATGGATTAAACTAGGGCCTTCATGAAGAGAGTCCTCCTAGCCCTCCTCTTGGCGATTCCGCTCTTGCCGGCCTGTTCCGGCGGCGCCAAGGAATCCACGAATTCCTCTTCCGAAATTTCCAAAGACGCCTCCTCGGAAGCGACGGATTCGGCCGGCTCCGAAGCGGATACCGAAGAACAAACGGGCGAAGAGCCCTCTTCCGAAATCGTCATGCACGTCATCAAAACCGTTTTGGAATGACCGAGTATCGAAGGAGACCAACATGAAGAAGACGAACATCCTGATCGCGGCGGCCGTGACGATCATCACCCTCACCGTCGTCGTCCGCGGGGCTCAGTCCGGGGTTCTGGACAATGTGGATTTGGGAGGGGTCAAGGGGACTTACACGTTGGACGGCAGCGAACCCTCGACGCCGCCGCCACCGCCCAGCATCTTCGAAACTCTTCAGACGTTCACCGGAAAAATCACGTCCATCACCGCGACCTCCGTCGGCAACTACGTGTGCAAGGCGGGCGAGATCAAACTCGACGTTCGCACGGGTTTCGTCCGGGGAATTATCTCAACCCGTGGATTATCGGAGGATAATCCCGGTCTCGACGCTCTCCTGGCCTACGCCACGCCGGCCAAAGTGACCGTCAACACCAGCGCCGGGGCCAGAACCATATTGGTCCCCGGGGTCGAGGCGGAGAGGTTCAAGGCCGTCATGTCGATCCTTCACGCCGCCAAACTGACCAATAGGGACGTCACTTTTCAGGTACCCACCCTCCCCGTCCCGAATTGCCCGAACGTCTTTTACGTCGCCGACGTCTCCTTCAATTAATCGGCAACGCCTCAGGCCTGCGCCTCCTGAACCCTCGTGAAGAGGACGTGATTGAGCAGGCGCCGGTCTTCTTCCTTCAAGTCCGGAAATTTCAGTTTACCGCGAATTTCATCGATGCTCTTTTTCCCACGCTTCATCAAAAGCCCGAACGCTTCGTCGAAAAACGACACGGATCCGACGCGCCGTCCGCCGAAAACGAG
>DASUFF010000137.1:0-35324 GCA_036274695.1 bacterium | reverse complement strand
GACGGGTGTTTAGCCTTTCAATGAAGGTCAAAGTAACATAAAATTTGCGGGTAGCAATCCGCAACTTGGGGGTACCCAGGTGGCGATAATTGTCTCCAGAGGGCGCAAGAGGGCAAAGAAAATGGCTACCACCAACAATATTCCGACCACGACCATTACGATCCCGAATCAGCACGTGCGCAGCGACTACCAGCGCGTCGCCGTAAGCCCCGACGCCAACCGTCCGTCGGCCAATCCGCCGTCCGAGACCGCCGTCGCCGCGGGCCGGACGGATACCTTCACCCGCAGCACGTACGAGTGGACGAGTCTTTTGAGCGGAACGGGCGCCAAGCGGTAAGGTCCTTCCGGTCGGGGCATGAAAAAGCCGCCTTGGGGTAAAACCCGGGACGGCTTTTTTATTTCCTACTCCCGGAAGGTTTCGGTGATTTTTTCCAGCAGAGGCCAATTTTCGGATTTCAGCGACGCGGGCGTCCATCCGATCAGCTGATGGAACTGGGTCCTGCCTTCGACCACGGTGTGCAGATAATAATATTTCTCGTCGCCGGCGAGGCCGCCGGTCTCGTATTGGAGCGCCTTCATTCCCCCGAGCGTCATCGTCTTGGGCCCGACCAATTCCGCGAGCCTTAATCCGTCCCGGACCCCGTCGCGCACGAATTTCGCATAGCGCTCCAGCGTCTTGCGCTCCAGATTGGCGCGGTCCTCGCTGTAGACGATGAAATAGCGGCGATACCCTTCATCCTGAAACTGCAGGTCGCCGTAGTCCACGAGGTTGTCGACCTGTTGCCAGGTCTCGGGAATGCTGAGCAGGGGGCCCTTGGGGCTGCGATATTCCTTCCATTTCGGTCCACAGGCGAAGAAAAGAGGGAGGACCAAGAGGGCGGGCAGAAGGCGTTTGATTCGCATCGATTTCCTCTCCCATGGGGTATGGCCGATTTGACCCACTTCCTCAATCCTCAAAAAGAGAGTTAAAATGTTATTATGCGTTTGGTTTTCCCGATCGCTTTGATGGGTCTCCTTCTGGCCGCCCGGGTTTCCTCGGCGCTGAGCACCCAGGATATCAACAACACCATCGCCGCCTGCAGCGCCAATCACTGCGCGACTTGGTGCGGGGACATCGTCCCCGGTGCCTTCGTGTGCTATTGCGTGGATTGCAAATCGCAGACCGGGACGGCCTTGTCGCAAGTCGGAGGCATACCGGACGCGTCCACCGCAACGGTGGACACCATCTATCAAATGGATGACGAACAATACGTCTGCAAGGACAAGGCCGAGGAGGGCCGGCTTCAGTGCGTGCCCCTCAAGTATCAGGTCAAAGTTCTGGACGCACAGAGTCTGCCGACGGAGGGCAAGGACCGGGACGCCGCCGATGAGATCCTCCGGATGAAGAGCGTGATCGCGGCGCCGAAGACTGAAGTCGCTGCTCCCATGGAAGTCGTGCGTCCGGTGAAACAGCCGACGAAGTCGACGGTCCCGCTTTTCCTGCGGACGACGCCTGTCCGCTGATTATCCCCAAAACTTTCGTTGCATAGTGAGTTCGATTTTCAGCTCACTTAGTCCGAAAATAAAACCTCTGATAGCGCTCCCGTCTTCATTTTAAAGCGAAAAACTTCGGGCATCCTTTTTGCAACCATCTCTTGGGTCTTGTTTGGTTCACCTGAGAGGTGTACGATGAAATTGTTGATGGTCGTGCTGTCGGAGCGAGCTCAAAGAAACTTGGAAAAGGTTCCTGAGCATATCGAGTCCAAATTGGTTTCGTGGATCAATGCCATCAAGGAGCAAGGCCTGGAAGTAGTTCGTCGCATCGCTGGGTACCATGACGAACCGCTGCAAGGCGCGAGATTCGGACAGAGGTCGATTCGGTTAAACCGTTCTTATAGGGCAATTTATGAAGTCACGGAGCAAGGCGACATCCGTATCGTCGAAATCAAAGAGGTTACGAAACATGAATACTAAATGGGTGGATGCCGGCGAATGGCTCGAAAAGCGGGTCGGAAAATTGACCTTCGGCAAGATGATATGGTCCATCCGCAAGTGCGACGAGATCAGTCAACCGCAGTTCGCCAAGAAACTCGGGATTTCGAAATCTCATCTCTGCGATATCGAGCAGGATCGCAAGAACGTAAGCCCCGAACGTGCCGTCCGTTGGGCCAAACTCTTGGGCTATTCGGAACACCAGTTCGTTCAGCTGTCGCTTCAAGGGATGGTCGACAAGGGGCGTTTGGGGTTCAAGGTGTTGGTTGAGGCTGCGTAAATAAGTAGGGGCGGGGTTACCCCGCCCCTACATTTTCCATCTTATCCGTGTGGTGACTACGAACACCCCATCGAATTCCCGCAATTGATGCACTTGTAGCAAGCCCCGTTTCGGACGGTCACGTGTCCGCACTGGTCGCACAGCGGGGCATCCCCCATCAGCTCCGCCAGAGCTTCAGACACGGTCTCCGCCTTGCCGGATTTAGCCGCAGCCGCTCCCACCGATTGCGGAGCCGGTGAGGCCGACTTGATCACGACGTCTTCCTGACGATCCTTCGCTTCCAGGGTCTCGGGCTTCAGGTGTACGAAGTCCGTCCGTCCCAGGTATTCCATCCCCAAGATGCGGAAGATGTAATCGAGGATGGACGTGCAGACCTTGATGTTCGGATGGTCCGTGATGCCCTGGGGCTCGAAGCGCGTGAACGTGAAGGAGTTCACGAACTTCTCGAGCGGCACGCCGTACTGGAGGCCGATGGAGACGGCGATCGCGAAGCAGTTGAGGAGGCTGCGGTAGGCCGCGCCTTCCTTGTACATGTCGATGAAGATTTCGCCCAAGCTTCCGTCCGCGTACTCGCCGGTACGGATGAAGATCTTGTGGCCGGAGACCGACGTCTCGACGGTGAACCCTTTGCGCTTGATCGGCATCGGGACCCTGACCCCTCTCTGTTCTTCGGGAGGCAGGGCCGAGACGGCCTTATCTTCCTTGCGGGAATCTTCCGCCTTGTTCGTGCCGGTGTTGAGCGGTTGGGAGTGCTTGGAACCGTCGCGGTAAAGGGCCACGGCCTTCAGTCCCAGCCTCCACGACTCGACGTAGAGTTTTTCGACGTCTTCCACCGTCGAGCTGTTCGGCATATTGATCGTCTTGGAGATGGCGCCCGACAAGAACGGTTGGGTCGCCGCCATCATGCGGACGTGGCCCATCGGGTCGATGAAGCGCACGCCGTCGCCGCAGGGGTTGGCGCAGTCGAAGACGGCCAGGTGTTCGTCCTTCAAGGCCGGGGATCCTTCGATGGTGCCTTTCTCCAGGATGTAATCGACGATCGCCTTCGCTTCGCCGTCCGAATAGCCCAAGGCCTTCAAGGCGCGGGTGACGGATTGGTTGATGATCTTGAAGTGGCCACCGCCGGCCAGCTTCTTCCACTTCACCAATGAGAACTCCGGTTCGACGCCGGTGGTGTCGCAATCCATCAGGAGGCCGATGGTGCCGGTGGGCGCGAGCACGGTGGATTGGGCGTTGCGGTAGCCGTAGACCTCGCCTTCCTCGACCGCTTCGTCCCAGGACTGGCGGGCGGCGGCGAGGAGCTCGGGCGGGCAGAGGATCGGATCGATTTTATACGCCGCGTCTCGGTGCTTGTTCATCACGCGGAGCATCGGCTCGCGGTTCTTCGCATAGCCGGGGAAGGGGCCCTTGGTGCGCGCGATCTCGCTCGACACTTTATAGGACTCGCCCGTCATGAGGGCGGTGATGGCGCCGGCGACGGCCACGGCCTTCGGGCTGTCGTAGGGGATGCCGTTGGTCATCAGGAGCGTGCCCAGGTTCGCGTAGCCGAGACCCAGCGGGCGGTAGTCGTGGCTGTTCTGGGCGATGACCGGCGTCGGGTAGGAGGCGAAGTCGACGGCGATCTCCTGGGCGATGATGAAGGTGCGCACGGCCTGGCGGAAATCTTCCACCAAGAAATTGCCCTTGGCATCGATGAACTTCATCAGGTTGAGCGAGGCCAGGTTGCAGGCCGAATCGTTCAGGAACATGTACTCGCTGCACGGGTTGGAGGCGTGGATGCGATCCGTGTTCGCGCTCGTGTGCCAGTCGTTGATCGTCGTGTCGAACTGAACGCCCGGGTCCGCGCAGTTCCAGGCCGCTTCCGCGATCTGGCGCATGAGGTCGCGCGCCTCGAAGGTTTCGCAGACCTTAGCCGTAGTGCGCAGCTTCGTGCTCCACTTGGCGCCGTCCAGATAGGCCTTCATGAAGTCGTCGGTGATGCGGACCGAGTTGTTCGAGTTCTGGCCGGAGACCGTGTGATAAGCCTCGCCGTTAAAGTCGGCCGCAAAGCCGCCGTGCTGGATCAAAAGGCCGGCCTTGCGCTCTTCTTTGACCTTCCAATTAATGAAATCGACGATCTCCGGGTGATCCATATCCAGGCAGACCATCTTCGCCGCCCGGCGCGTGGTGCCGCCGGACTTGGTGGCGCCGGCGCCCTTGTCCAGAACCTCCAGGAAGCTCATGAGTCCTGAGGACGTCCCGCCTCCGGAGAGTTTTTCCTGACGGCCGCGAATTTTGGAGAAATTGGTGCCCGTGCCCGAGCCGTACTTGAAGAGGCGGGCCTCGTTCTTGGCCAGATCAAAGATGCTCATCAAATCGTCGTCGACGGCCTGGATGAAGCAGGCGGAGCACTGGGGCTGGGAGTAGGCGTCGGTGGTCTCGCGGATCTGGCCCAAGCCCGCATCCCAGTAGTAGTTACCGCCGCTGCCGCTGATCTTGTACTCGTGATAGAGGCCGCAGTTGAACCAGACGGGGGAGTTGAAGGCGCCTTTTTGGTAAACCAGAAGGTGCGTCAGGTCGTTTTCGAAGTTGCCGGCGTCTTCCGACGAGGCGAAGTAGCCCATGTTCTCGCCCGCGGTGCGCAGGCTGTGCGCGACGCGGTAGACCAACTGCCGCACCGAGTATTCCTCGCCGTTCCGTCCGTCCTTCTCCTTCGGCACGCCGGCCTTGCGGAAATATTTCTGCGTGGCGATGTCGGTGGCGAGCTGGGACCAGGATTCCGGGAACTCGACGTCGTGGCGTTCGAAGACGATCGTGCCGTCCGGCTCCTTGATGACGGAGGAGCGCTTCGTCCACTTGATTTGACCGAAAACATCTTCTCCCGGACGCGTAAAATAGGGGCGGAAGACGATTCCTCCCTCACTGAGATTGTCGTTAACCTCTTGTTTTTTCAGCGGAACCACAGGTGTCATCTCTTCCCCCTTACCTGTTATCAACAGGTGAATTCACTCGTTATCCACAGGATGTTGTGTGTAAAGTTTCTCTAAGCCACTATATCTAGTGTGTCAAGAAACCGGCGGGTTGGCAAGATGCGTCAATGTGCAGAATCGCCGCTCTGGGAGCGGGTGAAAGAAATATTTTGTGAAAACAAGTAGATGCGGTGCGTCATCGGATTTTTTGGGGGTTCAAAAAAACAAATCCCCGCCAGGGCTTGAGAAATCGGCGCTGGATGGCGGCGAGTTAAATTTTCGGTGATTTTTGCAGGGAATCGACGAACTCAAGCAGGGTGCGGACCGCATGTCCGGTGGCGCCGCGGGGGCAATAATCGAGCTCTTTTTCCGTCCATGACGGCCCGGCGATGTCGATGTGGGCCCAAGGGAGCTTGGCGTCGATGAATTCCTGGATGAAGAGGGCGCCGTTGATCGTTCCGCCCCAGCGTCCGCCCACGTTTTTCAGATCCGCCGCCGAGCTTTTCAGTTCGTCTTTGTATTCTTCGATCAAGGGCATCTGCCACAGCTTCTCGCCGGCCGCCTTGCCCGAGGCGATCAGGCGGTCGAGGAGGGCCTGGTGGTTGCCCAAGATACCCGAGCACAGTTCGCCCAAGGCGATCACGCAGGCGCCGGTCAAAGTCGCCACATCCACCAAGAGATCCGGCTTCTGCTTCTGCGCGTAGCAGACGGCGTCGGCCAAGGTCAGCCGGCCTTCGGCGTCGGTGTTGAGGATCTCGACCGTCTTGCCGTTCATCGCGCGGACGATGTCGCCCGGCTTGCCGGCGCTGCCGGAAGGCATGTTCTCGGTCATGGCCGCGTAGCCGTGGACCTCGACGGCGGGCTTCAAGACCGCGATGGCCTGCATCACCGCCAGCATGGCTGCCGATCCGCTCATGTCATCCTTCATCGTCTCCATGCCCTGGGCGGTCTTGAGCGACAGGCCGCCGCTGTCGAAGGTCACGCCCTTGCCGACGATGGCGACCTTCCTCCGGGGACGGGATTTGGGGCGGTAATGCAGGTGCAAAAAGGCCGGTGGCTCGACGCTGCCGCGGGAGACGGCCCAATAACAGCCCATGCCCAGGCGCTTGATCTCGTTCGTGCCCAAGACCTTTAGTCGCAGCCCTGAAGTTCCGCGCACGACCTTGCGCGCCTCGTCGGCCATCCGGCGCGGGGTCATGTCGTTGGCGGGGATGTTGATCAGGGTGCGGGCTAAGTTCGTCGCGTCCGCATAGGTGGAGCCCTTGCGGAAACCGGCGGCGACCTTCGTCCCGTCGGCGCTCAAGACCACGACGGTCTGCACCGTCTTCTTGGGCGGCTTTTTATAAACGTCGAACGTGTAGGAGGCCATGACGGCGCCTTCGGCGACGGCCTGTCCGCGCGTCGCGGCCGCGGCCTTTTTGCGCAGGGGATCGGCGTCTTCCAGGGCGACGGTCTTGGCGCGGAGGCGGTTGCCGTTCTTCACCAGACGCGCCGCGGCCTTTCTCAAGATCTCGGCGGCTTGGTCGGCGTCCTGGGGATCTCCCAAGCCGAGGAGCAGGACGTTTTGGGCGCCGACCTTGCCCAACGTAGCGACCAGCCGGGTCTCGCCGACCTTGCCCTTCATCTCTTCGGCCTTGATGATTTTCGAGAGAGAACCGCCGAGGCGGCGGTCCAAATCGCGTCCGAGCGACGTCGCCAGCCCTTGGGATGCAACACCCAAACCGATGAGGTCGATGCCGTTTAAGGACGAGGAAGAAGGGGTTTTGGTCGTGAATTTCATAAGTTTTTCCGCCCCCAGGTAGCGTGAGCTTTTGCGATAAGTCAAATGATTTGATGAACTTCCGCCGTAAATCCGGTATGTTGCAATCATGGGTCTCTTTAGCTCCTTTGCCAAGAAAAAAACGGAGGCTCCGGCGCCCGTCGGAATGCCCCTCTCGGAGGACCAATTTCGGGACTTAATTCACGCCATAGAGGACAAGGAATTCCACGCGCGCCTTCCCGACTTATCCCAGAAAAAGGCGTTGGAACTCGCGCCCCGACAGCGGTCCGCGGGGCCTCTTCTGAAGGAAAAGGGATCCGGGCTTTTCGTCCCTCTCGGGGGCATGCGGGAAAAAGATTTGGCCGATCCCAACGGTCCCTTCGTCGTCGCCCATTGGGAAAGCCTTCCCTTCCTGGATTCTTCCTTCGATTTTGTCCTCCTGCGCTCGGCCTTTTTAAAAGTGAGCCTGGGACGCGTCCTGCGCGAGGTCGGACGGGTCTTGGATACGAAGGGTTCGGTCCTGATGACGGACCTCCATCCCTTCAGCGCCATCGTTCAGAGAGAGCATCTCAAGAGTCCCGTGGGCGAGGAGGGCATGGGCCCCGGCTTCGAGCGGTACGTCAAATGGTTCCGGGAGGCCGGCTTCCGTTTCGAGTGGGTGCGCGAAATCTTTTTCGAAGGGACCATGAAAAAGGCCTTCGGCGCCTCGGAAGAGCAGCAGAAGGCCTTCGAGGGCTTAAGGCGCACGCCGTTTTTGATCTTATTTTCACTGAAAAAGGAGTGACCCATGCCCGGCATCGCATCCAAATTGCAGGAGCTTCAGATCGTCCTGCCCGAGGTCCAACCGGCGGGAAACTACGTGCCCGCGCAGCGTAGCGGCAATCTGATTTACGTTTCGGGACAATTGCCCAAGGTGGAGGGGCGCATCGCCTTCAAGGGCCGCGTCGGAAAGGACTTGAACGTCGAATCCGCCCGCCGCGCCGCCAAGGCGTGCCTGGCGAACATCCTCTCCGTGATGAACCAGGAGCTGGGGTCCCTCGACAAGGTGAAGAAGATTGTCAAGCTGACCGGCTACATCAACACCTATCCCGGCTTCAGCGATCACCCGAAGGTGATGGATGCCGTCAGCGAGCAACTGGTGGAGATCTTCGGCGAGGCCGGGCGGCACGCCCGCACGGTCGTGGGCGTCGTCGAGCTGCCCTTCGGGTCGTCCATGGAGATGGATCTGATTGCGGAGGTCCGTTAGGGTTCGGTGGTCGAATTGCGCTTGGTCAGCATGTACTCGATCTTGCGGCTCAAGGCGGCCAGGTGGAAGGGTTTCGAGATGTAATCGTCGGCGCCGAGCTGCAACCCGCGGATGCGGTCGTCCTGGGTCTCCTTGGCGGAAAGAATCAGCACCATCACGTTCTTGGTCTCGCGGTTGCTCTTGATGGCCTTGCAGACCTCGATGCCGGAGGCGCGGGGCATCATCAGGTCCAAGATGACCAAGTCCGGTTTCACACGCCCGACCTCGTCCAATGCACTGGTGGCGTCGAAGACGCTTTGGACCTGGTAGGCCTCTGACCCCAATTTTTTGGTGATCAGTTTGTGGACCGTCGGGTCGTCGTCCACGATCAGGACTTTCCAAGGTTCCGCCACGTTTCGCCCCCTTCACTGTGGATCACTTTTTTACGGTTTCCCGAGAAGGGCGTCAAGGACGGTACGTGACGCAATGCGTAACTATCTTGACACAATCGATGGTCTCCGGTACACAGCCGCCCCACTTACCCGTGTCTGACGGTCTGATTTGGTGATATTTAATTATAGGTCATTGATAGAATAATATAGTATAAGTAAATCAACAGATTAGTATAATAGAGCTAAAACAATGTATTGACACACTGCCCTATTCAGGTTATTTGAGGGCGGATTTTTCGATAACGCCATTTTTGGTTTTTCAGGATTAAAGCGGACATTTTTGACGAGGAAGGGGGGTGGTGGGGGAGTATCTTAAGAGCTTCCCAAATGTCGCAGCAATCGTCGTTTCAGCCCGCTTTATACATAAGTGCAGTACATTTTTATTGATCCTATAAGGAGGATACTTCGCATGAGAAAGCTACTCGTCATCGCAGTCGCAGTAGCGCTCGCCAGCCTCGCGGCGGCCGACCTCAGAGCTGAGGAAGGTTCCGAACTCGAGATCTCCGGCAACGTGACCACGTTGGCCGGATGGCAGCGCCCGTCCAAGAACCCGAACTTGGGTGCCGATGGCATCCTGAACGACGCTCTGGCCGCCCCCGGCGGTCTGACGACGGACACGTTCGGATTCTTCATCGATCAGGTCGAATTGGACCTCGCCAAGAGTTTCGGCGAGAACATCCGTATTCGCGCCGACCTCGACTTCTCCCCGCATCGCGTGAACGCGGGCGGCGGCCAGGTCGAAATCGAGCAGGGTTACGTGACCGCCAACATCCCGGCTGGCAACGGCATCGAGTTCTTGATGGGCCGTTTCAACTCGGGAATCGGTCTGGACCCGATCGATCGCAACGAGCTGTCCACGGTCTCGTTCTCGACCGTGCACCGCACGCTCCTGCCGCATAACATCACCGGTATGCGGTTCGGTTACGACTTCTCCGAGGCCACCCGCCTCGAAGCGTATGTCGTGAACAACTTGAACGGCGACGTCACGGCCCCCGGTACGGCGGCCGACTCCGACATCCCGTCCTTCGGTTTCAACCTCTCGTATATGTGGGGCGACGAAGGCAACAAGAGCTGGCTGAAGTTCAACGGCGCCGGCGGACCGGAAGGCCCGACGAAGAAGGGCTGGTCTTTCTTGGGCGACCTGAACGGAAACTTCGCGGTTTCCGATGCGTTCTGGATCGGCGCGGAAGGCGTCTATCGCCAGGATGACGGCGGCCTCATCGGCGCCGAGAACGCCCAGTTCATCGGCGGTCAGTTGAAGGGCCGTTATGCCTTCAGCGACGTGTGGGATGGAACGCTCCGTTACAGCTTCGTGTGGGACTTGGATGAAGGCCAGGCGGGTGGTATCCCGGCCGGCGGTCTCGTCCCGGCCAACCCGGATGGAGCCGTCGGTATCGGTTCCGGTCTCGGCGTGGCGGGCACGATGCACACCCTGTCGATCGCGACGGGCTATCAGATCACCGATGGCGCGCGTTTCGTGATCGAAGGCGGCGTGGACGTGAGCCGTCCGTCTGCTGGCGGCGGCACGGGTTTCACCCCGGGCATTGCCGGTATGTTCGCGTATAGCTTCTAATCTCGACTTAAGCTGAAGAAGCGACAAGACCCCCTGTACCGTACGGTACAGGGGGTTTTTTGTTTTTGGTCCCCTCACCCTTCACTTGATGCCGCGGATGCAACTCCCCTCTCCCGCAGGGGGAGAGGGGGCATCGAAAAATGCGGGCGTTCTAGGTCCCTCTCCCCTCGCGGGAGAGGGGCGCGAACATCACGGTATTAAGTGAAGGGTGAGGGGGCGGCGGCTAGAACGAGTACCCAAACGCGAAGTGCAGTCTTCCCACCGATTCCCCGGCCTTCTTATCCAACTTGAATCCGTAATCCAGCCTCAAAGGCCCGACCGGGGTGACGTAACGAAGTCCCACACCGGCCGAGTGGCGGAAGGAATTCGGGCTGACCTGGGAGAAATTGTCCGTAATGCTGCCGTTATCTTGGAAGAAGGCGAGCTTGAAGTTATTGAAGAGCCGCGTCTGCAGCTCGAAGGTGGCGGCGATCAGCAATTGCCCTCCGGCAGGGCGCCCGTCCGAGCCTACGGGACCGACGGAATCCTGGTCGAAACCCCGGACCGAGTAATCGCCGCCCAGGAACAGCTTGTCGTTGCGTGCCAGCGTGTCGCTTCCGAAGACCTTGATGCCTTCCATATGGGCGAAGGCCATGAGCGTCGTGCGGTTGCCCAAGGGGAAGAAATAGGCCGCGAGACCCTTGGGCTGGATAAAGTTGACCGTGGAGGCGATCAGGCTGTTGGAGATGTCCAGTCCCGAGAAGAGCAGATAGCCGCGCGTGGGGTCTCCGAACGAATCGCGATGGTCATAGTTATAAGAGAAGGAAAATTTGGAGGTCGTATGATCCTCTTCCGGGATGCCGGTGGGATCGATGACGTCCGAGAAAAAGGTGCGGACCAGTTCATAACGCCCCAGGAAGGTCGCCCGGGGGCTGAATTCCCTCAAAAAACCAAGACTGCCGCCGCCCTCCTTGGTGTGGAAGCCGGGTTTCAAGTTCCTTTCGACGAACACGTTCATCGTCGCTTCGAACGGATAGCCGATGAAGAAGGGATCCTTGAAGAGAAGTTCGCCTCTTTGGATGTCCCGGCCCGCCAGGATGCGGATGTTGGCCCGGCGGATCGTTCCCCCTAAGTTGACCTGGCTTAAGGAAAGCTCGCCCGTGAACGAGTTGTCGGTGTCGTAGGTGGCGCCGATGTCCGCGACGAGTTTTCGATATTCCTCGAGCTTCACCACCAGGTGGACGACGGGTTCCCGCTCGGTCAATCCGATGGTCTGGATGTTCACGCTGCGGAAGGAGCCGGAGCGTCTCAGCTGCGATTCGCTGTCCAAGATCCGCGCGTAGCTGAAACGGTCCCCCGGGCGGATGCGCATCGCCCGCAGCACGGCTTTCTTGAGCGTGCGCTCGTTGCCGACCACCAAGACTTCGCCGATCTTGGTCTCGGGTCCCTCTTCGATCTTGTAGGTCAATACGGCGCGGTCCCCGTTCCTTTGCAGGTCGGCGGCGATGGTGGCATAGGGAAAACCCCGGTTGGCGTAAAAAACGGTCAAGGCCTCTTTGTCCGCGTCGATCTGCGGCGGGCTGACGGCGTCGCCCGCGTGAAGCTTCAGGCGCTTGTTCAGGAGGCGGTCCTCGAGATTGTGATTGCCCTGGAACCTCACTTCGTCGAGACGGACGATCGGGCCTTCCTCCACCATGAAGGTCACGTGCGCCTTGTCGTGAAAGTCGTTCAACCGGACGTCGTGATCGACGGCCTTGGCGTCCAGGGCTCCGCGCGCGCCCATCAGGGCGGGCAGGCGCGAGAAATCCTGCTCGACCGTCCTAGGCTGATAATAACCCGGCTGCGTGATCGTATTCTCCCGGGTGATCAGTCCCTTTTTGATCTTGCGGTCGCTGACCTCCTCGTTGCCCGCGATGGAGATCTCCTTCACGCGCGTCTGCGGGCCCTCGTGGATCCGGAACGTGACGGCGATCCGCGAGCCGTCGGGCGTCAGGTCCTTTTGCTCGTCGGCGACCGTCACCTCCTGGAAACCCTTGCGATGGTAGGCCTCGGTGATCGCCTTGACGGAGGCGTCGATCTCATAGCGGCTGGAGCCGCCGTCCGTGAACATCGGCATGACCTTCTTCAGGCTGTGCTCGTTGATTCGACGATTGCCGCGGAAAATCACGTCCACGTGCCTGCCCTCGTGGACCTCGATGACGGGGTTCACCGTCCCTTTCTCCTCGTTTTTGCCCAAATCGGAGAGACGGACGCGCGCGCCGAGGTAGCCCTTTTTCTGATAGCCCTTCTTGATTTTCTCGATGCTCTTCCGCATCCGCGTCGGCTTGTAGAGAATGAGCGGATCGATCTGGGAGATGAAATAGCCCTGGGGAAAGACCGTGTTGCCGTTCACCGTGATCTTTCCGATCCGGTAGCGCGAGCCGCGTTTGATGTCGTAATTCAGGTCCACCGTGTTTTTCTTCTCGTTGAACTTGGGTTTGAGCGTCACCTCCGTGACCTCGTAGCCCTGGCGTCCGTAGAAGGCCTCGATCTTGTCGGTCTGGGCGAGGGCCAGGGCCTCGTCGTAGACGTCGCCCGAATGGACGGTGATCATGCGGCGGATGCGGGTGGAGAGGTAAGGGTAGGTGCCGTAGATGTTGATGCCGCTGATGATGACGCCGTCCTTTACATGAATACGAAGGACGACACCGCCCGGCACCGGATCGGCGTCGACGCTCACCTCGCTGAAGCGGCCCCATTTCTTAAGATAAGAGACCGTCTGTTCGACCTTGGCGGGATCGTAAAGATCTCCCTGTTTGACGGGAAGGACGCCAGGAATTTCCTGGGCGAGCCCCTGGTTCTCGATTTCGATGGATTGGATGACGGCCGGAGACGCCGTCCGGGCGACGGCGGACGTGACGGGAAAAAAAAGAAAGGCAAGTCCGATCGCGGCGAGTCGTCGCGGGAGGCACATAGGTTATTGCGGATTCTTAAAACAACCGGAAGCGGAATGACAGGTTGAAGTTGAACCGGGGGCCGGTCCCGTTCTGGTTGTTCTCCCAGATTTGAGTGCCTTTGATCAGGACGTTGTCGGTCAAATAGTAGTTGGCCTGCAGAATTCGCTGCGCCGTCTCGGGGGCGAAGTCGCTCTGGAACTCCAAAGTCAGCCGGTCGGTCACGTATTTGCCGACGGAGAGTTTGGAGAGCTGGCCGGATTCGGAGGCCTCGAGACGGAACACGTCGAGGCCCGTCTTCCGCGAAATGGGCTGTTCGATGGCGCTGGTCAGCTCGCCCGCCAGGACGCCCATGCCCATGGACTGGCGGTTGACGCCGGCCTCGCGCAGCTCCTGCTGGGTGTGGCCCGTCGTGATGAGCGAGAGCACGTCCTCGCGCGGGAGGCCCGGCGTGCTGGTCAGGTTCACCTGGAGGTTGGAGAGATAGCCCTTCAGCTCGACGAAGACGGTGTAAAGGGGAGGGAGGTCCTCCTCGGCGGTGATCCTGAGGTACGGCTCGCGGTGGGCGGGGTCGATGTATTCGAGCCGGCCTTCGTTGAGAGTGAACGTATCGCCGAAGAGGAAGATCTGGCCTTCCGTGGCCGTCAGCGCGCCGCGGATGACGGGCCTGCCGTACGTGCCGCCGACCTGCAGATCGGCCAGGAGATAAATGTCGGCGATGTTGTTGCGTATCCTCAGATCTCCGGAGTGTTTGACGGACAGATCGAGTTGCCAGGGCTCGAAGGTTTTGTCCCAGGCCGCCTCCTCGGCGGAGGCCTCTTCCTCGAAGGCCTTCAGCACCAGTTCCCGCAATTGAAAGGGCTTCGTGTAGAGGGCGTCCACGATGTCCACGCGTCCCGAAAGCTTCGGGGAAGGCATCGCTCCCTTCAAGGTCAGGCTGGCGTCGAAGTCGACGCGGTAGGCGTTCGGTTTCGCATAGCTCAAGTCGGAACCCTTGAAGGCGAGGTCGAAGCTCTCCGGATGGAAGTTCTTCATCCCCAGGCTGCCCTCGACGCTGAAGCGCCCGTCGCCCAGCAGGCCGCTGAGCTTGGGCTTCATCACCGGCCCTTCCAGAGTCACGCGCCCCTCCACCTCCTCGATGGCCGGAAAGCCGCGCAGCTGGATCTCGTCCTTGAGGAAGTCCACCGTGCCGCGCAGCGACGGCTCGCGCGTGGTGCCGGACGCCGTCAGGTCGAGGCGCGCGTGCCCGCGCATGTCGCGGAAGAGGACGGGGATGGACGACAGGCTTTCCAGGTTGAGATCGCCTTTGAGCTTGGCGTCCAACCCTCCCCCCTCGGCGATGTGCAGGGCGCCCGTCAGGTTCGATCCGCCCCTCCGGTAGATCAGGGAGTCGATGTGAAAATAGTCCTCTTTGATCTGGTAGGAGCCCTTCAGGTCCAGGCCGTCCGCCGGGCGGCCTTCGTACCGCACGATGCCGCTGGTGCTGGTGTCCAGCGTGAGCCCGTCCGGCCAGAGGATGGGCTCGATGTTGGGGGCGTTGAATTCCGTCTTCGTGAAGACGATGAGGCCGCCCAGCTTGAAGTCCAGATCCGTGACGAAACGGTCGACCGGTCCCAGGAACCAATGGGCCTGGGTGACCTCCGCGTGTCCCGGCCCGACGGCCGAGGTCCTTAAGCCCTTCAGGTGCAGCTCACCCTTCAGTTTTCCGCTGACCTTGGCGGCGGGGATGATGTCCTGCAGGGTGCCGTCATTGAAGGTCAAATCCACGCTCTTCAGCATCGCCTTGATGGATTTGTACGGGATGAGCCGGTCGAACCGCACGCCGCCCTTGGCCTGGCCCTGCAGGCGCCCGTCCTCGCCGGGTTTGATGTCGGCCTCGAAGTCGAGCTCCGGCCAGTGAAAATCCAACGTTCCTTCCACCAGGCGCGACCGCATGGCGCCGTGGCGGAAATCCCGGATCTGGGCCTTGGCCGTGGCCTTCAACGCGGGCAGCTCACCCTGGAGGCGTCCCTGGACCGCGCCCAAACCCTTGGCGGGCCCTAAGATCGGGCTTTTCAATTTTTCGAAAATGGCCTCGATCGGGAGGTTCTCGGCCTCGAAAGGCAGATCGTAGCGGAGCTTCTTCAAGTCCCCGGGATCGGGGAAGGTCGCCTGGCCGGAGGCGTGGAAGGTGGCGTCGCCCAGTTCGGCGTCGACCTTTTTGATGTCCGCCTTCCCGTCCTTCAGATCGGCCTCCGCCTCGAAGCTCAATTGGCCGGTCAGCACCGACGGGACGTCGAGGGTCCCCGACAGGTCGATGCCGCCGCGCTTCAAGTCGCCGTTGGTCTTGGCCTTGGCGGTCAGCGTGACTTTTTCCGAATCGAAGAGGAGCGAATCGACGGTCAATCCGCTGCGGGTGAGCGAGGCCTTCAGCGCCACCTTGCGCGCGGGGAGGAACAGACCGGACGTCGTTTCGATATCGGCGGACACCGCCAGATTGCCCAAAAGCGTGGGGTTGAGGCCGATGACGGCCTTGCCGACGAAGCCGTCGCTCGTATCGAGCGAACCGTCGGGGGAGGTCGCCGCCAGCGTGAGCTTCAGATTGGTCGCCGTGGCGTCCTGGATGAAGACGTTCTGGAGGAGCGTGGAGCGCTCGAATTGGGAATAGAGGCGCTGGAGGATGTCGGGAGGAATCGGCTTGCCCGGCTTGTCGGTCTTTCGGACGAAGACGTTCGGGCCGTCGACGTCGAAGTCGGTGACGATGATCTTGCCGCGGATGAGCGAGAAGGCGCTGATGTCGAATCGGACGTGCTCCGCCGAGACGGAGACGGTCTTTTGGGCGTTCTCGGCGTTGACGCCGTCCAAGAAGATGCGCAGGTGCAGGAGCTTCAGATGCGAATCGCGGATGGAGACGTTCCAGCCCGTCGCCCGGCGCAGGAAGGAGAGCAGGTAGCTGTGAAACCGCGGGCTGTGGACGGTGTAGGAACCCGCGGCGAAAATCGTCCCCAAAAGGAGAAACGTCAGGACGAGCCGTTTGAAGCCTCGGGGTAGTTTCACCCAGCGTATATGCCCATAAAACCTTAGGATTTTAAAGCTTGGATCGTCCTGTCGTAGATGCCGCCGAATCCGCCGTTGGACATGAAGCAGACCACGTCGCCGGGCTTGGCGTCGCGTTGGATCAGTGCCACGATTTCGTCGAGGGAAGGCAGGAAGAAGGCCTTTTTGCCGCGTGCCTTCAAGTCGGCCACGATCTGTTCCGGATGCAGGCGCTCGTCCTCGGGGATTTTCTCGGCGAGATAGGGCGCCGCGAAGACGATCTCGTCGGCGGCGTCGAAGGCCTTGGCGAAATCGTTTTGGAAGATGTTCCGGCGCGTGGTGTTCGAGCGCGGCTCGAAGACCGCCCAGAGTTTCGATTTGCCGAACTTGCCCCGCAGAGCGGCCAAGGTTTCGGCGACCGCCGTCGGATGGTGGGCGAAATCGTCGACGAGCGTGACTCCGCGGAACGTCCCCAAAATCTCCTGACGACGCTTCACGCTTTCGAACTCGGAGAGGGCGCGCTGGACGTCCGCGGCCATGATCCCCAGCTCCAGCGCGACGCCCAAGACGCCCAGCAGGTTTTTCAAGTTGTGGCGGCCGGGGAGGGGGCTTTCGAATCGGGCGATCTCTTCCCTGTCGCGCAAGGCGCGGAAGACCGTTTTTTCCCCGAAGGCGATTTGATCCGCCGTGAGCGAGACCTTCGAATCGAGGCCGAAGGTCACGACCTTGCAAGGCGCCTTGGCGATCAACGTACGGACGTTGGGGCTGTCCCCGTCGGCCAGGATCACGCCGTCCTTCGGCAGCAGCGAGACCAATTTCTCGAAGGAAGCCATGACATGGGCCAGGTCCTTGTAAATGTCGGCGTGGTCGAACTCGACGGCGTTCAGGATCAGCATCCGCGGCCGGTAGTGGAGGAATTTAGGTCCCTTGTCGAAAAAGGCCGTATCGTACTCGTCGCCCTCGAGGACGAAATAGTCGCCGCTTCCGAGCTGGTAGGAGCGTCCAAAATTTTTCAGGATCCCGCCGACGAAAAAAGAAGGGGACTGGCCGCTTCTTTCCAGCACCCAGGATAACAGCGAGGCCGTCGTCGTCTTACCGTGCGTGCCGGCCACCACGAGGGGGAACTTGTTTTCCAAAAAAAGCTCGGCGATGGCCTGAGGCATGGAGAGAAGGGTGAGCCCGCGCTTCTGGACTTCCAGTACCTCGGCATTGTCCTTGGAGATGGCGTTTCCGACCACGACCAGATCGGGCTTGGCGATATCGAGATTCTCCGGCTTATAGCCGGAAAGGACGTTCACGCCCATTGCCGCCAGCTGGTCGCTCATCGGCGGATAAACGTTCTGGTCGGAGCCCGTGACTTCGTAGCCTTTTTCCTTGAGCAAGCCCGCCAGCGAGGCCATGCCGGTGCCGCAGACGGCGATGAGATGAATTTTCATGGCTTTTCTTTACACGCTTGTGAGTCGAAATTAACCAATTTTTTCCCAATAAATAGAGGAAACATTCTCACGGTGCCCGCCGATAAAGGAAGACACCGTGGCGACCATCGCTCCCATCCAGGCCCTCTTGACCACCGCGACGTGCGGCACCGCAAGTCTTGCGGCGACCGCTCCCGAAGCGGCGGGACAGGGGGGCATGTTCCTTCAGGAATCCCTTCAGCGGCTGTATCCGGACGTCGCCTATCAGCAGATCGTGAGCCTGCCTCCCCCCCGGCACCTTTCGGGCGGCAAGGGGCGTTTCGATTTGTTCCAGGTGGACGTGACCTTCGAAAGCGGTCTTGAGAGGTCGCTGTTGATCTTCGTTTCCCGGGCGCCTCTTCTGGACGGTCTTTACGAGTCGATCGCGGCGGCCGACCCCGGGCGCGAGGTCTCCCACCGTTTCGGCGTCCGGGGTCGGGCGTTGGCCGAGCCGGGGGGAACGGATTACCATCTGTTCAGCGTGGATTTTCACGAGGGCTTTTCCGTGTTCGCGGTGACCGATCTCCTCGAGAGGCTTGTCGGCGTTCCGGGCCTGGAGTCGGAGGGCCGTGCTCCCACGGAGAGCGACCGCAAGCGGCTCGCCGGCTGGGGGTTGATCCCTGAGGGCGAAGAGGTCGACGCGGACCGGTTGCGGGAGCTTCTTTTCCGGGTCGACCGGGGCGCGGTCGAAGCCACTTTCCGTTTTTACAAAACCACGGGCTATTTCCCCCGCGATCCGAGGCGGCACAACGTGATCTTGAACGTCGTGGAAGGCCGCTGGGTTTTCCGGGTGATCGACTACGAGCACATGTCCCCGTTCACGTCTCCCCGCGACGTCCTGATGCAGTATTACCAGGTCTTCGAGACCGAGGCGCCGGACGGGTGCTTCGTCGAGAGGGGCATCCGGCCCTGGTCCTGGGGCTTTTTGGACGACAAGACCGGATTTTTCGAGGGCGTCTTGGGCGGCCTGGGAGAGGAAGAAGGGATCGAGTTCCTGCAGGCGGCGTTGGCGGAATATGCCTCGTTGCCGAATCCCTCCGGTTACGAGATGGAAATCATGATTCACCTGTCCCGGTTTTTGATCCAAAGGGGCGTCGTGTTTATTTCTCCCGAATCAACTCTTCAAAAATCAAATCATGGATCTTAGGCCGGAACGCCTTGATCGCTTCGTTTTGCGACGTCGGATGCACGCGGTTGGTGAGAAGCACGACGTGAAAATCTTTCTCCAAATCCATCCACAGCGAGCCTCCCGAATAGCCCAGGTGTCCGATCGCGTGCCTGGAAAAATAGCGTCCCGCCTGGGAGCCTTCCGGCGACGGCGTGTCCCATCCCAGCTTCGCCGACGTCTTCGCGCCGACGAATTCGTCCACGATGTCCTTGGAAAAGAGGGCGTGCCCTTCCCGGTGGCCGCGGGCGAAGGCGTCCGCAAAGGCGTGGAGGTCGTCGACGGTGGAAAAGAGGCCCGCATGGCCGGCCACGCCGCCCAACGTATAGGCGTTGTCGTCGTGGACCTCCCCGCGGATCAGCCCCCGGCGCCACTCGGAACGTTCGGTGGCTGCGAATTCCGTGTAGGGGCGGGGTGACCCCGCCCCTACAGGGACGTAAAATGTGTTCCTGAGTCCCAACGGCCCGGCGATTTTTTCAGCGAATAAGTCATCCAGACCCTTTTCCCAAAATTCCTCGAGCAGGATGCCCAAAAGGATGAAGCCCAGATCGCTGTAGATCCTCCGGTAGGCGATGGGCGCCTCGAGCGCCTCCGCCGAAATCTTCTCCACGTAGACCGGGCGCGATTCGCGCTTTCCCACGAGCTCGGGCCTCTCCCGCGCGATCTCCTCGTAATACGGCTTCCACGCGGGAAGCCCGGAGGTGTGCTTCAGCAGGTGGCGGACGGTGATCTTGGATTTTTCCTCGTCGTCCAGGGCGGGGAGCAATTTCGAGACGGCGCTGCTCAGCGAAAGGCCCTTTTCGCGGACGGAGACCATCGCCAGGGAGGCCGCCGCCAGGGGCTTGGTGAGCGAGGCGATGTCCCAGAGGGTGCTCTCCGTCGCCGGCTCGGGCTTGGGAAGAAGCGTCGCGTTCCCGTAAAAACCGCGGTGGAGGACGTCTCCGCCCTTGGCGACCAGGAGCGCGGCGCCGGGAAAGTCCCCGCGGCCGATCGCCTCCCGCATCAAGTCGTCGATCAGGGACGAACTCATTAGAAAATTCCCCGTGTGATGACCAGGCGGTTGCCCCGGATGCGCCCCACGCCGCCGAAGGGGATGATGAGCGGGTCTTTGCAATGGCCGAAGCGGACGCCCCACAGGATGGGACCTTTGAACTTTTTCAGCTTCTCGCGGAGGACTCTCCGGATGGATGCGGGAAACAGGGTTTTACCCTGCTTGAAGGTTCCGAAGACCAAGCCTTTGACGCCCTTGAGTTTCCCGGCCTGCTCCAGCTGCGTGAGCATGCGGTCGACGGCGTAGGGCTCCTCGTTGGTGTCCTCGAGGAATAGAATCTTGCCGCGTGTATCCAGCTCCCACGGAGTCCCCAGCGTCGCGATCACGAGCGACAGGCAGCCGCCCACCAGCGTCCCTGCCGCCGTCCCGCCTTTGAGGGCGGCTTTCGCCACGATGGGCTGGCGGTCGAAAAATCCGGGGTCCGTCAACGCCCGCCCCACGCGCCGGACGGTCTTGGGCTCGGTCAAATGCGGCGCGACCATCGGTCCGTAATAAGACGGCAGGCCGTAGGTCTTCCAAAGATGGATCAGGACGACGGTCAGATCGCTCGATCCCATGACGATCTTCGGATGGAACCTCGATTTCGAGGCGTTCAAGAGCGGCGCGATGCGCTGGCAGCCGTAGCCGCCGCGGGCGAAGAGCAGGGCGGAGAAGGGCGAGGCCAGGGCCTCGTTCAATTCGGCGGCCCTTCGCCGGTCGTCGCCCGCCAGGTAGGAAAGGCGCGCGGTGATGTCCTTGCGCATCGCCATGCCGAAGCCCATTTTTTTCAGGAGGAAAACGCCGTGATGGAACCGTTTCCGGTTGAAGGGGCCCGCGGGGGCCGCGACGGCGATCAGGTCGCCTTTTTCCAGGGGGACGGGTCTCAAGGTGCGGCGGAATCTAGCAGACGGGCCTTAGGAAGGGAACAATTTCGAGAGATAGCCCAACACATCCCGAATCGAAATGATGCCCGCAGCCCGACCGTCTTTGAGGATCGGAATATGCCGGTACCCGCCCACGGACATTTTGTTGACGGCGAAGGCGAGAGAATCCTCGTCGGTCAGCGTCTCCGGGGACGGCGTCATCAGGGCGGAAACCTCCGTTTTCTCCAGGTCCAGTCCGGCGCACACGGCCTTCAGGGAGATGTCGCGTTCGGTCAAGATGCCTTCCAGATGATCCGCGTCCCCGACCAGCACGCTGCCGACTTTCGCGGCGTTCATGGTCTTCACCGCCTGGAGGAGGGTCGCCTTCGCCGAGAGGAAAAGCGGCGGATGCGGGGCCAGCCGGGCCAGGGGATCGCTCATCAGGACCCGCTGCATCTTCGATTTGGGCGTGACGCCGTCCAACGACGCCAGGTCCTCGTGGCATTCGGCGCACTCGTCGTCGCCCGCGATGTTGTTAAATCCGCACGAAGGACATTTCATTTAAGTCACCGTCCATGTTTCCGCGTCGAAAAGGATCTTTTTCAGATCGCCTTCCCCTTGCGCCTGCTTGGCCTTCGCGACCTGGCCGTGGAGGAGGTCCTCGTAGGTCGGTTTCTCGATCGACCGGAAGACGCCGATCGGCACGGGCAGCTCGGGCAATTCCATGTTGGCCAGGAGGAAGGAATAGCCGGGGTCCGGATTCTTGGCGTCGTGGACCAGCAGGTCCTTCTCCGTCACGCCGTCGCCCAGCGTCACCACCTCGGGCTTGAACCCGCTCATCTTAATGCCCTTGTTCCGGTCCTTGCCGAAGATCAGCGGCTTTCCATGCTCCAAGGCGACGGTATTATCGGGACGAAGTCCCCGGTCCGTGACGTCGTGAAACGCCTCGTCGTTGAAGATCACGCAGTTTTGAAAAATCTCGACGAAGGCGGCGCCCTTGTGCCGTCCGGCCTGTTCCAGCGTCCAGGCCAGGTGGTTGGTGTCGGAGTCGATGGAGCGCGCGATGAAGGTGGCGCCCACGCCGACGGCGAAGGACAGCGGGTGCAGCGGATAGTCGATCGACCCCGCCGGGGTCGACTTCGTGCGCTTGCCCATCTCGGAGGTGGGCGAGTATTGGCCCTTGGTCAGTCCGTAGATCTTGTTATTGAAGAGCAGGATTTTCAGATCCACGTTCCGCCGCAGGGCGTGCATGAGGTGATTGCCGCCGATGGAGAGCCCGTCGCCGTCACCGGTGACGACCCAGACGCTCAAGTCCGGGCGGTAGGATTTGACTCCCGTGGCGATGGCCGGCGCGCGGCCGTGGATCGTATGGAATCCGTAGGTGTTGACGTAATAGGGGAGCCGCGAGGAGCAGCCGATGCCGGAGATGAAGACGTAATTCTCGCGGGGCTTCTTCAAGTCGGCGAGGACCTTTTGCACTTGCGCCAGGATGGCGTAATCCCCGCATCCCGGACACCAACGGACCTCCTGGTCCGAAACGAAATCCTTTCGCGTGAGCGAAGGCAGCGGATTTAATGATGGGCTTGTCGGTTCTCCGGCCATGACACACTCCCCTTGGGCGCGAGATAACGCCGCACCCCGGCGATGATTTCGCTCACCTTAAACGGATGCCCTTGGACCTTCGTGATCGATTGCACGTCGATCAAATAACGCGCCCGCAACAAGAGCGAGAGCTGCCCCAAGTTCAGCTCGGGAACGACGACGGTGTCGAAGCGCCCCAAAATTTCCTTCAAGTCCTTGGGCAGCGGATTCAAGTAGCGCAGGTGGACGCTCGAGACGGCGTGTCCTTCCTTCTTTAAATCCTCCACCGCCGACGTGATCGCGCCGTAGGTCCCGCCCCAGCCCACCACCAGCACCTCCCCCTCGGGGGCGCCGAACACCTCGAGCGGCGGGAGGTCGTCCGCGATGCGCGCGATCTTTTCGGCGCGCAGGCGGCACATCAGGTCGTGGTTGGCGGGGTCGTAGCTGACGTTTCCGGTGATGTTCGCTTTTTCCAGGCCGCCGATGCGGTGCTCGAGGCCCGGCGTTCCCGGGATCGCCCACGGGCGCGTCAGCGTCCGCTCGTCGCGCGAGTACGGATGAAAGCCGTTCGGATCGGTCGGATGCTTGATTTCGATCTTGGCCAGCTTGTCCGCGTCGGGGATCAGCCAGGGCTCGGAGCCGTTGGCCAAATAGCCGTCGGAGAGGAAGATCACCGGCGTCATATGGCCGACCGCGATCCGGAAGGCCTCGATGGCCATCAGAAAGCAGTCCGATGGCGTCGCCGGGGCGACCACCGCCAGCGGGCTCTCGGAATTCCGTCCGAAGAGGGCCTGAAGCAGATCGGCCTGCTCGGTCTTGGTCGGGAGTCCCGTCGACGGGCCGCCGCGCTGGACGTCGATGACGACCAACGGGAGCTCGGTCATGATGGCCAAGTTGATCGTCTCCGCTTTGAGCGCGAGTCCGGGACCGCTGGTGCCCGTGAGCCCGAGCCCTCCGGCGAAAGACGCCCCCAAGGCCGCTCCGGCGGCGGCGATCTCGTCTTCCATCTGAAGCGTCTGCACGCCGAAATTTTTATGTTTGGAGAGCTCGTGCAGGATGTCGGACGCCGGGGTGATCGGGTAGCTCGCGTAGAAGAGCGGCGTCCCGGCCAATTGCGAGGCGGCGATGAAGCCCAGGGCCGTCGCCTCGTTGCCGGTGATGTTCCTATAGACGCCGGGTTTGAGCTTCGCCTTCGCCACGTGAAAATGCTTTCGGAACATCTCCGCCGTTTCCCCGTAATGGAACCCCGCCTTCAGGGCCGCCTCGTTCGCCTGGGCGATTTCCGGCTTTTTGGAAAACTTGTCGCGGATCCATGCGACGGTGACGTCGTAGGCCCGGTCGTAGAGCCAGAACATCAACCCCAAGGCGTAGAAATTCTTGCAGCGCTCGATCTCTTTTTTGGAGAGTGCGGAATCCTTCAAGGCGTTCGCGTTCAGGGTGGTGACGGGAATCTTGTGAACCTCGTACTTCGACAGACTGCCGTCGTTCAGAGGATTTGCCGCGTAACCGGCCTTTTTCAGATTCCCGTCGGTGAAGGCGTCCTCGTTGACGATCAGCATCCCGCCTTCCTTCAGGTCCTTCAGGTTCGTCTTCAGCGCCGCCGGGTTCATGGCGACCAAGACGTCAGGGGCGTCGCCCGGGGTGCGGATGTCGCGCGAGGAGAAATTGATCTGGTAGGCCGAGACGCCCGGGAGGCTGCCGGCCGGGGCGCGGATCTCGGCGGGATAATCGGGGAGCGTGGACAGGTCGTTGCCCAGCACCGCCGCCGTGCTGGTGAACTGCATGCCGGTCAATTGCATCCCGTCCCCGGAGTCGCCGGCGAAGCGGATGACGACGTCTTGCAGCTCTTCGACGGGTTTGGCGTCCATTAAGCCCCTTCCGGCGCCCGGATCACCTGATGCGGATCGGGCGGCAGATTGAAAACCTGGTGCGGATAATGTTCGGCGAGATAGGTGATCAGGTCGCGCACGCTCAAGACGCCCACCAGGCCCCCGGCCTCGTCGACGAGGGGCAGGTGGCGGTAGCGCCCCTGGCTCATCAGGCGGATCGCGTCGGCCACCGAATCCGTGAGCTTCAGCGTCGTCGGTTGCGGCGTCATCACTTTCTCGACCGGCGTGGAAGCGGCGATCTTCTGCTCCGCCACGCGGGTCATGACATCGCGCTCGGTGAAGATGCCCGCGACCTTGCGCGAGGCCTCGTCCTCGAGGACGACGGCATAGCCCTTGTTCTCCTTGCGCATGAGGGAGAAGACGGCCTTCAGCGGGGACGTTTTGGGAATGGCCAGCGGGGAGCGCAATCTAAGGCCTTGGATTTTCTCACTTTTCAAAGCTTTCGTGAGATCAGCCACCCAGTCAAAATACTCTTCCCGCGAGGGGGTGTCAATTTAAGCGAAGCTTGTCCAGACGGCCGTTGGTGAGGGCGCGATAGACCAAGGTGCGTTTGTTGGCTTGAAGCTTTTTCGCGTCTTCCGGAGACGAGGCGCCGATGTCTTCGATGCGCCGGTTCAAATCCTGCAAGGCCGCGGGCAATTTTTCCGTCACCTCTTCGCCGTAGTCGAAGATCCCACTGTGCAGGGCGCGCGTGATGACGGTGGCCCGGTTGTTGCGCAGGTACCGGGAAGCCTCGGGCTCGACGGCGGACAGGTTGGCGATGGCGGCGTCCAGGTGGCGCGTGAGCGAGGCCAGCTTCGCGACGGCGAGGGCCGCGTAGTCCGGGCCCGCGTTGTGAAGGGCGCGCAGGACGATGGAGGCCAGGTTGGCCTTCAAGATCCCGGCGCGTTCGCGGACGCCGGCGTCGGAATGGCGCGCGTCGTGCTCGATGGTTCCCAGCAGCCAGCCGCGCATCCGCAAGAACCGGCCGACGCGCAATAAATGAAGACGCTTGTCGAGAAGGAACAGGGCCAGGCCCCCGGCCGATCCTTCCTCGTATTCCGCCTTCAACAACGCGCCCACGCGGCGGCCCGTCTCGCTCGAAAACCGGAAGGACTCGTCGTCCGGAGGAAGGGCGAGATGGGTTTCCAGCCACCGCGGCCAAAGCCGGACGACGGCGGCGGCGAACGATTTTTGCTCGGCCTCCGGGAAGGCTTCGATCAGCGCGTCCCGAAAGGCCTCAAGGCAGGGCTCGGCGTCTTTCTTGACGCGCCCCTGGAGCGCGACCTTTCCGGAACGGATTTCATGGAGGAAGAAGGCGGCGGAATCTTCATGCGGCGGAGAAGCCTCGTCCGCGGCCTCCCAGGGCAGGCCTTGGAGCCCCATCAGATAGCCTTCGGCGTGATGGAGGGACGCTTTCACGAAGTCACTCCTCGCCCTTCAGCGCCGTGCGGAGGAGCGTGACGATCTCCGGGTCCGCGCCCTTGCCGTAGATCAGGCGCTGGAAGGTGTGGCGTGAAGGCTGGGAGGCCTGTTCGTCCGATTCGCGCGTGTAGATCTCGTAGGCCCGCCGCGCTACCTGCGCCGGTTTGGCCTGGCCGCGCAGAATGCGCGCCTCCAGGCGTTGCACCGCCTCCTGAAAGACGGCGCGCAGGCGTTCGCGGTTCAGGCGGGCGCGCGACGCCGGCTGCACGCTCGCGGCCTTGAGCATCTCGCCGACCTCCGGGAGGGCGCGCCGACCGGTGGCCAGCTTGCGGAACGTTTCGAGCGAAGGTTTTTTCCGTTCGGCGGGCAGTCCGGCGCAATAGATCCGATGGGCCCGCACGGCGACCGTGCGCGGCCGGAATTCCCCGCCCTTCCCGCCGGTCAGCTCGCGGAGCGCGCGCTCGAAGGACTTTAAGATGGCCCGCTGATCCGGCTGCGCGGAGGCGATGAGCGCGGCGATGCGGGGATCGGATTTTTTCCCGTAGACCAGCCGCTCGAATGCATGGAGCGAAGGGGCCGGCGCCGGTCCCGCCGTATCCTGAAGATAGATCTCGCGCGCGCGGCGGGCCACGTCGCGGGGCTTGGCCTGGCCGTCAAGGAGCTCCGTCTTCAGTTCTAGAACCGACCTCCGGAAGACGTCGTGAATTTTTTTTTTATCGAGGCGGGCGCGTTTGGGCAGTGCGGCTTCGTCGGCCTCCTCGGGCTCCGTCGTCGACGGCGCCAGGGGACGGAGGAGGGCGACGATTTCGGGGTCCGCGGTCTTGCCGTAAAGCAGGCGCCGGAACGTGTGGTACGAAGGGCACGGCCCCGTCTCTCCCTCGCGATAGATCTCCTGGGCCCGTCGCGCGACGCGCGAAGACCGGAGAATCCGTCCCGCGGTTTGTCCGTCCAACGACCGGACGGCCCTTTGAAAGGCGTCGATCAGCTTCGCTCGGTCTAGGCGCCCGCGCTCGGTCGTCCGGACGGAGGCCGCCTTCAAGGCGTCCACGACTTCCGGAAGGGCGCGCGGCCCGGTGGCGAATTTACGGAAGGTCTCCGGGGAAGGACGCTTGTCTTCGGGGGCCAACTCCGCGCAGTACGCCCGATGAGCCCGGTGCGCGACGGATCGAGGTTTGAGACCCTGAAGGGTCATCCCCTCGGGCAGACGAAGGACTTCGAAAAAGGCCGCCAAGACTCTGTTTTTATCCAGCATGGATAACAAGAAGAGCAAAGGCCGTGCCATATAAATGGCACTGATTTTATTAGATAATTCTGTTTTATGGACAAAATAGGCTTCCTATAATGAGAAGTGCTTCTTTTTATGAGAAGAAAATAAAAAAGCCGTCCCGCTTTCCCGGGACGGCTTTCAAAGAGGGAGGAATTCCAGACGGGGCTAGACGCTTTCCGGCGCCGGCGGCTGGGACTCCTCCGGTTTGGCTTCCGCCGGTTGTGGCTGGGCGGGTGCGGGCGGCGTCTGTTGGCTCTTCGCCTCGCCCAACGCCAGATCGATGTCATCGAGGAATCCGGCGTCGTCCGGTTTGGGCTTCGATTCCGGCTCCGTTTTTTTCGGCTCGGATTTCGGCTCGGTCTTCGGTTCCGGGGCCTCCGTCTTGGTTTCGGTCTTCGACTTGAGTTCGGTTTTCGGGGCGGGGGTCGCTTGCGACCGGGCCTTTCTCAGTCTCAATCCGATCATGATCAGCAGGCCCAGCGCCAGGAGGCTTCCCGCGCCGATCGACGAATATTTGAAGATTTCCTCATAGCGACGGATCTTGGCCTCCGCCGCGTCCTTGGAATTCCGAAGGTCGCCGATTTTCTTTTTATTTTTTTCGATCTCGCCGTTCGCTTCGTCCAGTTTCTTCTGCGTTTCGTCCAATTCCTCTTGCGGGACGTAGCCTTTCACCATGCTCTCGCGGCCCTCATAGACTATTTTTGTAAGACTCGCTAAATGCTGAGGAGCGGTCACAAGATAAACCTCTCGCGAGAAATCGGTCTCTCTACGCCCCACATAGTCTAAATTTATTTTGCTCAATAATTTAGCTAACTCCGGCGATTTTTTGGGAAGGAATTTTCCCATCCCACTGCCGTGAACGATTCCATCGACTTGGCCGTCTGCTGCATCCATGGCCTGGTAAATTTCCACGTAATACCGGAGATCCTCTGAAAAGAGAGTGTCCTTATCCGTTTCTTCCTCTTTCCGAGGAATATGGAAGGTCTGGCCTTTATAAGTTACTTCGGTCGTGCATTGGTCCAGTGCCTTCTTATCGCATTGCTTTACAGCCTTCAGGGTGTCCGCGAGCCCTATCCAATCGGCCACATAGGTGCCGACATACTTGCTGAGGTCGGCACAGACATCCCCATCCTCCTTGCAGAGCTCATCTTTCAAATCCTTAAATTCGATAGGCTTGGAAGAATGGTTTGACTCGTCATCGCGGATGGTAACCCCCGATAGGCGGGTCGAGTAGATTCCAGCATACAAACTGTTATAAGGGATATTCTGAGGATTGAAGCTGAGCCCATCTCCTTGAGGTGCCTTGTTTGGGTCACCGGGCACCTGGGCCGATGCCGTTGATGGATTCAGCATATTTAGGGCCATCGACGTCGTCAGCACCCCAAAACCTGCAAACGGTTTCATAAAATTGGTCATCATAACTTTATTCTCCAAGGCTCTTTTGACTTAGCTTACCGCTGTCCGGCGCCTCTTCTGGCCTTGCCGCCAGCAGCGACGACGATCTTCGTGACATAGAAATCGTAGCTGGTAAGGGGCGCCTTATCCTTGCCGATCAGGGTGAAGCGATACCGAATATGAGGACCGAATTCGCCGGGCTTGGCGCCTTTCGCCGCTTTACCGTCGCCCGTAATCTTAACGCCTTCAGCCGTTAACTCCGGAGCGAACGGTTCGATGCCCATGGTATTGATGGAGTCGGAACCATATTGCTTCAGAAGGGTAAAATTTTGCCCTTCGATCGAGCTGGAATCCAGTTTGCCCAACAGAGTGCCTTTCCCGTCGTTGGAGTAGGCTTCAACGGTATAGGTGACGCCCTCCATCTTCTCCGCCCCGATGAGCTTCACATTGTAGGCCGGGGAATTGACGAATTGAGACGCCGGGTTGACGAATTCCAGATGAATGGGCGGGCAGCCGTTCATCTTCGGATCGACGCTCTTCACTCCCTTTTCGTTCGGGCAGGCGTCCACGTCATTGGGCACGCCGTCACCGTCATCATCGGGTTTCGCGAGCGCCGCTGGGGCTGCCGCCGAAGCCGCCGCAGGGGCCTTGGGCACCGCGCCGCCGCCGAAGTCGCCGCGGATGCCCAGCATCGGGACCAATCTTGTGAAGGAGAAACCATCGCCGTCCGACGGAGAAAGGACCATCTGGGAGATGTTGAGGCTGCCGAAGCCCGCGATTTTTCCCCAATCGCCGCGGACGATGTCCGCGCCGATATTGAGATCGAAGCCGGGCGCCAGGAAAAACCCAGACGTGGAGCGCGCGGCGCCGGTGCGGAAGTTCATCAGGCCCTGCGTGCCGGCGTTTCCGTTCTGGGAGCCGGCGGTGGGTTCGCAGTCCTGTCTCCCGAAATCGCCCGGCGTGCAGTTGCCCGGCGTCGAGACGATGGCGTTGTCGGCCGTCGAGAATCCGCCGATTCCGATGGACGGACCGCCGCCGAAAAACAGCCGGCGATCCAAGATGTTCGGGACAACGCGGAGGTGAACCTTCAACTCTCCTCCGTAATTGGTGAACGCCGAGCTCACGTCCTCGCCTCCGGGCGTCTTGTAGGAGGACGACGAATGGCCGACCGTGAGACCCAAACCAGGATCCAAGAAGACCTGCGTGCCTTCGCCTTTCAAGGTGACGCCCATGTTGTAACCCAGGGCCAATTCCCCGCCGCTGTGGCCTTTGTTTCCCAAGCCCGCGTCGTAGCGTCCGCCGATGTAGAAGCCATGGGAGATGCCGTCGCCAGCGACCGTTTCGGCGCCTTCGGCAGCGACCGGCGCTGCGGCGCCCGCGGCCGCCGCGGCCGGAGCCGCGTCGGCCGGAGCCGCGCCTGCGGGAGCGGCCGGCGATGAAGGAGAGGCCGGATTGGAAGGCGACGCCGGGGCGGCCGCCTTATCGCGGATCTCGATCAACTGGGCGCGCGTGTAAGTGCGGTTGCCCACGACGATGCCGTTCGTGCTTCCATCGGGAAGATGAGTCAGCGCCGCTTCGGCCTCTTCCTTCGTGTCGATGTCGCCTTCTCCGGGAATGGTCTGGTTGGTGCCGCCCGTGGTCGCTCCGTTGGGACGGACGGTGATGCTGATGGACATAAGAATTCCTCCTAAGTAAAAATTTCCCGCAAGCGTGATTGCGTCGATGAAGAGATTATCTGGAGTTGGAGGAAAAACATTGCGCGAGAACCCGCGCATGATCCCACAATTACCGGAATGGGATGCGTTCGGAGAGGCTTAAGTCGAGAATGGGTTTTTCCGAGAAGCGATCGTGCCGTTGGTGATTGCGCGGTAGACGACGGTGCGTCGGTTGGAGAGGTTAGGATCCAGTTTTTTCAGCGCCGACGGAAGCGCTTCCTTCACGCGGTTGCCGTAATCTAAAAATCCGCTGTGCAGGGCGCGGGTGATGACGGTGGCGCGGTTGCTGCGGAGATAGGAGGCCGCCTCGGGCTCGATGGACGAGAGATTGCGGATCGCCGCGTCGAGTTCGCCGAGCATCGAGCCCAGCCGCGCGGCGGCTTCGGCGGCGTAGCCAGGACCCGCGTGGTGTTGCGCGCGCAGGACGATGGAGGCGAAGTTGGCGTCTAAGATTTCCCCCCTTTCTCTGGCCGCCGGATCGGGATCGCGGCGCAGCCTCTCGATGGTTTCCAAGAGCCAGCCGCGCATGCGCAGCAGCTCGTCGACTCCGGTCAGGTGAAGGCGCTTGTCCAGGAGAAAGGCCGCGAGGCCTCCCGCCAGGCCGTCCGCGTATTCGCGTTTCAAGATCTCGCCGGACTCGCGTCCCTTTCTCAGGGACAGCGCGGCGGGGTCACCCTCGTTGGGACGAGAATCCAGCCAACGCGCCCAGAGTTTGGAGAGGGAGCGGGCGAAGGCCTTGTCCGCGGCCTCCGGAAACGACGCGAACAGGCCGGCCTCGAACGCGGCGAGAAGGGCGTCCGCGTTTTTCTTGAGCCGTCCCCGAAGGGCGACTTTCCTGGCTCGCACGTCCCGGAGAAACTCGAAGGCGGACATAATCTAGCCCCGTCCTTTCAGGGCCGCCGCGATCAGCCCCAGAATTTCCGGGTCCGCGGTCTTGCCGTAGACGAGGCGTTGGAAGGTATGGGTCGAAGGGCGCGGCGCTCCGGCGGCGTCGTCCGAGCGCGCGTAGAGGTCGTAGGCGCGCCGCGCGATTTGAACGGGTCTGGCTTGTCCCCGAAAGACGCTCGCTTCGAACCGTTGGACGGCTTCCCGAAAGACGAACCGGAGGCGATCGCGGTTCAGCTTGGTCCGCCGCGCCGGGCGGATGCCGGCGGCGTTCAGCAGGGAGACGATTTCCGGAAGGGCGCGCGGGCCCGAAGCGTATTTGCGGAACGTTTCCGGAGAAGGGGGCGACCCGTCTTCCTCTCGAAGGGAACGATAAAGGTCGCGGGCGCGGGCGGAAACGGCCCGGACCTTGATTTTTTCCGCTCCGTTCGCCGCCGCCAGTTCCGCGACCGCGTCTTCGAACGCTTTGAAGATCAGAAGCTTGTTCAAGCGCCCGCGGGCGCGACGGCTTCGAGGAACTTCGAGCCCGCGAGGCGCGCGCGTCGACGGCCGGACGCCGGCGGCCTCGAGACAGGCGACGATTTCCGGACGCGCGGAGCTTCCCGAAGCCATTTTGCGGAAAACTTCGGCGGACGGTTTTCGATCCCCCGTCTTCCGGCCGGCCGCGTGGAGGGCATGCGCCCTGAGGGCGACGGCGCGGGGGCTCGGCGATGCGTCCGGTCTTTCCGCGGCGAGTTCCCGCAGGGCGGCTTCGAAGGCGCGGACGAATGTTTGCCGGTCCGGCTTCGGAATCAGCGCCGTAATTTCCGGATCGGCCGTTTTGCCGTAAATCTTCCGTTCGAAGGAATGGACGGACGGGCGCGGGGCCCGTCCGTCGCTTAAGAGGAGGTAGAGGCGGTGCGCCCGCCGGGCGACGTGGAGGGGTTTGGCCGTTCCCCGGAGGAGGTCGGTCCGAAGCGACCGGACGGACCGGCGAAACGACGCGAGGAGGCGGCGACGGCTTAATGTTGCCCGCCGGCGGCCTTCAAAATTGATTTCAATATGCGGCACATATTTCTAATGAGCAATCCAAGTGCCATTATTAATATATTGAAATTATTATATTTTTATCGATCAAATCAAAAATTGAAATGATAAATGAAGGTATTTTTTGAAATTTATGAATTTTCCTGATCTCGAGTCGGCCGGTTCTCGTCGTCCGGTTCGTCCCTGGATACGTCTTGATCGTCGGCCTCGACCGTTTCCGCCGGGGCCTCATTTTGATTCGGCGGCGACAGCTCGTTCAGTAGGGTATCCATCTCGCTGATGAACTCGGCGTCGGGGTTTTCCGCCCCTTTTCTTTCCACGGGTTTCGGCGGCGGCGGTGGCGTTTGCGGCTCCGCGACCTCCGCAGCGCGCCTTTCCACCGTCTTCTCCGGTTTTCGGAGGAATCTGCTGGCCAGGAGACCGCCGATTCCCAAAACGCCCAAGATCCCGGCGACGATGTCGAACGTGGACAGTCCTCCGCCTTCGGGGCCGACCTTCGGAGACTCCGTGGAAGGCGGCGCGGAAGGGACTGGAGCGACGGCCCGCTGCGTGGGAACAGGGGCCGGTTCGGCGGCGCTCGGAATGGGCGAAGGTGCCGGCGGCACGGAGGCCTCCTCCTTCCTTTTCTTCTCGGCGTCCTTTTTGGCCCGAGGATAGTCGGCTGCCGACACGAACAGGTAGTCGCCGCCCGCTTCCACCTCCGGGACGAAGGTCTGCATCCAATCGGCATGACGTCCCTCAAGGACTTCCGGTGCCAAACCGTTAACCGTCGGAAGATGGGCCGTGCACACGGGGGCGTTGGGGTTGTTGCCGGAACAAAGCGCCTCGACGCCGTACCGGGCAAGCCTGTGCTCGGCGTCCAAGCTGACCGTCAACCTTTGGGCGACGCGTCCGTCCGCGGCACTGGCGACGTAAGAGGCACGCTCGTCGACCTCGCCGTCGTCGAGAGGGACGACGCTGGTGACGGGAGTTTTGGTGTCGAAATACCTCTCGATGGTCCAACCGGTGGGCCGTCCGCCTTCGCAAAGAACTTCCAGCTTCATTTCCGGCTGCGCGCCGTTCAAGACCACCGAGAGCTCCGCCGGCAAACTGGCGGGTTGGCCCAAGAGGGTCAGGGCGGTGGAAAACATCTGAGGGGTGAGGGGAATGGGTCCGCACGCCATGAGCGTCGTTCTCCTAATCGCTACGTTTTGGGTTTTCTGAGTCGTTCGAAGAGTTCGCGAAGCCCCAAGGTTCCGACGATCAGCCCCAGCACGTGGTACCAAGCGAAACCGTTGCGGTCGGAGGTATCGGAGCTCGTCTCCTTTTCGCGGGCCGGCCGCGGATTCTCGGAAGCGGCCGGAGCGGCGATCGACGGTGCGGGAGCGGCTTTCGGAGCCGAAGACGGAACGACGGTAGGTACGGGAGTAGGTTCGGCCGACGGCGGAGCGGACGGAACGCTGGCTGCTTTCCTTTTCTCATCGATGTCCTTCTTGGCCTGCGGATAATCCTCCATCGCGACGAACACGTACTCGCCGCCGGCCTCCACGTCGGGAACGAAGGTCTTCATCCAAGCGGGATGTTTGCCGGAGGAGTCGGGGACGGCGAGGGCCTGGACCGTCGGGAGATGGCGCGTGCACACGAGCGCGTTGGGGTTGTTGCCCCCGCACACGGTTTGCATGTCGTAAGCTGCGAGCTTGTATTCGGAGTCCAATCGCACCGTCAGGGTTTGGGTCAGGTATCCGTCCGCGTTGCTTTGGACGTAGGAGGTTTGCTCGTCCACCTCGCCGTCATCCAGCGGGACCACGCGGGTGATCGGCGTTTTCGTGTCGAGGTACCGGCTGACGGCGAAACCGACGGGCTGGTCGGCCTCGCACAGGACCTCCACTTGGAGGTCCATTTGCCCGTTCTTCTCGAGCACGGAGAGCCCGGTCGGCAGACCGGCCGGTTGACCCATCAGGGCCATGGCCGTCGAGAGCATTTGAGGGGTGAGAGGGATGGGTCCGCACGCCATAAAGTCGGTCTCCTTTGAAGTTTGAATTTTCGGGTCACTTCACTTCGAACGTTTTCTCCACCGTCTTGCCGTTTCCGTACGTCACCTTGACCGTGTACGTGCCCGCCTTGGACGTGCGGTAGATCTTGCCGCCTTGCGTGACGAGAGCGGGAGGGCAGGTGAGGTTCAGGTCCACCGCCCCTTCCTGCAGCACCACCTGGCGCGGCGGCCCGCTCGCGCCATTGCCGCTCACGACGTAGGTGACGGGCATTCCCGGCGCGCCGACTTTTTCGCTCGGCGAGAGTTTTCCGGAGAGAGTGTCGCCCTTCTTGAAGCTCGCCGCGATTTCGATGACCGGCTTCGCGTCCATCTTCTTGACCTCCATCGTGGAGGTGACCCGTTTGACGGTGCCGTCGTCCGCCGTGACGTCGAAGACCACGGTGTAGGTCCCCGCCGGAAGCGTGTTGGGCGTCTTGAAGTTGAAGCTCGCGGCCTGTCCCGGTTGGCTCGCGTCCATCTCGTAGGTCTTGGGATCGGGGTAGTAGACGCTCTGGAGCCCGGCCGTCGCGCCTTGCAGCACGAAGCGCGGGGCGATGGACACCTTCTTGTTCGTGGTGATGCCGAAGCTGATGGGCGACTCGGTCTTTTCGGCCGCGGCGTTTCCGGCGTCCGGGGTGATCTTGACGTCGAGGGCCGAGACGTCCTTGACGGTGAACTTCACCTGCCCGACCTTCTTTTCGCCGGCATCCTCCAGTTCGAAGCGGAACGTGTACTCGCCCTCGGGGAGTTTTTTCTTGGGCGTCACTGTCAGCTCGCCCGTCTTGGCCAGTTTGGTGGGATCGACGTCGACGCCGTAGGATTTTCCTTTCGCTCCGATGATCTCCGCCTTGGTGATCGTGCCGTCGCGGGGCGGGTCGAGCTTGACGATGAACTGCTGTCCGGCCGCGTCGGCGGCCTGGGAGCTGACGACGCCGACGGCGGTGACGCCTTCCAACTTTTCCATCGGGCAGCCCTTGTTGCCGGCGGGGCCCGCCTCGCTGACGCACATGTCGTCTTCGTCCAAGACGCCGTCGCCGTCCTTGTCGCCGGTTTCCTCCTCCTTCTCCACGTGGGACTCGGCGCCTCCGAACCTGGCGACGACCTCGCCGCCTCCCGAGAGGCTCCAGTAACCCGTGCCGTCTCCGTCGCTCGGAAGCAGGCCGATGTAGCCCGGCTCGAGGATTGCGCCCAAGGCGATGCTTCCGAAATCGCCTCTCAAGACGTCGAGGCCGATCGTGAGGGGGATGCCGATGTAGGCGTAGGCCCCGTCCGTCTCCCGGGAATTTCCGGTGCGGGGATTGTAGACGCCGCTCGTGCCGGCGTTGCCCTTGCGGGGACCGGCCGACGGCTCGCATTCCTGACGGCCGAATTCGTCCGGCTCGCAGTTGCCCGGCGTGGAGACCTCGGTGCCTTCCTCGGAGAGGAAACCCCCGACGGCGGCGACGAAGCCGATGCTGCCGGAGAGCAGCCACGGGGTCGCCAATCGCACGGCCGCGCCCACGTT
>DASUFF010000136.1:0-8393 GCA_036274695.1 bacterium | reverse complement strand
ACGTAGGCCTTCACGCCGTAGGTGTCCGCGGGAAGGTTGAAGATCCGATAGCCGCCTTCGCGGTCCGCGATCGCGGAAAATCCTTCCGTCGGCGAGGCCTCGGCGACCACCAGCGCGCCGCGGCTGTTCTCCGGCAGTTCCACCGATCCGAAGATCGAGGCCGTGCCGAAGCCGGGCTCCAGACCGATCAGACAGACGTCGGTCAGCGAATTGTCGATCACGAAGTCATCGCCTTCCTCGGCCGGGCTCGAGGTGTCGATCGGAATCGCCAAGCGGACTCCCGAAGGGAAGGTCTGAAACGCCGCGGCGTCGGTCCTCAAGGTGAAATCGTCGCCGGCGGGGGAGCCGTCCGGATTGCGCCGCGTGGGGACCGTCAGCTCGTAGTTTCCGTCCGCGTCCGTCGTGGCGACGACGCTGGCGGGCGAGCCGTTGACGTCCATCGCCACGACCCGGGCGCCTTCGACGGTCTGGGTTTGGTCCTCGCAATCGAAGACCGATCCCCGCACCACGAGCTTCGAATCGAAACAACCCGTGGTGCCGTCGGTGATCTCTTCGCAGAAGGCCTCTCCGTCGCAGCCCTCGTTCGTCGCCGGATTGCAAAAACAACCCGTTCCGCCGTCGGGATCGGCGCGGCATACCAGCCCGTCATCGCAACCTGTTTGAGCTTCAACGCTGCATTCGCTTCCACCGCCTCCGCCGCAGGACGCGCCCCACAATGAGGCGGCGATCAATGCAGCGAAGGTCAATCCTGTGAATCGAGAGATGTTCATAGGATCCTCCTTTGTCGGTTTGCTTAAGGTCACGCCCTCGGCGAGTCAACGAAGCGGCTTTTTTTCTGCATACATTAGTATTCTACCGACGGACGCGCATGTAATATGATTGTCGGTACTGAGCCGAATTTTCTTATTATTTTTGTGCGGCTCCGTAATTTATGGTGAGCTATGGCCGTGAAGACGCCCATCTATCTTGATCACCATGCGACCACGCCTTTGGATCCGCGCGTTCTGGAGGCGATGACGCCGTTTTTTACCGAGCATTTCGGAAACCCGTCGTCGAAGACGCATGCCTTCGGTTGGAAGGCGGAGGAAGCGGTCACGGTCGCCCGTGGTCAAGTCGCGAAGCTCATCAACGCCGACCCGCGCGACGTCGTCTGGACCTCCGGCACCACGGAGTCGAATAACCTGGCGATTCAAGGCGTGGCCGCGGCGCTGCGGGATAAGGGCGATCACCTGATCACCTGCGCTACGGAGCATAGGTCCGTCTTGGAAGTGATGAAGGCGCTCGAGCCGGCCGGATTTAAAATTACGGTTTTAAAGGTCGACGGAAACGGTCTCGTCGATCCGGACGACGTCCGGGCCGCGATCACCGACAGGACGATCCTCGTCTCGATCATGGCCGCCAATCACGAAATCGGAACGATCCACCCGACCGCTGAGATCGGGAAGATCGCCAAGGAGAAGGGCGTCTACTTCCATGTCGACGCCGCCCAGGCCTGCGGGAAGATCCCGGTCGACGTGAAGGCCATGGGCATCGATCTGCTCTCGATGTCCGCGCACAAGGTCTACGGACCCAAGGGGGTCGGGGCGCTCTGGATTCGGTCGCGCGAGCCTCACGTGCGGTTGCAGCCGCTCTTCCAGGGAGGCGGGCAGGAAAGCGAACGGCGGCCCGGTACACTGGCCGTGCCCAACATCGTCGGGATGGGCAAGGCCTTCGAGATAGCGGGTGAGCTGATGGCGGCGGAAGCCGCGCGGTTGACCCGGCTTCGCGAGCGCCTGAAAACGGGCGTGATGGAGCAGGTCCCCGGCGTTCAACTGAACGGCGATCCCACCCGGCGACTTCCCGGCAATTTGAATTTAAGTTTTCTGGGGCAGCGTTCGGACGCCTTGATCCCTAAGATCCGCGACGTCGCTCTCTCCTCCGGCTCGGCCTGCGCCTCGGAGACGGCGGAGCCGTCTTACGTTCTGCGGGCCTTGGGGGGGCAAAAAGAGAGGGCGGTTTCGTCCCTGAGATTCGGTATCGGCCGGTTCAACACGGAAGAGGACATCGACCTCGCGATCGAACGCGTGGTCGAAGCCGCCCAACCCTCCTAAAAAGCTCTCTTTTTTCGACATCTTTTTCCAGAAACTGGTGCCGGGCAACCCGTCGATCCTATTAATGAGGGCTTGGTCCGTTCCGAGCCCCCGTTTTCTCAATTTAGAAGTCTCAATTTGAGAAAATTTATCAGTTTGAGAAGGGGGAGTGTCCCGGAGACGATTCAAGAGCAAAGAAAATCAGGGGTTTAGGGACCGGCGCGGCGTGTCATTCTTGGCATACGAAATGCAAACATAAAGGGACATGGCCACCACCAAGAACATGACCACCGATAAGACCGCCGCGAAGGGGATGCCCGCAGCGGCGGTTGAGAAGGGCGCCTCTGAAGACGCTTGGAAGGGTCTGCCGGCCGATTCCCAACTGATCTCCTTCGGCGAACGGTTCACGTTCACCTTCGCCCAGGGACGCGAGGTGGGATCGATCCACTTCGACCGGGGACGCGGCGAGATCTTTTACAAGGGGCACAACATCCGGAACATGGATCTGGAAGACTGGCAGATGCAGGTCCTCGAAGGACTCCGGAAGACGTTGACGCACGACGAGCAGGGCAAGGCGTTCGCCCAGGATTACGCGCGGACGCTCGATAAGATCGTCATGGAGAAGAAGAACCGCAATGCAGGAAGTTCTTAAACAACTCTTCAGCCTGAATTCCCGGGCGCTCTCCGGGGCCGATCTCGATCACATCGAGCGTCCCGGCGTGGGCGAGACGCCCGCCTTCCCGCCCATCTTCGACCGGAACCTCACGTATTACCGGGACGGTCTGCGCTGGACCTTCTCCTCCGGGCGGGTCTGCGTGGACGGCATGGACGTCAACAAGCTGGTCAATGACAACCCGGAGAACGTCGGTTTTTTCATGGGCATCGCGGAGGGCTTGAACGATTACCGGAAAAGGATCGTCGCTTCGCGACGTTCCCAAGACCAGTTCGCGAAGTTCGAGGCCACGGTCGAGGCCCTTCTGAACAAGCTCCTGGGCAAGCTTAAGAAATTCTACGATCAGAAGATGTCCGGTATGTCCTGGACGATGCAGAACGGCCAGTTGATCCTGAACGGCATCAATATCCGATCTTTTTTGGCGCTCTATCGCATCCGGAAGACCGATAAGGCCCGAAAATTCCTCAAGGGCCTGAGGTCGCGGCTCGAGGCCCTCCTCGAGAACCGCCGCGAAAGCCCGGACTATGAGCGCATCCGCGACGCCATCACCGATCTCCACCGCGAAATCAACGCCGAGCTTATGGCGGACGAGGCCGCTGATACCGCTCAGCGCCTGCTTCCTCGCGCTGCTCACGCTTACTGACCGGTTATTTCCGACCCTCCTTCGTTCCCAACCCGATCCCGCCCTCATGGCCGCTGTAGGAACACGTAGACCCGTCGAAGGCGTCGTTTCCGAGCCGCCGCGCCTGTCGGGCGAGGGGGAAAAGCTCGTCGTGATAGCCGGATCCTCGAAGATCCTGGTGACGCTGAGGCGTCCGCCGGCGGTTCCGGTGGAGCGGGGCGACCGGGTGCGCTTCGAGGCGAAGCTGAAAAAACCGATTCGTTACAAGAACCCGGGCGGATTCGATTACCGGGAGTGGCTTGCGCGGCGGGGCATCTTCCTGTCTGCGTATTTGGAGGACCCGGAGGATCTGACGATCCTCGGCAAAGAGGGCGGGTGGAGGCGGGTAGTGGACCGTTTCCGGGACCGTGTCCGCGGCCTTTTACGGGAGGAGGCGCCTCCCCCGGCCTCGGAATTCCTATCGGCCCTGCTGACCGGGGAGGCCGGAGGCGTGGGGCCGGAGATCCGGGCGGATTTTCAGGCGACGGGGACGGCGCATCTGGTCGCCGTGTCGGGACAGCAGATCGCCGTCGTGGGGGGCGCGGCCTATTTCCTGATCCGCCGCCTGCTGGCCCGGTCGGAGAGGGCGCTTCTCACCGTTTCCGTCCGCAAGACGGCCTTGGGCCTGTCTTTGATCCCGGTCCTTTTCTATACGCTTTTTACCGGCGCGCCTTCCTCCGCCGTGCGCGCCTGCGTGTTGGCGGTCTTCGTCGCCTTGGCCGCCGCCGCGGACCGTGAAAACGACGCCTTGAGCACGCTGGCGGCCGCCGCCTTGTTGATCGGCGTCGCCTCTCCGTCCGCGCCCTTCGGTTCTTCGTTTCAGCTCTCGTTTTTGGCCGTCCTGGGCATCCTCCTTTTCCGAAAGAGGAGACCTGCGGAGGCGGAGGCGTTCCCGCTCCAAAGGCGGCTGGACCGTTGGATCATCCAACCCTTCTGGATGGCCTTGGGGGCGGCGCTCTTGACCGCGCCCCTCGCGGCCTATCGGTTCCACGAAATCTCGCTGACCGGCGTGGCCGTCAACCTGGCGGCCGTCCCGCTCTCCGGCCTCCTCCTCGTCGCCGGGACGCTGGCGGTGACCGCGTCTCTCCTGGTTCCGCCGACTGCGCCGGTTTTGATCGGAGGCATCGGTGTCGCGTCGGAGGTCTTTCTAAAGGCGCTCCACGCCGCGGCGGAATTTTCCCGAAGCTCCGACCTCGTGCTCTCGCTGTATCCGACCGAGTTCGAGGTCCTTCTCGGATTCGCGCTGGTAGGGCTGTTGGCCCTCGCAAGGCGCCGGCCTCGGCTTCTCAATTTCCGGAGCTATCCGAGGCCGGCGTTCGCTTTGTCGGGCCTCGCCCTGGCGCTCGTCTTTCTTTTGTCTTTTCAGTGGCCGCAAAAGGATCTCGAGGTGACCTTCCTGGACGTCGGCCAGGGCGACGCCGCGTTGGTCCTAACCCCGTCCGGCAAGAGCCTTTTGGTGGACGGCGGCGGATTTTTGATCCCGGGACGGGAAGGGAGGCCGAAGGACGAGGATCGTTTCGACATGGGGAGGGACGTCGTCGTCCCGTATCTGAAGCGGCGGGGGATCGATCGTCTGGACGCCGTCCTGCTCTCGCATCCACATCCCGATCACTTCGGGGGATTGAGGAGCGTCTTCGAGGCCTTTCCGGTGGGCGAATTCTGGTGGAACGGCCAGAAATTTCCGGACGCGTCCTTCGACCGCCTTCTGGAAGCCGTCCGTAGGAGGGGAGCGGAGGTCAGGATACTGAAGGGCGGGGAGATCTTTCCCTGGGCCGAATGCGGCTTCGACGTCTTCTACCCCGACCGCATCAGCGCCGGCCGGAACATCAACGATAATTCCTTAGTCGTCCGCCTTCGCTTCGGCGACGCCAGCGTTCTTTTTCCGGGTGATATCGAAAAAGAGGGCGAGCGCGCGCTGGCGGATAAGGTCCCCATCGCGGCGACGGTGTTGAAGATCCCGCATCACGGCAGCCGGACGTCGAGCTCGGTGCCCTTCATCGACAGTGTGCATCCGTCGATCGCCGTGGCGAGCCTGGGAGAGGACAACCTGTTCAAATTTCCACATCCGGGAATTTTGGAAAAATATGGGAGGAGGGGGATCGCGGTTTATCGGACGGATATTGACGGGGCGGTGACGGTTAGGCTTTCCCCAGAGTTTCCCAGGAAATCACCTTCCATCCGAACGTTTTCTTCCGGAGAATGACGCGCACTTTGTAGACGGCGCCGTCGTTCAGATAGGCGTAGGCCTCCGCTTCGGCGAGATTTTTCTGGATCTCTTCGACCGACGAAATCTCCACGCGCTCCAGATTGTGCTGGCCGAAGTCGCTGTCCTTGTAGTTCTTGCCGTACTTCTTGAAATGCTTTTGCGTCTTGTCGTGCGCGGTCTTCGGCGAGGGGACGCGGCCGCCGCAAGCGGCGAGCAAACCCAACGTCAAAAGGATCGAAATCAGTTTCTTCACGATGCGCCTTCCTACGTGATGCAGCGCCTTGGCTTCAACGCCTAACGCATCCCGCCAACACGTTGTGTCATAAATGGTTGATATTATTCAATAAATATTTTTGCATCCGTGACCATATATGGTAATTACTGTTCCATTCTTGCTCGGGAAAGAGAGGGATTCTTAGCCACTTAGGTACCGCTTTCACAGGCCGCTTCCCGCGGCACGTAATGGTAGACAGGAGGTGACCATGATTGGTTTGAACTCTGCCGCTTCTCAGAGTGCGTCCTTCTGGAACGTCCACTTGTTCGGCGACACCGCCCGCTACCAGATCCGCGGAAATCTCCAAGAGACCGGCTTCTATTTCCACGACGCGGCCAGGCTTCCCCATATCATCCATACCGTACGGACCTCGAACGACGACGTCGTCGGCTTAGCCGAGGTGTGGGACGATGCCATGCGGAGGGAGATCCAGGAATCCGTCAAGGCGGAGTATCCGTACGCCTATGCCTCTCCTTCGGCGCCCGGCATCCGCAAGGCGATCGAGGATTTTCAGAACGGGTTTCCGCGCCTGGCGGATCTTCTTTTCGGTTCTTGCGGTGGCATCGTTAACTACTTCACCAAGTCCCACTACGCCGAGGGCGAGCCCAGCCTTCTCTCCGAGATCGGCTCCTATCTTTCCGAAGATCTTCTTGTCCGGGGACTGGCCCAATGGCTGCGTTCCTCTCCCGTTTGGGGAGCCGGCCTGCTGTTCTTGAGCCGGTATCCCATCGTGTCCGCCGCTTTCCATCCGCACGAGACGCGCGCGGATTGGGAGATGCTGGCGGCGAAGGGCGTGATCGAGGCGACGGTGAAGGGGGAAGAGGGGATCGAGTGGACCTATTCGCTCGGGCACTACCAGGAAGGCGTGACGACGCGCGCCGAGAGGGCGCGGGGCTCGCAGATCCGCCGCGCGCGCGGAAGGACGTTGGAGGTCGCGGGCCCGTTGATCCACATGGGGGATTTCAACGTGAAGGCCGGCTCGCCCGAGCATCAGGCCATGCAGAGGGCTCTCCGGTTGAACGAGGTCGCGACGGGCGATACGTATGTCGAGCCGAATCTCTTTCAGGACAAGCTCCAGGCCCCGCGGGCCGAGGACACGAAGGGGCAGAGGATCGACTACTTCTATCACGGAGACGACATGCTGGTGCAGTCGGCCGAGGTCTTTTGGGACACGTTCGAGTCGCGGGACGGCCGGGTCGGCCAGTCCGACCACGCCCGCTTGCGGGCCCGTTTCTTTCATCGCCCCGCCGCCGCCGTTCCGGCGAGAATTCCGGCCCGTCCGAGACCCGCTCCCCTTGTTCTGGAACCGGTCGCCGCCCTTGTCTGATCCGGCGCCTGATGGTAATCCTTGGTTCCTAAGGAGAACCTCATGCCCTCATTCAAGAAGCTGTCGCCGTTGGTCGTTATGGCCGTCCTTCTCTCGTCGTCGGCCGCCTTCGCGGGCGCCGTTAAATCGGAGGCCGTCGTCGGCTTATTCGGTTTCGATTGGTTCAAGCCCGAATCGGCGAAATGCGCCGCCGTCACCGCCGAGGCCGCCGCGAAATTCAAATCCTGTTCCTACCGGGCAGCGGGCGAAACGGGCTCGTTTTCCGGGAACGCCGATTATTACGCCTGCCAAGTCAGCGAGAAGAGCGAGCTCATGATCTATAAGACCAAGGCCCGTTGCTCCGAGGAGCTGGAGATCATGAAGTCGAATGGGGATTAAGAGGCGAAAAACCTCTTGCGAGGCCGATCGTAACGATATTTAAAGACCCCTCGTTAACCCGGGCGATTAACTCAGCGGTAGAGTGCTACCTTCACACGGTAGAAGTCGTAGGTTCGATCCCTACATCGCCCACATTTCCCCGAAATTAAAAAAATCGCGCGTGGCGGCGAGGCGCCGCCACGGCAAACGGTAATCAAATTGAAGGGTTTTCGCCGCCAGCCGAAAGTTCGAGCCGCTCTCTTTTGCCTTTTCCTTTAGGGATTCTAAATTTCCCTCGGCCACCACGCGGTGGGCTTGGTGAGCCGCTTCTAGGAACTCGCGGGTAGGTTCGAGCCAAGCGGCAACCCCGGCTTCCAATTTCTTTAACTTTTCCTCAAATTCCTTCTTTCTTTCGAGGAGAGCCGCCTTTTTGGCCAGGAATTGGTCTCTATCGATGCCTCCTACCAAATGAAGGTCCAAGAGCCGGTCTATCTGGGCCTGGATCTCGGGCACCTCCAGGGCCATTTGGGCCTTAACTTCGGCTATCGGTTGGTTCGCCAAGGCCTGGTCTTTGCTCCAATAGGTCATGAGAATTTGGAAGCACTCGGCCGGCAGAGCGACCTTGGCGACCGCGGACCGGAGCTGATCGGCGAAAGGTTCCTCCCGGACGTACTTGGAGGGACATGGACCGCGCTTCTTCGAGCACCGGTAATAGTGATGTCCTTTCTGTCGCTCTGCCGTAATGGAGCATCCACAGTGGTCACAGGTGGCCAGGCCGAGAAATGGAAAGGGGGTCTTATGGACAACGTGATTCTTGGAGCGACCA
>DASUFF010000135.1:0-4407 GCA_036274695.1 bacterium | reverse complement strand
AGAGGACTTCCTGAAATCGCGCCGCCGCGTTCGTGGGCTTACCTTCCGCGTCGCGCACGTGAACGTGCACGACGGAGGCGCCGGCATCGACGGCCAGGCGCGCGGCGTCGGCGATCTCCACGGGCGTCAGCGGAAGATGGGGCGTCTGCCGCCGCGTCAGTTCCGCGCCCACCAGGGCCGCCGTCAGAATCACTTTCGACACGAGAAACTCCTCCGCCGGCCAGAAAACGATTTTAGCATAAACCGCACAACCTTTGCCCAAACCCCTCGAGGAAGCCGCTATGCCTCCCTTCCCGCCCATTGCGAGTCAGATCCCCATGAACGCCCTGATGGCGCTCGGCAACGAGGTACAGGCCCATATGGTAGCCGACGCCGGGGCCATGGGAAATACCTTGCTCGCACTGGAACATGCCTACGGAAGCGTGTCTTTCGAGGACCACTTGGAAGCGGAAGTCCGCCTGAATCAGTTAGGCGGCAAATTCAAATCGTATGTTGCCGACAACTCGACCGCCAGCCTGAGCACCGACTTGAACGCCGACTGGAGCGTGAGCACGCTCGTGCTCAACTCCTTCCTCGAAAAACAGCGGGTTTTCGCTCAAGATGCCGTTTACCCCTCGTTCCTGGCCGACTTGCTCCTGGGCCGCAAGAGACACATGCGCCCCGCAAACCAAACGACATCCCTGTTCGGCCTCGCGGCCCATTTGGGGGGTTTGGCCAACATTCCCTTTTTGCTGCTTCGGAATGCGGACTCTATGAGCCTCTTCGATCCCAGGGGCAGCATCCTGGATTTCCCTTCGGGAAAGGCCGCGATCCAGATCGCGCCGGCCACGGAGCCGGGAGAACCGGTTCCGGGAGAACCCCTCATCGCCCTCGTGGCCTTTCATCTGATCAGCGTGGCCGACGGTTTTTCGGAAGTCGGCCACGCCGCAAAGATGTATCACGCGGCCCGGATGATTTATCCGGGATGACGACCGTTCCCGAGGCGCGGCAGACGATCCCTTTCCCCTTCTTCCTGGCCGTGAATTCCATCCCACGCGAGGTGTTGCCGATCCGGACGATCCTGGCCGTGGCCTCGAGAACGTCCCCGGCATAAACGGGTTTTAGGAAATCGACCGAATCGTAGGCGCGGAACAACCCTTCGTCCCGGCCGTGCGTTTCCCTCAGACAGAGGGCGGTGGCGGCGTCGCCGAAGAGCTCAAGAATCTTTGCCCCGGCCACCAAGCCACCCGAATAATGAGCGTCTTTTGGGCCGAGCCGGAGCGTGACCTTCGCCGTCCACCCGATGCGGGGCGGCGTGCGCGGGGGCTCCCGAAATTTTCCGGATGAGTTCATGCACGATGAAATTGGCGACCTCGGACGGCTTGGTGCCGGGACCGAACCCGGCGTCGAAACCCACGGACTTGGCGATGCGATGATCGATGCGCGGCCCGCCGGCGATGCGGACCAGATTCGGAGACAGGCGCTTCTCTTCGCGCAGCATTTTCGAAAGAACCTTTAAGTCCTCCAAATGCTGATCCTGCTGGGTCACCATCTTGGACACCAGAATCGCGTCCGCCTTCATCTCCACGGCCTGATCCACCAAATGACGGTTGTCGACCTGGGCGCGAAGATTCACCACCTTGAAGAACGGGTAATATTCCAAACCCTTGTCGCCGGCTATCCCCTTGATGGACAGGATGGCGTCGATGCCCACCGTGTGGGCGTCGCTGCCCGTGGTGGCTCCGACGACCACGATCTTCCGGCGCACCTGCTTGTGCGCCAGGTCGACCAGTTGGTCGTAGGGCACCACCGGGAACTCCGGCTTGTGGAGCGGGATCTTCGAGAGCTCGATGGACGCCGTGGCATAGGCGTAGGCGACGAAGAAGGTGTAACCTTCTCCCATCGGCTCCATCGTGGCGACCATCGGATGGACGAAACCCAATTTTTCCAGGTAAAGCCGCGCCGCCTCACGCGCGAGCTCGCCGGCGGGCACGGGGAGCGTGAAGGAAAACTGCATCTTCCCGTCGTCCCAATGATCTCCGTAAGGCTTGATGCGATTGTTGTCCTTCTTCACGGGACCCTTTTCGGCGGCGTGGCTCACGAAGCGCCTCCCGTCGGTTCAGACGGCGGCGGGAGCGAGCCACCTCCTCCGGATCCGCCCTGCTGGGTCTCCCTCGGCGCCCCGCCGCGCTGGCCGCCGCCGCCCCGCCCGCGCCGGCGGCGATGCTCGCGTCGGCGGCGGTTGCCGCCTCCGCGTTCGCGCATTTCCTTCTCCTCGCGCGGCCTGGCAGCATGGAAGGGATTCTCGTGGTGCTCCGGCTTTCGCTCCAAAAGCTTCTGGATCGGATTCCAATAATGGCGGTCCTTCTTGACCACGCCGTCCAAGCCCCGCCCGCCGTCGACGGCGCGCGCCATGTTGGCGAAGGCGCCCTCCTCGATGGCGTTCATGAAGCCCATCTTCTCCACCTTCTGAAGAAGCCGGAAGGTGTCCTCCAGGACCGAACGCGCCCGGCGGATCACTTTGCCGTTCGCGCTCCAGGAAATCTCGTCGCCGAGATCCCGCGCGGCCTTGAAGATATAATTGGCGGCCTTGAGCGCCACGAAGCGGTCTTGGAGCAGCGGATTATGGATCGCCTCCGTCGGCATCCCCAAGAGCTGGATTTCCTGATGGGTCAGGACGCCGACCAAGTTGAACATGCAATCGAGCACATGGCCGAAGAAGATGTCGCCGGTCATGTGCCTCGTGGGCGGCATGTACTTGATCGGATGATGCGGGAAGATCTCGCGCACCATCTCCGCCTGGGCGATTTCATAGAGGAAGCTGTCCTCAACGTCCGGATCCATCTCAAAGGCGTGGCCCAATCCTAACTGTTGCTCGCGAAGGTTGGCGGCCAGGCCCAATTGCTCATTGATGAACTGCGAGGCCAGCACCTGCGGGAAGGCTTTGAAAGACTCCGCCGTCGTCAGGTAATTGTCCTCGCCCGTATTAATGATGATGCCGGAGTGGGCGATCACCAGCCGCGAGAAGTACTGGTCCGTGAACGTCCGCTTCATATTGATGTCTCGGAACAGGATGCCGTACATGCTGTCGTTCAACAGGTAGTCCAGCCCCTCGAAGGCCCCCATGACGGCGATCTCCGGCATGCAGAGCCCGGAGGAATAATTGACCAGGCGGATGTAGCGCCCGACCTTTTTGCCTATCTCGTCCAGCGCCTTCCTCATGATCCGAAAATTTTCCTGGGTGGCGTAGGTGCCGCCGAACCCCTCGGTGGTCGCCCCGTTCGGGACGTGGTCGAGCAAGCTCTGGGCCGTGCTGCGGATGACGGCGATGCAATCGGCCCCGCCCAAGACGGCCGCCTGGGCCTGCTCGACGTCCTCGTAAATGTTGCCGGTGGCGACGATTAAGTATTTGAGAGGCCGCGGCTCGCGTCCGCCCATGGATTCGCGGGCATGGCGCTTGCGATTCGCAGATTCTTCGAGCTTCCGTACGGCGTTCCGGGCCAAGGGCTCGGTGGCGCGCCGAATGGCGTCGAAATCGGCCTCGGGCACCTCGTTCCACTTCAGTTTCCCCTCGGCCGCCTTCAGGCACAGGCTGACGGGAGAACTCCGGTGATGGGCCAGGGCGCGCCCCAGCCAGTGCAGGATCCCGTAGGAGAGCTGTTCCTTGGTCAAGGAATCGACGACGGCGTTCGCCAACGGCCGGCCCTTGTAGGCCTCCTCGATGCCGATCATCCGAAGGACCGAACGCTCGATGGAGACGGTCGTATGAAGATCGACGAAGGTTTGGACCTGTTGGGAGATCTTTCGCGCGGCGACGCGGCAGGATTCGACCTTGTCGCGGTCGAGATTCAGTTTGGACACGGACGGTCCTTAATTTTTAGGCTCGATGCCGACGGCCTTTCCCTGCAGCAGCCGATCCGGCCCTTCGACTTCGAGTCCCGGGTATCTCTTCCTGATCTCCTCCGAGGTCGAACAGGAGCAGTCCGTTTCTTCCGGCTGCCTGTAGGAGGAGAGGAAGCCGCGGTAGTTCCGCACCACCACCCTCTTGTCCGACTCGGTGATCAGGTACTGCGGCATGATGGGAACCTTCCCACCGCCGCCCGGCGCATCGATGACGAACTCGGGGACCGCGAGCCCGGAAGTATGTCCCCGTAGGCTCTCGATGATTTCAATCCCCTTCTGCACCGGCGTTCGGAAGTGCTCGATCCCTTCCGAGAGATCACATTGATATAAGTAATAAGGCTTAACTCGGTTCTTCAAAAGTTCGTGAAACAGGCTGCGCAAAATGATCGGGTCGCTGTTAATTTTCCTCAATAAAACCGTTTGGTTATGAATGGGAATACCATGATCCACCAAAGTCGCACAAGCCCTTTTCGCCTCGTCGGTGATCTCATAGGGGTGATTGAAGTGCGTCATGAAGTAGATCGG
>DASUFF010000134.1:0-5357 GCA_036274695.1 bacterium | reverse complement strand
ACGAAGCCGGCGACGTTGACGGGGCCGAAGTTCGAAGGCGTCGTCGCAGGGGTGTTGCCGACGTTGAAATCGTCGTTGCCGTAACCCAGCTCCCCGAAAAGATTGCTCCCCCAGCACCGGAGGCTCCCATCCTCCAGAACGGCGCACGAGTGGGCGCCTCCCGCGGCGACTTGAACCGCTTTCCCGCCCAGCGGGACGTTCCCCGCCTCGTTTGGGAACTCGTCGTCTCCGACATCGGAGGGATTACCGTAACCCAACTGGCCGTCGGCGCCTCGTCCCCAGCAGAGAACGTCGCCGTCGAGGGTGAGGAGGCAGGCATGGCCGCCCCCGTTGCGGAGCTCGACGACCGGACCTAAGAAGGCGTCCGCCGCCACGGAGGCCGGCGTCTCTCCCGCCTCGTCTGAGATGGTCTCGGTGTCGTTATTGCCCAGCCGCCCTTCGGTGCCTTCCCCCCAGCAGCGCACGGTGGCGTTGCCCCCCGAGCTGAAGGTCTTGACGCACGTATGGGAGGAACCCACCGAGATCTGTTCGACCAGGAAACCGACGGGAACGAAGCCGGTGAAGTTGGTCATTTCGTTGGTGGCGTCTCCCAAATTCTCGTTGAGATCCAAGAAAGGCAGCACGTTCTTGAACGTATCGGCGTAGCCCAAGCGGCCGGCTTCTCCGAGCCCCCAACACCGCACCTGCGCGGTGTCGTAGAGGACGCAGGTCGTGGCTCCGCCGGCCGAAACCTGGACGATGTGGTTCCCGACGTCCGCGTCGCCCACGACTTGCGGGACGGTATCCGGTGTGTTCCCCAAGTCGCCGACCTGCGAAATGGAGATGATGTTGTCCGAATACCCCAAACGGCCGAAACGCCCTTCCCCCCAACATCGTACGGCGCCCGTCTGCAGCAGGGCGCAGGTGTGCGTATCCCCCGCCGTGATCTGCACCACCTTTCCGCCGACCGGCACGTCGCCCGCGCTCGCCGGCGATTCGTCGTCGCCGATCGCATCGCCGTTCCCGTAGCCCAGCGCGCCGGTTCCCCAACAGCGGACGTTGCCCGTATCCAACAAGGCGCAGGTGTGGTTCGTGCCCAACGCCAGTTGAACGACCTTGCCGCCGACGTCGACGTCTCCCCCGAGGCCGGACTTGGCTACCGCCGCGGGGGTTTCCCCCGGATTGACGCCCAAATTTATCTTATGCCCGTAACCAAGCTGCCCGACGGTGTTTAATCCCCAGCACCGGACGGTCCCCGCCTTGGAGAGCGCGCAGGTATGGGTCAGGCTCGTGGCCACCTGCGCCGTTCCCGTCGGGCGGCAATCGTTCTCGCAGCCGTCGTTCGCGGCGGCGTTGCCGTCGTCGCAGGCCTCGTTGGGATCGTTGACGAAACCGTCGCCGCAGGATGGGGACACCAAAACGCACGCGGCGCTGCAACCATCGCCGTCGGCCAAGTTGCCGTCGTCGCATTCCTCGCTGCCTTGGAGGTTCCCGTCGCCGCAGACCGGGATCACCTCCACCACGCCGGTGCCAGCACCTCCTCCGCCCCCGCCGCCGCCCGTCGTTCCGCCGCCTCCGCCGCCGCCGTTGTTCGCCCCGGAACCGCAGCCCGAGGTGGAACCGGCTCCCGTCATGAGAAGTCCTGCGGCCAGAACGACGAAGGCCAACCCGCGCAACACATTCAAGCGACAACGCATAAGCAGCTCCTGGTTCGAGGGAACCCGATTGTACGGTTTTTTGTCGGAAGATCAACGCGCGATGCCGTCATCGCTTGGTTTGGATGCGCGAGGAAAGCGTCGGTTTGCCGTTCGCCGTGAAAAGCGAATACGGAAGAATACGGACGATGCAAAGAGAAGAGGGCTTGGAGAACTAGAACGTCAGGCCGATGCGGAGTTCCTTGCCGGCCTGGACGGTGAAGTTCGTGGTGCCGTCGATCGGGCGGGAAACGCCGGTCATCAGGTTCATGACGTCCTTGGCGAGACCGTCGGGCGCGAAGCCCAAATCGGTGGAAGCGACCGTCTCATTTTGCGTCGATTTTGCCGTGACGGAAGATTTCGCGGAAGCGTCCGTTTGGGAATCCTTGGCGAAGGCGGTGGAGGAAGCGGCGAGGACGGTGACGAGAGCGACGATGATTCCCAGAAGTTTGTTCATGACGTTAGTATTCTGCAAGAAGAATACCACCGACGCCCCGCCGCCGTCTTTATCTAAGTTATTGAAATATATAATAAAATGTCGCAACGCGTCGGCGGGCAAGCCGGCGGGTGGAGAGTTTCGACACCGATTTCGGGGGGTTATGGCTCGAGGAGGAGCCTTAACGCTGAGCGTCTTCCCTTAAAATGCCATCCGTCCATGAATCGAGGAAGCGGGAGTACTCTTGGACGAATCGAATCCTCTTTAAGAGACGCCGGCGCTGTTCCTCCGCGTCGAAGTTCTTCGCCTGGGCGACACCCGAGCGAATGGCGGCCTCCGCGACCGCGATCGGCATCGTGCCGGCCAGGCGGCTGTCCCACAAGCTGGGGAAGACCAGCCATCCGCCATAAACGGGATTCTGCGGGCCATAGACGCCCGCGACGTCGGCGGTGATGCCCTGGCGCGCGACTTGGACGGCCGTTTCGACGGCCGCCATCTGCATGGCGACGTTGAAGGACGCCGCCCGCGCCATGAGGGCCCCGCTGACGAAATAGGGATAGATCGCGGCGTTGTTGATTTGGATCGGATCGTCCGAGCGGCCGGTGGCGACGATGGCGTCGGGCCGCGCCTCCTGGGCGATCTTGGCCGGGATCTCGGGATCCGGATTCGCCAAGGCGAAGATCACGGGCTTCTCGGCCATGCTCTTCAGCATCTCGACGGTCACGACGTCTTTCTTCGAGACGCCGATAAAAACGTCGGCCCCGCGCATGACCTCCGACAAGGTCCGGAGATCGGTCTTCCGTGCGTACGCCGCCTTGTGCCGGTCTTTGACGGAAGAGTAATCCCTCCCGGTGTGGAGAACGCCCGAGGAATCCAGGACGTAAATCTGATCCAAACTCACGCCCCACTCGCGGAGGAGCTTGACGATGGCGTCGCCCGCGGCCCCGGCCCCGTTGATGACGTAAGTGCAGTCTTCCTTTTTCTTGCCCTGGATCTCCAGCGCGTTGGTCAGCCCGGAGAGCGTCACCATCGCCGTCCCGCCTTGATCGTCCTGGAAAGTCGGCACGCTGGCCTTCCGCGCCAATTGATCGACCAAGGGAAAGCAATGCGGGGTCCCGACGTCCTCGACCATGATGGCCCCGGCCTGCGGTTCCTGCAAAAGCACGCTCTCGATGGCCCGGTCGATGCTCTCTTGGTCGGCGGCGTTCACTTTGGGCAGGAGATGGGGAACGAAATTCAGCCCGGCCAAACTTTGCGCAATGTTCCCTTTTCCGTGAAGAACGCCGAGGACCGCGTGCCGCGCCATGTCGCCGTAACCCAAAACGCCGGAAGAGTCGGAGGCGATCAAGACCGTCCGATCGCGGCCCGTCAACTCATACATTCTCTCCGGGTCTTCGTGGATCGCCTCGCAGACGCGACCGATTCCGGGCGAGTAGCCGACGACGGTATTGAGTGGCTTCGACGGAAGAATAACGGTGTTTCCGCCCGGCCACGCGGCGCTGTAGCGAAGCCCGCGCTCGTAGACGTCCCCGCCCGCTTCGGGGTCCCAAGGACGCACGACGCGCTCGCCCGCCATTCTCTCCAAAAACTGATAGGCCAGAACGCGCGCCCGTTCGTTGTTCTCTAAGTGCCCCTCCAAACGCGTCCGCAATTCGTCGGGACCGATCTCGTGCAGCGAGGGAGCGGAAAAACCAAAATCCTGGGAGGCCAGAAAGAGACCGCTTTGCAAGGCTTGAGAGCCCAACATTCCCATCAATTGTTGGGTCAACTGCGACGCAGGAATTTGAGAAAAGGACATAATGAGGCTCCCCTTTTGCGGCGGCGTTTCGTCCGCTCCTAAAACGGGTTGCTAGATATTGCATCAATTAAATCGAAAACCGGCCACGGCGGGAGGGAAAGTCCGATTATCGGACCGAGACGGGCGTCTTAACCTTATCCTGTATCTCGAGACGGATCTCTTCGCGGGTCACCGCCTCGTCGCGGAGGGTGGGGAAGGCGGCGTCCCGGTGCTTCCTGGCCTGAATCCTCTCGAGCGATTTCCGATAGGCCTCTTTGCTTGCATAAGGACGGGTGGCCGCGCCGCTGGCGATGGCTGCCTCGGCGACGGCGGGCGCCTCCCACAAGAGAACGCGCGGATCGAAGGGTTTTGGAATGATGTACTCAGGGCCGAATTTCAGTTTCGCGTTGCCGTAGACGCGGCAGACTTCCTCCGGAACCTCTTCATGGGCCAAAGCCGCGAGCGCCCGGGACGCCGCGAGCTTCATTTCCTGATTGATCTTCACGGCGCCCACGTCCAGCGTCCCGCGGAAGATGAAGGGAAAGCCCAACACGTTGTTGATCTGGTTCGGGAAGTCGGAGCGGCCGGTGGCCATGAGGATGTCGGAGCGCACGGCGACGGCGTCGGCGTAGGTGATTTCCGGATCCGGATTGGACATCGCGAACACGATGGGCTTGTCCGCCATGCTCCTGACCATCGCCTGCGTCACCAAGCCCTTGCTCGAGACGCCGACGAAGACATCGGCGCCCTTCATCGCCTCTTCCAAGGTCCGCATCTTCGTATTCTTGGCGAAAAAGCCGCGGATGGGCTCCATGTTCGGCCGGCCTTCGTAGACCACACCCTGGCGGTCGACGAGCGTGACTTGGTCGCGCGAGAGCCCCAACGCCATGATGAGCTTGGCGCACGCGATGGCCGCCGCTCCGGCGCCGGAGAAGACCACCTTGATGTCTTTGATCTTCTTTCCCTGGATCTCGAGGGCGTTGATCAATCCGGCGGCCGTGATGACGGCCGTTCCATGCTGGTCGTCATGAAAGACCGGGATCGACATCGTCTCGATCAACTGCTCCTCGATGAAGAAACACTCCGGCGCCTTGATGTCTTCCAGATTGATGCCACCGAACGTGGGCTCCAGGGCCTTGACGATGCTCACGACCTGGGCCGGGTCCTTGGCGTCGATCTCGATGTCGAAGACGTCGATGTCGGCGAACTTCTTGAAGAGGATGCCCTTCCCTTCCATGACCGGCTTGGCCGCCTGCGGACCGATGTCGCCCAGGCCCAACACCGCCGTGCCGTTGGAGATGACGCCCACCAGGTTGCCACGGGCGGTGTATTCGAAGGATTTCTTCGGGTCCTTTTCGATCTCGAGGCAGGGCTCGGCGACGCCGGGGGTATAGGCCAGAGAGAGTTCTTTTTGGGTGTCACAGGGCTTGGTGGGAACGACCTCGACCTTACCTTTGCGGCCTTCGGAGTG
>DASUFF010000133.1:0-7227 GCA_036274695.1 bacterium | reverse complement strand
GAAGGCGATCCGGTTGTCGTGGATCTGTTGCGGCAGATGGATGGTCCAATACTCCTCGCCGTTCGGGCGCTTGGCGGTGCCGAAGACGGCCACTTTGTCGCTGTCGGTCCAATTGGGGAACGGCGGGGCGATGCCGAAATGAATCCCGTGCCCGAATTCATGCCCGAGAACGTACTCCAGACCGTGCGGCTCCCAAACGATGTCGGGCGTGGGCTGGTTCAAGAGCATGATGCCGTTCTTTCCCAACGAAGCGCTCAGGCTGTTCGTAAAGGACAGCGTGTAGCAGCGCTCGCAATTCGTTTCGGGCTTGTCGATCAACAGGCCGTCGTAGAGTTCCGGCCGTCCTTCGGCCGCGAACCTTTCCTTGGCGCGGAAGTGCAGCTCCATCAGGGTCTGCCAGTTGTAGAGGCATTTTTTCAGATATTCGAGGATGCTCGGCTGGATCCGAGGTTCGTCCGGAAAGGCGAGGACGCCGGCGTCGACCGTCTGCCCCCGAGGTCCGGCCGGGAGGGGAAAGGTCTTTTCATAGACGGGGAGGACGTATTCCGCCGGCTCCGATTCGCCGGTTTCCACCTTCGTGTAGACCGGCAGCCCGAAGTTCGCCGGATAATAAGGAAGAATCCGGTCCTTGCGCCACAGGGCGCGGATGGTCGCGGGCAGGGAGTTGTCCAAAGGCGCGAGCCGTAACATCGCCTTCTCCCCGGCGATGGCCGTCGCTCGCAGCCGGTCGGCGATCCGATAGACCAGCTCGACGCGGACTTTTAAGAGATCCGGCGCGGGAAGCGGGGCTGTCTGGGGTTCTCCAAAACCGTCCAGAGGCACGACCGACGGGAAGCAGCCGTCCAGTTTCACCGAAAAGAAACCGTCCCGGTCGGTTTGAACCGTGCGCGACGGGCAGAGGACGCCGGGCAGGGGAGGGGCGCCGACCTTCGCGGCGCGCGGGGTCATGGCGTAGGAGACCGTGATGGTGGCTGTCAGGGGCCGCATTCCGCTGGTTTCCTGGGTCAGCGGCGCGCCGGAGGCGGGATCGAAGCGGCGCTTGAAGGCGTTACAGGCCTCCGGAGACATCCGATATTGCGAAATGGAGGAGGCGAAGCAGTTTCCGGAGTCGAAGAAGGCGACGCGGCCCTTGACCGTTCCGCCGCCCCCGCTGCCGAAGAACACGGCATGATGCGGAGCGATCGCGGAGACCCAACCCGCCCGGCCGGAAGCCGGCCATGACAGAGCCAGGACGACGAAGATGGAAACGCGCGTCAGGAGGCGAAGCGTCATAAACTCTCGCTTAGCGGATCAAGGAACAGCCGGCCGTTTCCATGGGGACGACGGTCCCGATCTTTCCGCCGCCCGTGCTCGCCGGCGGGGTTTCGGGGTCGGAGGCGCCGTCGGGAGAGGGGGTGGGAGGCGTCTCGACCGCCGCCGTCCCTTCGCCCTGAAGCGAAATGGTCCCATTTCCGACGGTGCTTGTAAACATCAGGTCCGCGGCGAAAACCCCCTCGTTGACGGGCTTGAAGGTCACGGTCGCCGTGCAGGACTGGCCCGGCAGGACGCTCTGCCCGGAGCAGTCATCCGCGAGCAGGAAATCGAAGGCGTCGCTGACGGACAGCGAGATCATCCCGACCGCGGCATTGCCCAAGTTTTGGAATGTCACGGTTTGAGACGGCGCGGAGGTTCCGACGGTCGTCGGAGCGAAAGTCAGCTGGGCCTGATGCATGAGGAGTCCCTGGGGGACGGTCTCGAAGGCGCCGCGATCGACCTCGCCGGTGGACGGGTGGGGGCGGAGGGTACCGCGTTGATCGGTGGACGGAGCGCCGAAGGCGTCGCCCGAATCGATCGCCGGGCTCCCAGTCAGGAGAGCCACCGTCCGTGTCTTGCCCCCGTGATCGCCCAGGCCGTTCGGATCGAGTTTCGAATCGGTGTTCGAAAGGTCTTCCGTCCCGCCGAAGCCGCACGAGACTGCGTCGTCGATGTTGTGTCCTTCGGTTTTCACCGGCGTTCCGGCGCAATTGCCGCCGGAAGCTCCTCCCGCGAAGAGGGAGTTTCGCAGATTCGCCTGGCCGGGCAGGGCGCTGACGTGATTGAAGACCGCTCCGCCCTCGGCCGCCGCGTTCTTAAAGAAGGTGACGAAATCGAAAGAAGCCGGCCGGGCGCGGTTGTAAACCGCTCCGCCCTTTTCGCCGGCGGTATTCCCGGCGAACGTGACGTTGACGATCTCGGCCGCGCCGTCGGGGTTGAAGAGCCAGAGGCCGCCGCCGTCCTTCGCGGCCCGATTGTCGGCGAGCAGACTTTTCGTCAGAACGATGTTGGAGGCCTGGATCGCGCCGCCGCTTCCGGTGGCCCGGTTTTCGAAAAACTCCGACCGGTCGACGACGACGTGCCCCTGCGAGGCGGAAATGCCGCCGCCCTCCGGGGCCAGATTCCCGGAGAGGGTCGAGCGCTCCACGCTGACCTCGCACTGATAGGCCCGGATCGCGCCGCCGGCCTCCGTGGCCTCGTTGCCGGTCAGGGCGCTGTCGTAGACCCGCACGCTTCCGGTATCGAGACAGAGGATGCCGCCGCCTTTTTTGGCCTTGCCGTTGCGGATGCTGAGATTGCGAAAGTTAGCCGTCCCGCCGGCGGTGATGAAAGCGCGGTCGGTGCCGTTGGCGTCGATGATGGTCTTGGCCCGGCCTAATCCGAGGATCGTTACATCGCCGGAAACGTTTAAATTGCCCGTTTCAAGTTGGGCGCCGTCGACCGGCGCCCGGGTGAGCGTATAGACGCAGGAGTCGTCGGCGCACGCGAATCCGATGACGTCCGCGCCTTCCGACTCATAAGCCTCCTGAACGGCCGCCCGGAGCGTGCACTTCGTAATGGAGGGATTGGGGGCCGCGTCGCAAAGGCCGTCGCCGACGTTGGCGTCCGGCAAGTCTTCCGTGGTCGTCACGACGAAATCGGGGACCGGCAGCACCATCGGCTCGATAGCCGCCTTCTGCAACGAGACGGGTAACGCCGATGCGGCGACCGGAGCCCCCATCAAGACCAGAACCGCCAACCCGATTTTTGAAACACCCTTCATAAGTCCCCCGTGTTACCGGGAGAATTGCAAAGGCTGGGCCAGCAGATTTTCCAATGAAATCAACAGGTCTTGTTGGGCGAGCTGCTTCAGGAATTTCAAATTGAAGCGTCGGGCCGGGGCTATTTCAGAACCAATTCCAAGCAGGGGCCCGCCGCCTTGGAGAGGTCTTCCGGCTTGGCGTTCTTCAGGTTGCCCGAGTCGGGGTAGGCCTTCTGGACGTTCTCTTGATAGCAGGTGCAGTAGGTGCGGATCTTGCCTTCTTCCAACGCCGCGCCGCCGGCCTTGGCTTCCTTCACGCAGGTATCGATCAACGTGTCTTTGACGACCTGAGGCCAGCCCGAAGTCGCGCCGCAGGCGGCGAGGCTGAAGGCAAGTGCGACGAAGGGGAGGGAGGTGCGGAGTTTCATGGGATCTCCTTTTATTTCCAGGTTTTATAGCACGGAGGACACCTCAGGTCTTGGACTTTTAACGCTCACAAGACAACGCCTCGCAAGGCCGCCCGCAGTCCGAAAGTAATACCTGAGGGTCCGGTTTCTCAGTCGATACAAAGTCTCGGCTCCCAAATCTCCCTGATTTTTCAGCCACCCCTCTTTGGCCTCTTGTTTGCTGATGATCCCAATGTCGGCATGACGGTTCCTGTAATCCGGACTTGCGACCTTTCAGATATCTAGATATTATCTATATGTTTTCACGATTCGAATGGGATGAGGCCAAGAACAAAAGTAATCGAACCAAGCACGGTGTTTGGTTTGAAGAAGCTCAAAGCGTTTTTTATGACCCGAAAGGTCTTTTCTCAGATGATTACGCACATTCCGATGAAGAAGACCGTTATTTTATGGTCGGAATGAGCTCTGCGGCGAGAGTGCTCGTAGTCATTCATTGTTATCGAGATTCCGGAGAGTGTATCCGTATCATCTCGGCGAGAAAAGCGACTCGAAAGGAGATTCAATTTTATGCGAAAGGAATATGACTTCTCAAAGATGAAGATGAAGAAGAATCCCTATGTGGGCATGAAAAGGGCCGTGGGGATTAATTTAAGTCCAGCGGTCATCGACTATTTCAAAAAAATGGCGGACGAGACCGGGATTCCCTATCAAAAATTAATCGATCTCTATCTTTTGGACTGTGTGAAAACCCGCAAGAAGCTCTCACTCAATTGGGCCGCCTGAAGCTTAGTTGTGGGTTAAGCTTTTTTCCTTCTTCTTGATCCAATCCTGATACGATTTCCCCGCCGCCTCGTCGACGCCGGTGAGCGCGATGGACGCGATGTCCTGCATCAAAAACCGCGCCTTGTCGCCGCTGCCCTTCAGGAAGAGTTCCACGAAATACCCGACGTCTTTGGAGCTCGGATGTTGTTCGTAACACCGGTTGAAGAGATAACCCTCGGCCGTCTTCCCGTCCTTAAGGGCGACGGTGACATGCCCGCGGTAGGTGAAGGCGTCTTCGATCTGTTTTTTGAAGTCGGTGGTGAGTTCCATGGGGGAATCTTATGGCCGATGACGCGGATCAGGGCAAGGTCCTTAACCCTGCTCCAGTTTTCAAACCCTGGAGTTCGAAATTCTGGATGACCCTGCAGGAACTCTACCGAAAGCTGGCGCCGAAAGGCGAACCTCTCCTGATCACGCCTGAAACGCTTGCTGCTGCGGAAGTGGACGGCGCCGGAGGCGGTTGGAGCATCTACTCGAACAATTGTTCGAGCGCTTCTTCCGCCTCGGGGGAGATCATGGGATGGCCCTGGCTTCTCAAGGCGCCCAGGACCATGAGCTTTTTGACGCCCAAGAAACCGGCCTCCATGCCTTCCAGAAAGGCGAATTGAATCCCGAGCAGGGCTCGTTCCGGGGCGATCCGTGCAGGGACGTCCAGGGTGAGGAAGGGGGGAAGGGCGATTTCCGAATGCGCGAAGGCCGACCGGTACGAGCCGATCGAGCCGGCTAGCGTTTTATCCCAGAAGCCGTTGGTGCCCAAAAAGGCCGTGCATTGGCCGTTCGCGCTGCGGCCGAGGAGTTCGCAGGTCAGGAGATCCTTCCGCTTGTTCGTCGAGCGGGAGCTTTCGATCCAAAATTTTGTTCCTCCGCGCAGAAGGAGCTGCTCGAACGCGTCCTCCGTCGTTCCCGTCTCGCACTCGCGGGCGAAGATGTCGTAGGAGACGCCGCGATGGATCAACGCCGTCTGGGTCCTCAAGTGCGGCGTCAATCCGCGCAGGTTGACGGCCACGGCGTTGTTCATCAGACTGATATTCGATTGGGCCGCCAGAACGAGGGATTGTGCCAGGCGTTCGTACATAAGGGTCTCCGGATGAAGGTTCTTTTCGTTCTTCGGAGGGAATGGTTGTGCCGAAAAGGCGCAAAATTCAGGGAAATCGTGTTGCATAAGAACGGACGTTTTATTTCTAGATAGGAAAAAGAAACCGATGACCCACTCCGCCTTTCTTACGCTTAAGGAACCTTCCCGGTGTTCGCCCGGGGAGATCGATGGTTTTTGCCGGATCGTTCTGGGCGAAGGGCAGGTGAGCCGGGAAAGGTTTGAAAAGCGCGTGAGGAAGGCGCGGCTCCTCGCTTTTTTGACCGATTCGGACGGCGGAGACGTGATCGCCGCCGCCGCGGTGAAGCGGCCGGACCCGGGCTACCAAAAGGAAGTCTTCGGCAAGGCGGATGTTTCGGGGTTCGAGAACAAGACGGCTTTAGAACTGGGTTGGGTCGTCGTCTCGCCCGCTCATCAGCGAAATGGGCATTGCGGCCGGCTGGTGGAAGCCGTGCTGCAAGACTTGGAGAGTGAGGACCTCTACGCGACATCGAAGGTAGACAATCTCCCGATGCACAAGGTGTTGGGGCGTTTCGGATTCCTGAAAGTGGGGCGTTCCTACGTTTCTAAAAACAGGAGCGGGGAGATCGCTTTGTTCGTTCGCCTCTCGAGCCGCCCTTAGCCGTCGTCCCTCGCCACCACCACGTCGCTCCCGTCCTCGGAATAGGTGACCGTGATCAGGATGGGCCGGCAGCAGACGTGGCAGTCCTCCACGTACTCGACGGGATCGTCGGCGGGTTCGGGCTCGACGACGAAGGTTTCGCCGCAATAGGGACAGGCGACGGTGAGTTCTTCGTTCATGCTATTCCCCCGGTTTTTTGCCTTTGTTTTTGTTCCGCAAAACCACGGCGATCGCGCCGGCGCCCAGGAAGAGCCCCAGGAGTCCGCGAAGCAGGAGGCTGTTCCGGCTTTGCTCGGACTGATACTCGTTCAGGTAATCGGCTGCGGCCTGGCCGTCGTCGATGGAATCGGGAAACGCCGGACGGATCGGGACAAGCAGAAAGAGAAAAACCAAGACGCCGATCGCTCTCTTCATACGACGTTCCTTTCTAGGTCTCCAAAAGGGCCACCGTGCCGACGCCTCCGTCGGCGCAGATGCTGACGAGGGCGCGCGAGCCTTTCGGCATCGCGGACAATTCCTTCACGGCCTGGCTTAAGATACGCGCGCCGGTGGCGCCGAACGGATGGCCGAGGGCGACGCTGCCGCCGTTGGGGTTCAGGCGTTCGCGCGGGACGGCGCCCAGCGGGGCGTCCACCTTCGCTTTGTTTTTGACGAAGTCCGGCGAATCGAGGGCCTTCAATTGGTAGAGGATTTGCGCCGAGAAGGCCTCGTGGATCTCCCAAAGGGCGACGTCGGCGTAGGTCAGGCGGTTCCGCGCAAGCAGGCGCGGGATGGCGTAGGCCGGGGCCATCAGGAGGCCTTCGCGCTGGATGTCGACGGCGCCGAGCTCGTAGTCGACCAAGCGCGCATGCGGCGTCTCCGGGGGCAGGCGTTTCAAGCCGTCCTCGCCGGCGACCCACAGGGCGGCGGCGCCGTCGGTTAAGGGAGACGAGTTGCCGGCGGTGGCGGTGCCGCCTTCGCCCTTGAAGGCCGGGGGGAGTTTCGCCAGGGCTTCCAAGGTCGTCCCGCGGCGGGGAAAGGCATCCGTGGCCACGCCGTCTACCGGAACGATCAAATCTTTAAAGAAGCCCGCATCTTGTCCGACGACGGCGCGACGGTGGCTCTCCAACGCGAGCGCATCTTGCTCCATGCGGCCGATGTTCCATTCCCGGGCGGTGAGGTCGGAATGTTCGCCCATGCTCTTTCCCGTCGTCCGGTTTTTGATGGATTGGATCTGAAGCCGAAAATCGCCGGGACGAAGGCGGAAAAT
>DASUFF010000132.1:0-3157 GCA_036274695.1 bacterium | reverse complement strand
ATTTTCCTCATTATGGCCGACAATCCCACCCGGTCATTGTTCCGGTCGTTGCCGTCTTCCTGGCAACTCATTCCCCTCAGAGAATTCCCCCATCTCTATGCGCTGAAGGATCAAAGCGGGGAAGTCATCGCCACCGTCCATTCCGAGCACGCCCAGGAGTTTCAAGCCCTGCCCGAGCTGTTGGACGCCAGCCGCGAGATCTTGGAAAAGCTGCGCAGCCAATATTCCGAGTGGGGACAGCAGAGCAGTTTGGCGAAGTTGGACCGGGCTCTCTCCTTATTTCGGACGACGAAGGGAACGTCTTAGTTAAGGCTGACACCCATCAGGCGACCGATTAAATAAGTCACGCCTCCCGCTGCACTGCCGATTCCCAACATGCGTAGGCCTCCCCAAAACGCGTTTTTGCCGGTAAAGAGCGTCAGCGAGGCCCCGATGACAAAGAGGGCCGCCGCCGTCAATCCGATGGACCCCAGAAGGGCCCTCCTTCCTGCGATGATCAGAAAGGGCGATAAAGGGATGAGGGCCCCGCAGGCGAAGGAGAGGAAAGAGAACGTGGCCGCTCCCCAGGGAGAGCCCAGCGATTCCGGCGCCAGGCCCAGCTCCTCCCGTGCCAGGGTATCGAGGGCTTTTTCCGGGTCGCCGATCAGCTTTTTGGCCAGGTCGTGGGCCTCCTTTTCGGAGAGGCCCTTGGCCTGGTAGATGAGGGCCAACTCCTCCGCCTCCTGCTTCGGATACTCCGCCAATTCATCCCTCTCCAATCCGATCTGATACTCGTACATCTCCCGCTGCGAGCGCACCGAAACGAACTCTCCCGCCGCCATGGAGAAGGCCCCCGCCAGGAGGCCGGCGATGCCGGATAGGACGATGACATGGGGGTCATTCGTCGCGCCCGCGATACCGAGGATCAAGCTCGCGTTGGAGACTAAGCCGTCGTTGACCCCGAAGACGGCCGCGCGGAGATTGCCGCCGGATTTGGTGCCCTTGTGACGCTGGCCGATCTCATCCACGCTGGAAGGCATCGGATGGCCCGGCGGGGCTGCGTCGAACACCGACAAGCCGCGGATCTTCATGGCGGTCAAGGGGGTGCGCAACGCCTTGGGCCCCCAGCGCCGGACGAGGGCGGCCACCAAACGCACGCGCAGCCCCGGAGCATAGGACGCCGGGACGGGCATCGAGGATTCATTCATTTTCCGTGCCCAGATCTCGGCCTGCCGCTCGGCCTCGCGCGCGAGCCCCAGAAAAAGCGTCTCGCGCAGCGAGCCTTTCTCCTTCTCCGCGATGATGCGGTAGAGGAAGGCGGACCGCTTCTCCTCCTTCCAGCTTTCGCGATAAGACACGTTTCAGCCCCTCCAAAAATCCAAGCCCTGAATCGCACTATTGTGTGTTGAAAAAATCTAGCAGATATGGGTTTTTGCGGCCATGGCAAATCCCAACGAACCGCATAAGATCATCTTTTCCATGACCCGTGTCGGCCGGGTCCATCCGCCCAAAAAAGAGGTCTTGAAGGACATTTCCCTCTCCTTTTTTTACGGCGCGAAAATCGGCGTCTTGGGGTTGAACGGCTCCGGCAAATCGAGCCTTCTGAAGATCATCGCCGGCGTCGACACCGACCACACGGGCGAGGTCCATTTTTCGAAAGATTATTCCATCGGTTTCCTCGAACAGGAGCCGCGCCTGAACCCGGACAAGACGGTGAAGGAAAGCGTCTCGGAGGGCGTTCAGGAGGTCGTCGACCTCCTAAAGGAGTTCGAGACCATCAACAACAGCTTCGCCAATCCCATGTCCGACGACGAGATGGCGAAATTGCTGGAGCGTCAGGCGACCGTCCAAGAAAAGCTCGAACAGCACGACGCCTGGAACCTGGACAACCGGCTGGAACTCGCCATGGACGCCCTGCGCTGCCCTCCGGAGGACGCCATCATCTCCACCCTTTCCGGCGGCGAGAAACGGCGCGTGGCTCTGTGCCGTCTCCTTCTCAAGGAACCGGACATCCTTCTGCTGGACGAACCCACCAATCACCTGGACGCCGAATCGGTCTACTGGCTCGAGCGCCATCTCCAGCAATACAAGGGCACCGTCATCGCCGTCACCCACGACCGCTACTTCCTGGACAACGTCGCACAATGGATCTTGGAGCTCGACCGCGGTCACGGCATCCCGTGGAAGGGAAATTATTCGTCGTGGCTGGCGCAAAAAGACGAGCGCCTGCGCCGCGAGGAGAAGGCCGATGAGAAGCGGGTGAAGACTTTGGAGCGCGAACTCGAGTGGGTGCGCCAGTCGCCCTCGGCACGGCGCGCAAAGTCGAAGGCGCGCCTCTCCAATTACGAAAACCTGTTGAAGGAAGACACCGCCCGCCGCGAAGAGGAGCTTGAGATCTACATCCCGCCCGGGCCTCGCCTGGGCGACCTCGTCGTGGAGGCGCAGAACGTCTCGAAGGCCTACGGCGACCGACTGCTCTTCGAAAACCTGAACTTCAAGCTCCCCAAAGGCGGCATCGTCGGCGTCATCGGGCCGAACGGGGCGGGCAAAACCACCCTTTTCCGCATGATCATGGGGCTGGAAAAGCCGGACTCCGGTTCGTTCAAGGTCGGCGACACGGTGAAGCTGGGCTATGTCGACCAAAACCGCTTTTCGCCCGAAGACACGCGCACGGTCTGGGACGTCGTCTCGGGCGGCCTCGACATCGTGAAATTGGGCGCCCGCGAGGTGAACTCGCGCGCCTACGTCGCCCGCTTCAATTTCTCGGGGCAGGACCAGCAGAAGCCCATCAACGTCCTCTCCGGCGGCGAGCGCAACCGCGTGCACCTCGCCATGACGCTCAAAGAGGCCGGCAACGTGCTGCTGCTCGACGAGCCGACCAACGATTTGGACGTGAACACCCTCCGCGCCCTCGAAGTCGCGCTCGAAAATTTCGGCGGCTGCGCCGTCATCATCTCCCACGACCGCTGGTTCCTGGACCGCATCGCCACGCACATGCTGGCCTTCGAGGGCGACAGCCAGGTGACGTGGTTCGACGGGAATTTTTCCGAATACGAGGAAGACCGCAAACGGAGGCTCGGCGACGAGGCGCTTCAGGTTCACCGCATCAAGTATAAGAAGATCAAGCGCTGATGGCGCGGAGAACCTTCAACCGGGATGGGAGCTTCAACGTCATCCG
>DASUFF010000131.1:0-42920 GCA_036274695.1 bacterium | reverse complement strand
TTTAAATCACTTGCTCTGTAAATACATAATTAAATTAACTATATTAAATATTTAATAAAATATGTCTTAAAAATTTAATAAAGATCATTTTTATAAAATTAGTATTTAAAAAGTAGAGTTATGAACTCTCCTGAATACGCTAATTTTAGGAATAATTATTAAAATCAGCAACTTGTAAATATCACACTCCGTTGGCACGTCTCTTGCTCTTCCTTTGGTTATGAGTCGCAACGCTCACAACCGCAAGGAGGAGAAAATGACCCCTCGTAAAATCATGACCCTGTCCTTTGCCCTGGCCGCCTTCGCCGCGTCCGGAAGCTTCCTCTCGGCCTGCGCGGGCAATCCCGACGGCGAGAAGATGGTCACCTACCGCGAGACCGCCGGCACCGACGATTACCAGATCCCTTCCGACGAAGAGACCGACGCCCCGGCCGCCTGCACCTCCGACGACGAGTGCCAGTCCGACGCCAACTGCGAGTCCGGCTTCTTTTGCAACACCGAAGAGTGCGTCTGCCAGGCCGCCAACTAACCGACGAATTTCAAGGAGAGAAACGTGAACTTTTCCATGCTTCAAATGTCATCGGTCGCCTTAACCGCCAACCCGGCGATCCTGTTCAACAACCCGATCCCCATCATCTCGAACACCGACCCGGTGATCGGCGAGACCCCCGTTTCTCTCCTGTCCGCGAGCCCCCTGTCGGAAAGCCTGGCGAGCCGCAACCTGAACGCCGACCGCTTCGGAAGCGCGGCGGCCTATCTCGCGAAATTTCGGATGGCCTCTTAACCACAAAACAAAAGGGAGACAGCCATGAAACGCATCAACCTCTTAGCCTTAGTCCTCGTCGGTTTGTCCCTCGCCGGAACGGCCGTCGGCTGCGGCGAGAAGGGCGAGGAAGCCCAGATCGAAGACTTCTTCAACCAGCTCGCCGACTCGGACGGAAGTTTTGGGACTTACGACGACAACGGCGGCTCCGGCGGCGGCGACAACGACAACTTCTGGTCGAGCGACGCCAGCGATTCCGCGGGCAACTTCGACGAAAACGGCGACGGCTACGTCTGCGTCGACGGCACTTGTTACTAGCTTCCGCTACGAGCCGTAGCGAGCGCTGTCCCGCGGGAAGCGGGGTTAGCTTACAAAGGAGAAAGACCATGAACCTGTCCTACATCCAGCTTCTTCCGACCGTCTTCGTCCGGGCCGACGCCTTTCCCGGCCTCCAGGCCTTCCAGGCTGCCCAGACGGGGGCCGCCGGCGTGCATTCCCCGGCCGATGATTGGGACGACGAGCCGACGAAGCCGGACCGTGTCCTCCCGGCGGGCCTGCGGCAGCAGCTTCAGGCGGCGCAGTCACCGGCGGATCTGCCGGCCCACATCGAACGGGAATTGGCCTCGCGTTACGAGGTCGAGCCACGCGAGATGCGGCAATTGAAGAGTTGGATGAACGCCCGCAGCCTCCGCGTGAATCATTTCTCCAAGGCGGTCGACTATCTCTCCCAGATGAGATTGGCCGCCGCCCAGGAGTTGATCGACGACGAGCCCACGGTCCGCATCGACCTCCGCAAAAAGGAGAATCGCCATGCGCTCATCTCTCAAACGGTACTTTAGTCTCGGTTTTCTCGTGGCCGCCTGTCTGACGGCCGGGTGCAACTGGTCGACGTCGGCGATGCAGACGCTGCGACGCACGCCGACCACGTCGACCGGAGCGCCGCCGAGCGGTCCTATCGTTTCGGTTCCCGGGACCGGAAACGGTTCCGGTGGTCCCGCCGAGTTTCCGATTCCACCGGCCCCCGAAACCCCGGCCCCGGAAACTCCGGTGGCCGAGCAACCTCCGGCGCCGCCGCCGACGATTCCGCCTCCGGCCGCGACACCGCCGCCTCCGCCTCCCGCGGCCCCGGCGCCGCTCTGGTCGCTGGAGGTGGGAACCGCCTCGAAGGATCACGGCGAAGCCGTCGCGGCGGACGCCTCCGGCAATGTCTACGTGGCCGGCTGGACGGACGGGACTTGGGACGCCGCAACCTCCGGAGGCGCCATCGACGGCTTCCTCGTCAAATACGACGCCGACGGCAACGAGCTTTGGAAGCGCCAGTTCGGCGGGGCGGGGCAGGACTTCGCGCTCTCGCTCGCGACCGACGGCCAGGGCGATCTTTACGTGGCCGGTCAGACGACGGACGCCATTGACGGTGAAATTTTCCACGGCGGCGGCACCGACCTCTTCGTCCGCAAGTACCGGCCCGACGGGAGCCTGGTGTGGAATAAACTCCTCGGCACCGGAGACGCGGAAGAACTGACCGCGCTCGCGCATTGGAAGGAATCCCTCTATCTCGCCGGCCGTGCGGCGCGCGACATCGCGCTTTGGAGGCTCAATCAAACCGACGGCGCCTTCGATCCGGCCTTCGACTTCCGCGACTTCGACGGATCGCCCGCTCTCGACCGCGTGCGCGACCTGGCCGCCGATCCCGACGGGGACCTTTACGTCTCCGGCGAAACCTTCGGCGATTTCCCCAAAGTCTTGAACGGCCTGGCCCACCAAAGGCTGGGGCTTCCGGAATCCTACGCGAACCGCGGCGGCACCGACGGCTTCGTTATGCATCTGAATCTCGACATGGGATTGATCGACACCTTCACCATCGGTTCGCCTCAGGACGACGCGGTTTACGGTCTGACCGCCCCGGCGACGACCGGCGTGTTCCTGGCGGGCGCGACGATGTCCGCCGACCTCTCCGATCCTACGAATCTTTTGATGGCCAATGGTTGGAACCGTTTCGTCATGAACTTCGCACGCACCGGCAGCCGTTACGCCTCGCATTGGGCCCTGCAGTCAGGGCTCCGCGCGCCCGAGACGGCTTTGAGACTGCGTGTCGATGGACACGGCGACGTTTGGGTACTGGGCTCCGAAGGCGACGTCTTCACCGACGCCGGGCTCTTCGTGACGAAATACGAAGGCGCCACCGGAACCGCTCTCTTCGATCTTCCTCTCGGTACGCCGCGTTTCGATGCGCCCGCCGCCATCGCCCTCGACGCCGCGGGCGGGGCCTTCGTGACGGGATTCACGCGCCGGACGGCGGGCGACGACGACGTTTTCGTCATCGGCATCGGCGCAAACGGAGATCTCTTATGAAAAAAAACCGCGCCTGGGCCGTCGTCGCGTTCGGACTTTTGATCTTCAGTGCGGCCGATCTCCGCGGGCAATCCGCGGCGCTCCCTCGGATTGCGGGCCACATCGGCGGGGACGCCAACGGTTTGGCCGAGCAGGGCGGGGTGGTTTACTGGCTCATGGGACCGACCCTTCTGACGGGCCGGTTCGATGCGGCTTCGGAAGAAGTGGTCATCGCGGGACGAACGGGCGTGCTTCCGGAGATTCCCAAAGACATCGCGGTGGCGGGGGACTTTGCTTATGTGACCGACGCCGCGGGACTTAAAGTCCTCGATTGCTCGGACGTCGCGCGGCCGCGATTGGCCGGTTCGCTGGATCTGACGGGAAGCGCGCTGGATGTCGCGGCGCGGGACGGTTTCGCCTACGTCGCCTCGGCCGTCTTGGGTTTGCGCGTCGTCGACGCCTCCGATCCCGCCCGTCCGACGCTTGCGACGGAAATTCCGATGATCAGCGGGGCCGCCGGCGTCGCCGTTCAAGGGGACCGCCTGGTCGTCGTCGACGGAAGCTTCGGTTTGCGCTTCTACGATCTCGTCGATCCGGCCGACCCCCGTCCCATCGGGCAATTCGTGCGCGACGGCCTGTCCGGCGTCATCGCCGCGGAAGGCGATCTCCTCTTTTTGGGATTTACGGATCCGTCCAACAACCGCACCGGGGTGTTGATCGTGGACGCGGCGGACCCCGCCAATGCCGTCGCGCTCAGCTCCTTCGCCACCGGAGGGCTTCCCGCGGGCATCGACGTCTCGAACGGGTACGCCTACGCGATGGCCTCCGGCTTTCCCCAGCTGGAAGTCTTCGACGTGCGCGATCCCGCGAGGCCCGTGGATCCGATCTTCGGCGGTTCGCAACTCCGCCTGCGGGGGGAGCCGGGAGACGTCGCCGTGGTTGGCCCGCTCGCCTATCTTTCGACGGGGCCCTGGGGCTTCCGCGTCGTCGACGTCCGCTTCCCCAATCAATTGGAGGAAGTGGGCGACTACAGCCCCGCGGGGTTTCCCTTCGACGTCGCGATCCGGGACGAACTCGCCTATCTCGCCACCTTCGAGGGCCTGAGAATCGTCGACTGGCGGGAGCCTTCGGCCCCTTCTTATGCGGGCGGCATCGACGTCGACGGGCTGGGATTGGGCATCGCCGTTTCCGGCACCGACGTTTACTTGGGCTCGCAAGACGGCAACCAGGGCGGGAGGCTGCGTCTCTTCGACGCGGCCGATCCCTTGGCACCGGTGGAGAAGGTGAACTTGCGCCTCTCCGGCTGGCCCTATGATCTGGAGCCGCGGGGAGACCGCCTCTTCGCCGCCACTTTCTTCGGCCAGAGCTTGGAATTGTTGAAGCGCGAGACGGCGCCGACCAACCTGGTGCCCACGGTCCGCTATTCGCGCGCCTTCCTCCCGTCCTCGGTCGCCTTGCGGGAGGACCGCGCCTACATGCTGACCGCGCGTTTCGGGAACGCGGACCCGGCCTTTCATCTCCTCGACATTTCCGACCCCGACACGATGGCCTTGATATCGACACTGGATTTGCCGGGAAGTCCCTTCGGCATCGATGCGTTCGGAACGCATGCCTATGTCGCCGGCGATCAGGGTTTGACGGTTCTGGATCTCTCCGACGAACGGAATCCGAGTCTCGGCGCGACGGTCGCCGCGCCCAGCGCCTTGCAGGCCGTGACGATCGCGGAAGGGCGGGCCTACGCGGCGGCCATCGACGACGGCTTGATCGTTTACGACCTGACCGATCCCGAGCGGCCTATCGAGATTGCGGACGTGGACCTGCCGGGACAGGCGAGCCGTGTCGAGGTCGCCGGGATCTACGCCTTCGTCACGTCCATCGACGGCGGCCTCTACATCGTCCAGGTCCTTCCGAAGGAGGAAGGGCCTGCGGACGGAGAAGGGGGGACGGGCGACGGCGGAGCGGGAGGGACGGCGGGCGGTTTCGGAGGCGCGATCGGGCCGGCCGGGCCGGGGGCGTCGGGAGGGGCCGGGGGCTGCGGTTGTCAGCTTGAAGCCGCGGATTCCGGCATGAAACCGGGCGATGTTTTCATCGCCATGGGCCTGTTTCTTCTGGCGACGTGGCGTTTTCTGCGTCCCTAAATTTTTAGGTGGTTGGAACGAATGAGGCGAGGGTGTATGTTTTCCAAATCCGGACAATTACGGGGGTATCCCATGAAACGTGACGGCTGGTTGCGCGTCTCTTTTTGGTTTCTCGGTCTCGCGTTTCTGGCCGCCCTGCAGGGGGGAGGGGCCTCGGGATGCGGTTCGGCCGCGGGGTCCTCGCCGCCGGTGGGCATTCCCGCGCCCGTCGCCGGTCTGATCGCCACCACCTCGCCGGACGCCGCCGGAGTCGTCCGCATGACCGGCGCCCCGGGCGCCGTGCAGGGCGGGGCGACGGTGAACGTGTCTTTGGAGACGCCCGCCGGCCTGACGTTAAAAGACCAGCCCCTCCCGCAAGGCACCGGCGCGAATTTCGACGGCTCCTTCGTCATCGATTTCGACGCCGGCTTGGGCGACGTGGTCCGCGTCACGCAGTCGGTGACGGTGGTCATCGAGGAAGGCGTCGAGTACGAGACGGTGGAGAGCGCGCCGATCTTCATCACCATCCTGGATGGGCGGACGCTTCTCGCCAGTGCTCCCGCAGGGGCGGCCGCCACCGAGAGTTTCAGCTTAGGCTGCGTCCTAAGGCCCAGCTTCGACGGCCAGTTCCTGGATTGTTTCAGCCCTTCGACGCTCCTGTTAACCGATGAGTTCGATCTGGCGGGCGTGGGCTTTCCGGTCGACCTGGCCTTGGACGACACCACGGGCGACGCCTACGTGGCGGACACCTTCGCCAACGGCGTCGGGGTCTACGATCCCTTCGGAGGGCTCAAAGCCGACGTGACGGTGACGGCCCCGGTGGCCGTCGCTTCCGACCTGACCAAGCGATTCGCGGTGGCGGGCCTGCAGAACGCGTCTCCGAACGTGGCGATCGTCGATAATACGGCCGGTGTTCCCGCCAACGGGGCCTCGTTCACCATCCTGCATCCGACCAACGGGTCGGCGACGGCCAACCGGACCTTCGCCGTCTCGCTCGATCAAGATACGGGGGCGGTCTCCAAGCTCGCGGCCTTGACCGAATTCAGCAACGGCGACACCGTCTTCTCCGTCTTGACCGTCATCCCTCCTCCGGGCGGGGCCTTTACCGTGGATTCCCAGGTGAACCTGGGCGCCGGCACCTTCGACAGCGTCGTCCTCTATAACGATGCGGCCGAGGCCCTCGTCACCGATTCCGGCGGCAATCGGGTCCTGCAACTGCAGGGTTCGGGTTTCGCCACCCAGAACGTCATCGCCGTCGGCGCCGATCCCCGGGGCGTGGCCGTCAGCGAGGCGCGGCAGCTGGGATTCGTCTGCAACCGGGCGGGCCACACGGTCTCCATCGTCGATCTCGGAGCGCACGACGTCGCGGGGACGATGACGACGAGCCAGGGCGTGGGGTTGGGGCCGACGGATATCGCCGTCAATCCGAGCCCCTTCACCGGCCTGATTTCGAACCCGGGCGATTCGACGGTGACCCTGTTTAATGTCGATGACATTTTGGCGGAACTCGGGATACCGTAGGCCCCTGTGACTCCCAAAAACATCTTTCGGTGGGTCGGGGCCCTGGCGGTTTCGGTCGCGGGCTTCGTCCTTTTCCTCTCGGGTCCTTCGGGTTGCGGCACGGGGGCGTCTTCGCCCCCGGTGAACATTCCCGCGCCCGTGGCCGGATTGATCGCCACCACCAGTCCCGACGCCGACGGCATGGTCCGTATCAACGGCGCGGCGGGAGCGGTGGGCGGCGGGGCCTCGGTGGACGCCACCAAATCGTCCTCGTCGCTCGCAACGACCGTGGCCAACGCCGACGGTTCCTTCTCCATCGAGGTGCCCGCCGCACTGGGCGACACCATCGGCGTCCTGCAATTCGAGCCGGGCAATTCCAGCCCCACCACCGACGTCACGATCATCCCGGGCCGCACGCCCACGGCGGCCGTGCCCTTCGGGCCGTCCTTCGCGCCCAGTTTCGGCGACGGCTGCGTGGCCGGCGTCTTCGGCCTGGACACGGACGTCGAATGCTTCAGCCCCTCGACCTTCGCCCTGACCGCCCAATTCCTCGTTCCGAACTTCCAGGCCGACGGCCTGGCCCTGGACGACGCCAACGGCGACTTTTACCTGATCCAGAGTTCTACGAATCAGGTGGTGGTGCGCGACCCGGTCGGTGGCGCGCGGGGAGGGCCCTTGTCGGTGACGCGGCCCCTGGCCGTCGCCGCGGACCTCACCAACCAGTTCGCCCTGGTCGTCCAGCAGAGCGCCGCCACCGCGGTGACGATGATCGACGACGGAGGATCGTTCCCCGGCTTGGACGCCTCGACCGACGTCACGCATCCGACGGACGGCTCGGCCGTCCATCAACGGACCTTCGCGGTGTCCACGCAGCAGGACGCTTCCTTCTTTATCCGCATGGCGATGTTGAGCGAGTTTGACAACGGCGACACGGTGCTCACCGTCATGGACGTCTCGCCGCCTCCGGGCGGGGGATTCGGCGTCACCGATCAGTTCAACTTAGGCCCCGGCACGTACGACAGCGTCGTCCTCTTCAACGACGCGACGGAAATCCTGATCAGCGATTCGGGGCGCAATCAGGTGATCCGCTTCAACGGGCCGGGCTTCTCCAACGTCACCTTCTATGACGTCGGCCTTGATCCGCGGGGCATCGCGGTGAGCGAGGACGGGCAGGTCGCCTTCGTCTGCAACCACGACGAACACACCATCGCCATCATCGGCCTGATCGCCGACGCGGTCTTGGGCTTCATGCCGACCGGCCTGGGCGTGGGCTTGGGTCCCGTAGGCATCGCCATCAACCCCGATCCCTTCACGGGCTTGGTCGCCAACGACATCGATCAGACGGTCAGCATCTTCTTCATCCAGGACGTGCTGACGGCCCTGGGCTTTTGACGGTGGCCGATCCGATCGAACCTTCGCCCGTTTGGAAAGCCGCTCCGAGGCTTTGCCCCCAAAGGCCTTTCCCTCCGTACCGCTTCACGCCCGGCTCCAATCCGCATCCGCGACAGAATCCGAAAGGACATGCCTACGGACGCGCGGAGGACAAGCCCGCCTACCTCCCGCCCGAACGGTGGGGGGAGAATGAGCTTTATCTCTTCGGCATCGATCTCTATCACCAGGGCTATTTGTGGGAATCGCACGAGGCTTGGGAATCCCTGTGGCACCTGACCGACAAGGAAGGCGTCGAGGGGCAGTTCCTCCAGGGATTGATCCAGAACGCGGCCGCGCTTTTGAAAGTTCATCTGAAACAATGGGAAGGCGCGCGTCATTTGAGCCGGGAGGCGCACCGCAGACTTCAATTCGCCGCGATGCGCCGCCCGGCGCGTTTTATGGGGATCGAGCTCGTGAAGCTCCTCTGCGACGTCGAGGCCTATTACCTGCCCCTCTGGGAAGGGAAGGACGCCGTGGAGGGCGGGCCGCCGGCCTTGGTCCTCGGTCCTTTCCCGCAACTTTAGGCATTTTTTGACGATACGCCGCGCATGATCGGTTTTACGGGAAACCCTTTTTTGACGCAGTCCGTCGCCGGCGCCCAGGCGATGATCCCGTCGCGCTCTTTCCTCGAAGCCGCCCGCATCGCCGTCGATCCCACCCGCGACCGCGGTTACAACGTCGTTTCCGGCCTCCTGGCCGAGGCGGGTTTGCGGGCGGTGACGACGCTGGGGCCTTCGGCCCTGCGCTTGATTTCGGAAGTGCGGCAGGCGCGCGGCCGGCCGCTCGCTCAAACGTTCGCGGCGCTTTTGAATCGTCCCCAACGACCGGTGCTGGCTCCGTCCGCATGTCTCAATCCGGATACGGACCCCATCCTGTCCCGCCATCCGAAAGCCTTTCGCACGCATCCCTTCGTTTTGGAGGTCGCCGGTCTTTTGGAATCGAACAAGGCCGAGGAGGCCTACCATTACCTTCGGAACAACTGGACCCGCTGTCCCAGCTTTTTAAACGCGGTGATTGACGACTTGTTGGGAGAAATCGGAGCCCGTGCTTTCCGAAACGGCGAGGGCGTGCGGATGATCGACGAGCTCAACCGGCAACGCTCCCGATCCTCCTACGCGGATCAGTTCCCGGTGGAGCATTTCCACAGCTGCAACGCCCGCGGGATCGCCAAGTACGATTATGACACCTTCGGCAAGGACCCCCTGTCGCTCGTCGGCGGCGGGCTTCAGCCGTCGGAAACGCTCTTATGGAAGATGATCGACCGCCTTCCGCACGGCGCTCACCTGGCCGATTGGGGGAGCGGGGCGGGGCTCTTCGGTCATGAGGTGAAGGGCCTGCGGCCGGACCTGAAAATTACCTCGGTCGATCTCTATTCCCCCGAGGCGATCCTCGCCACGCATCTGAACCCGCCCGCGACGCCGGAGACCTTGCGCTCGGAGATGACGTTCCTAACCGGCGACGCCTCGGAGGTGAGTCTGCCCCGTGAGGACCGCGCCGATTTCCTTCTCTCCGTCTTCCTGATGTCCTGGGTGCCGGATCCGTTGAAATTTTTCGCCCACATGTACAACCAGGTGAAGCCGGGCGGGATGATGCTCGCGACCATCCACATGGAAACCTACGACATCGATAGACTGTCCGGAGAACGGATGATCGGCCGGGCCTTGGCCGACGACCTGCAGGCGCAGGGCGTCCCCGTGGAGCTCGCAACCGACGACCGGACGATCGCCGTCCGCCGTCCCGACGAGCGCGAGCTGTCGGTCGCCGCCTCCCTGCAAGGCAGCTCCTACGAAGAGATCGCCCACGCCCTGGGGTTCATCTCTCTCTATTATAACTTCTACCGCCGGGCCGCTTCGGGTCCGCGCTGGGTCTCTCTTCGTCCCTAAATTTCAGACCCCCTTGTGGCTCCTTTTCGAGAGGCATAAAATACCTCTCAATAGGGAGGGCCTTCCATGAAACACCATCCTCACGAACGCGTCGTCAGCGGGGTCTTCGAATCGCGGGAGGAAGTGAACCGTGCCCTCGACGCCCTGGCGGCCACCGAGATCCCCACCGACGACATCAGCGTCATCATGAATCAGGAAACTTTCGAGGAAGAGGAGTTTTCGGAAATCACCCAGGGGCTGAAGCTCCACGACGAATCGGTTCACTCCGCCAAGGCGGGCGGTGTGGTCGGGGCGATCCTGGCGGCGGCGACGGCCTTGGTCGGGATGATCATGGCGGGCGCGGGACTTTTGGCCGCGGGCCCCATCATCGCCGTCATCACGAGCGCCGGCGGACTCTTGGGCGCCTTGATCGGCGCCGGCTTCAAGGAGAACGAGGCGGAGGCGTTGGACGACGCCGTTCAGCAGGGGAAAATCCTTTTGGCGGTTCACAGCGAGGACCATAAGGCCTCGCGGCGGGCCGAAGAAGTTCTTCGCAATTGCCACGCGCAATTGCTACATCACTATTAGTGCCCGTCATCGACTTTCATACGCATTTCTTCCCGGAGAAGCTCTACAAGGCCATCTGGCATTGGTTCGACAACCACGGCTGGCCCATCCGCTATCAGGTTCAGGCCGAGGAGACGGCGCATCTGTTGAAGGAGTTCGGCGTCGACCGCTACGTCATCCTTAATTATTCCCACAAGCCGGGCATGAGCGAGTCGCTGAACGCCTGGACTTATGAGTTTTCGAAAATACATCCGGAAGCGATTCCCTTCGGCGCGATCCATCCGGAGGAGGGGAACGTCGGGAAGCTTCTCCACCGCTGCTTCGTCGACTACGGCTTCAAAGGGCTCAAATTCCACACCCACGTCACCGGCATCCGTCCCGACGACGAGCGGATGTTTCCCGTCTATGAAAAGATGATCGAGCACGACCGCGTCCTCCTGATCCACTCGGGAACGGGGCCGAGCCTGCGGGGTTACAAAGAGACGACGAAGGACGTGAGCGGCGCCCGCCTCACCGGGAACATGCTGAAACGCTTTCCCGAGATGAAGGTGGTCGTCCCTCATCTGGGCTTCGACGAGCCGGAGGAATTCTTCGCGATGATGGAGGAGTTCCCGAACCTTTGGATGGACACGACCATGGTGGTGGCGGGATTTTTTCCGATCGAGATTCCCTGGGAGAAGATCGAGAAATTCTCGGACCGCATCCTGTACGGCAGCGATTTTCCCAACATCCCCTACGAGGCGGACGCGGAGATGAAGGCGATTCGCCGGTCTCCCTTGGGTCTCGATGCACAGGAAAAAATATTTTCGAAAAACGCCCGCCGTCTTCTGGCGCTTTAGGCGGGTTTCATCGTGTAGGTCCGGCCCAGGGGGGCGTGGCGGCTTTTCCGCGTCCAGTTTCCGTCCAAGGCGCGGTTGCCCAAATTGGTCGGGAATTCCGGAAACTCCTCGATCGTCGTCCTCGTGATCTTTTCCACCGTTCCGGGAATCAAAGGCGTCACCTGCGTGTGGATTTCGTAGGCCAACACCGTCTCCGCCGGGCGGCCGGGCAGGGGTAGGAAGGTGCACGATCCGTTGTTCACCTCCAGACCCATGGCGAGCATGTCTTTCTTAAATCCGGTCTTGTCGAGGTTCCAGTAGATTTGGTGCCCCAGCTCCATGGGCGTGTTGTGGACCAGGATTTGATAGTGGATGCTCAAGCCCGCGGCCTTCATTTTCGCTTCCTGATATTGCTCTCCGGCGCGGCCGGTGGGGCGTCCGCGCGAGGAGGAGAAGCGCGGCATCCAATCGCCCCAGGAATCGATGTCGTTCATGCAATGCACCAGGTCGGAGATCGAGACGGGAAGAGCGGAAAGCGTGAGCAGCCGGGGTATCTTGAATCCTTCCACCGGCTGGATGGCGTAGAAGGCCGTTCCCCTCAAGAGGTCGCCCGCCAGCTGGTTTTGCTGGATTACGTCCGCCACCGCCTGCGTGGAAAGGGGCGGGGAGGCGGCGGGAAAGACGGCGGTCAGAAAATTGTTAATTGGAGCGATCATTCAGCCTCCGTTTACGAACGCTATCGTCGATTTTCAGGAAAGGTTGCGACCGAAGGCGGTTTAAGCGGCGATATAGAGGCGGGCGCCCCCTTGGGTCTTGGCGCGGTGCAGCGCCTTGGTGGCCTGGGCGACCAGCTGTTGGGGGCGGTGGATCTTGGAATTGCCGGAATGATGCAGGGCGCCGATGCTGACGGTGAAGGCGCCGGACGCCTTCTGCTCGCGGATGGCCTGCAGCACGCGCTTGGCACAGCGGGCGGCGTCGGCCCTCCGGCAGTGGTTCAGGAGGACGGCGAACTGGTCCTCGCCGTAGCGCGCTACGATGTCGCCGGAGCGGACGCACTTGGTGAGGAAGGCCGCCAGTTTCTTCAAACACTTCTCGCCCGCCGGGTTCCCGCGCTTCTTCACCATCTCCATGAACCCGTCCACGTCCACGAGCAGGATGCCCATGTCCTGGCCGTAGCGGTTGCAGCGAAAAACCTCGCGGCGGAGGGATTCGTCGAAATAGGCGCGGTTGTAGACGCCGGTCAAGGGATCGCGGAAGAGCATTCCCAGGGCGCCGTCGTCGCCCTCGTGGAGGAGGCGGTTGATGCGCTGGCTCGCAGCCATGAGACGCTTGATGCGGGCGACGAAGGACTCCAGCGTCGAGCGATCCTTCGTCAGCACCTCCACCGCGCCGTGGTGCGCGGAGAATTCCATCCCGATGTCGCGCGTCTCTTCGGTCAGGACGGCGACGGCGGCGAAGGGTTGTACGGTGCTCAGCTTATCGACGAAGTCGGAAGCGCTTCCGTCGGGCAGCTTGTCGTTGACGATGGCCAGGTCCCAAGGCTGGGAGGGGAGGGCGTCGGCGGCTTCTTTCAGGTTGCGCGCGCGCACGATGTTCGCATCCGGGAAAGCGTCCCTGAATTTTTCTTCGATCAGATAGCTGTGCCCGTCGTTGTCCTCAACCAGGAGGAGCGAGGGAGACCCGTTCATTCGAGGAATTTTAGCCGTTTCCGGCCCTTCGGGCAATGCATCAGAACCGCGAAATGCCGATTTTTATGACGCATTTCGGCACAAAGGTCACTTGAAGATGCCTTTGAGCTTGTCCAGGCCCGACTCGGCGCCCTTCTTGACCCCCTCGCCGCCGCCCTTCAGGACGTCTCCGATGACGTTGGGGACGGCCATGACCAGGCCGTGGGACAGGGCTTTCACGAACTCGCCGGTCAAGTCGGTCATGACGTGGAACTGGGGGTTGCGGATGTTGCCGTCGATGAGCATGTCCATCTCCACATGGCCATTCTTATCCTTCAGGGCGCTCAAGACCGTGTCCGAGGCGAAGCCGAAGATCTTGGCCTGTTTGGGCTCGATGCCTAGGTTGCTGATGACCACGTGCGTGGGGGCGTTCAAGTAGTCGTTGGTGCACTTGGCGCGGCTCGACATGGACGCGCTCCCGCGGGTGATGCGCACGGGCAGGCCCTTGTCGTAGTAGGGCGCGTAGGGCGGCAGGGGCAGGCCGCTCAAGCCGCCCTCGGAATCGAAGGAGATCTTGGGCGAGAGGAAATCCGCGCGGCCCTTCATCTGAAAGCTCCCGCCGTGGTTGATGTCGAAGCTCATCTTGAAGGCCGCCGGTAAAGGATCGTCCTTCGTGGGCAGGCGGACGTGGGTGACGTCTAAGTCGATGTCGTTCACCTTCGTCGTCATGCCCACCTTGCCGTCCCGGTAGTCCACCTGGCCGTCCTTGATGGAGATCTCGTCGATGTTCACCGGCAGGCGCTTTTCCCCCTCACCGCGCATGAGGAGGGGGAAGCGCTTGGAGAGCTCCCATTGGCCCGTCTTGGTCGTCGCATAGACGAGCTTGGGGTTGTCCATGTGGAATTCGACGCCCGCCAGGCCCCCGCCGAGCATCGGCAAGAGTTTGACCCGGATGTCGATCCGCCCCACTTCGATGATCTTTTCGTCCTTCCGGTCGGGGTGGAAGACGGCCACGTCCTGGATGACGACCTCGCCCTGCAGGAGGCGTAATTCCGCGCTGGAGATGCGCACCCCGGTTTGCAGGAGGGATTCGGCCTCGTGGACGGCCATCCGGGTCAAAAAAGCCCGGCTTAAGAGGGGGATAAACAGGAGGCTGGCCCCCCCGAAAATCAGCGAAAACAGGGCCACGACCTTGAAAAGTCTCTTCATTTTAGCCTTGTCTTTCCTTAAAATGGCGTGCTAATCCGCGAACCCTCGTACACGGCATACAGACAAAGAAACGGTAGGTAGGTATGAATATTCTCGAAAAAATTCAACGGGAAAGCCTGAAGGCGGTGCCTGAGTTCCGGCCGGGGGACACGGTGCGCGTCCATGCCAAGGTCAAGGAAGGCGACAAGGAGCGCATCCAGGTCTATGAAGGCGTGGTGCTCCGCCGGAAGGGGCACGCCATCGAGGCGACCTTCACCGTGCGCAAGATCTCCTACGGTATCGGCGTCGAGCGCGTTTTCCCCGTCCATTCCCCCATGATCGACAAGATCGAGATCATGTCGCGCGGCAAGGTCCGTCGCGCGAAGCTCTATTATCTGAGAGACCTTTCCGGAAAGAAGGCGCGTCTTGAAGGGGATGAGGCGTTCAAAACACCGGCCGAAGTCAACAGCTCCGGCCCCCAAGGACCTGCTGCCGCTTGAGCGGTCTTTACACGCGCGGGGTCTTCGCCGGATCGCAGGCGTGGATGAAGCGGGACGCGGCTGCCTGGCGGGCCCGGTCTTCGCGGCCGCCGTCATCCTGCCGCCCGGTCTGATCCTTCCCGAGGTCGACGACTCCAAAAAACTTCCGCCCCCCGAACGCGACCGCCTCTTCGAGGAAATCCGCCGTCACGCCGTCGCCTGGTCGGTCGCCTCCGTCGACGCCGAAGAGATCGACCGGATCAACATTCACCACGCCTCGCTCAAGGCCATGAAGCTGGCCGTCTCCTCGATGGCCGCCGAGCCCGAGTACCTCTTGATCGACGGAAAATTCACCCTGTCCGACGCCTTTTTCTTCCTGCCCCAGGAGGCCGTGGTGGACGGGGACGCGCTGTGCCAGAGCATCGCGGCGGCCTCCATCCTGGCCAAGGTCAGCCGCGACCGGTGGATTTCCGAAGAGGGGAGAAAGTATCCCGAATACAACTTCGGCCGGCACAAGGGTTACGGCACGGTCGAACACCGCGAGGCGATCCGGCGCTACGGGCCGACGCCGCTGCACCGGCGCAGTTTTCGATGGGAATCTTAGATCAGGAATTTCGGACTTTAAGCTCGGCCGCCCAGATCATCTCCACCGCCCTCAAGGCCCCCAGCATTTTTCCTTCCAGACCGAGCCAATCGAGGGCGTTGGGACCCAGGACGAAGAGGTTCTTGTAGGGCGACGTCAGCGTCGGGAAAAAGAACGACGGCGTGTAGGAGACGCGCTTTTCGGTGATGCGTTGAAGCGCGATCGTCTCGTCCTGGGGAGGGAAGAGCGGGGCGGTTTCGCCGACCGCCTCCGCGGCCGCCTCCACCGCGGGGAACACGCGGCGGAGATGGGTCCCGGCGAACGGAATCAAGCGGCGCAGTCTCTCGTCGATCCGGTCGTGAAGGGCGGCGAACGAGCCCTCCATCCGCCCGCGGATCGTGTACGAAACGGTCAAAAGCGTGTCCGCCTCCGGCGAGACGGCTTTCGGCAGCGGGTAGGCGTTCAACTCCAGGAAATTGTCCCCTTCCAAGGGAAGGGTCGGGTCCGCCACGGCGATCAAGTTTTCTTTCATCGGTCCGGGCAGGATCTCGCGCGGGATTTCGTATTGAACCAATCCCCGGCGCTCCACAGGCTCCAAATCCGCGACCTTCTTTTGGCCGCGCGCCGTCAGGAAGGACAGGAGCGGCGTCGGCAGGGAGCGGTAGAGGGCCTGGATGTTCATGTTGCCCAGGACGAAGCGGCAGCGGGTCGGGAAATTGTAGCGCGGCAGCTGGAGCGCCTTGATCTCGCCGCGCTTGGCGGCGAAGCTGAAGGACTCCTCGCCCAGCGGATGGATCATGCCGCCGAAGTAGTCGAGTTTGTCGAAAAAGAGCTTCTTCACCTCCCGGGCCCCGCCGCGGACGGCGAAACTGCCGCAGGACTCCGGCGTCAGGAAGAGCATCAATTGGAAGAGGGGCGGGTCGATCAAGGGACTGCGGGACAGGAAACGGATCTGGGCCTCGAAGACCGAACGGAGCTCGCCGGAGAGCTGCGACCAAAGCTTGAGGGCCTTCTCGCCCGGCAGCGTCTGCACCCAACGGATAAACCGCTTCTTCTCTTTCGGCCCGATCACCGGGAAGAAGGAGAGCATCTCGTCCAAGTGCTTTTCCCTCAGGCCGTCGATCTCGGCGAACAATTCTTCGACGATCTCCCGCTCGCCCGGGAACTCGCGGTCGATCTCCTTGAGGAGGAGGGGGCGCGAGCGGTGGAGGTCCAGCCGGTGTTTCGGCAGGACGACCTGGCAGCCGACCTTGTTTTCGTGGAGCATCTGGAGCTTCGTGTCGGGGATCATGAGCTTCCCCAACAGGCTCTTGAAGCTCCGCGATCCCAGTCCCGTCAGCAGGTTCGGCAGGGGCTCGGTCTCGTTCTCGTCGTCCAAGACGAGAACGTTCATCCCGCGCTTCGCCAAAAGCGTCGCCGCCATGACCCCCGAGAGGTCGCTGCCGAGAACCAAAAGATCGCAAAAGTTAAGAGACATGGGACTCCGCGTACGGGCGATTCATAAATCGCCTTTACATTACAGCTCGTAGGTTTCCCCGAAACCCATCACCTTCACGCGCGCCAGATCCCCGACCTTGTCGGCGAATTCCTCCGGATCCTGCTTGATCTCCGGGAAGGTGTTGTAGTGCATCGGCACCGCCAGCTTGGGCTTCAGGAACTCCACCGCCTTCGCGGCGTCGGCCGGGCCCATGGTGTAGTTGTCGCCGATGGGCAGGAAGGCCACGTCGATGTTGTGCTGCTCGCCGATCAATTTCATCTCGAGAGAGAGTCCCGAATCGCCGGCGTGGTAGAGAGTGCGGTTCTCCATCTTCAGGATGACGCCGCAGGGAGATCCGCCGTAGGCGCCGTCGGAGAAGCCGGAGCTGTGGAAGGCCGGGGTCAGGATGACTTCGCCGAAGTCGAAGTTGTAGGCCCCGCCGATGTTCATCGCATGGCCCGTAGCGCCCTTGCCGATGGCGTACTGGACCAACTCATAAACGCCGATGACGGGGGCGTGGTTCTTCTGGGAAATCTCCACCGTGTCGCCGAAGTGGTCCGAATGCGCGTGCGTGGCGATGACGGCGTTGGTGATGATCTCGTTCGGGTTCACCTTGACGTGCGGATTGCCCTTGAGGAACGGGTCGATGACGACCTTGCCCTTGGCTCCCTCGATCAGGAAGCAGCTATGGCCGAAGTACGTGAATTTGATCATGCGAACTCTCCTTTTCTAAAAGTGAAATGCAACATTGCCCAACAACGAGAACGGAAAAATTGCCGTGCTCGCGCTGGGGGTCCCGAAATTCGTAATCAATCCGATCGAACGGAACAAGCCCTCGAAGCCGACCGATACCACGTCCGTGACGTAATAGTCGAAGCCCAATCCCAACTGGGCCCCCAGGCCCACGCCGCCCGTGGAGTTGCCGATACTTCCCTCGGTCAGCCAGTAAAGTCCGACGCCGACGTCCGCGTAAGGGTCGAAGCGCGGATCGTTCTTCAGGAAGTAATATTTGAAATCGAAGGTCGGCATGCCCAGGAAGAGGATGCCGTTGTCGCCTTTGGAGACGTTCGTGCCGTCCTGGGTGGTGATGAGGAAGCTCGTCTCGAAGGCGAACTGCTCGGCGAACCGGTAGTTGAAGAAGACGTAGCCGCCGAAGCCGGGATCCAGCACCGGAACGGTGTCGATCAGGAAGATATTGCCGGCCGGTCCCAGGCCCACGGCGAACCCCTGCCGGGCTTCCGCGCGGGGTGCGAGAAAAAGGGAGGAGACGGCGATAGTCGCCAGGACCAAAAATTTCTTCACGAAACGGTCACCTTTCTCCCGGCGACCGCGAGCTTCTTCTCGGCGAACAGCCGGATCGCTTCGGGGAAGAGTCTGTGTTCCACGAAATGGACTTTTTTCTCAAGGCTTTCAAGCGTTTCTTTCGGAATTATCGGGACGGCTTCCTGAAGGACGATGGGGCCCGTGTCGGTCCCTTCGTCGACGAAATGGACGGTCACGCCTGTCACCTTCGCACCGTAGTTCCAAGCCTGCTCGATGGCGCGCGTTCCGGGGAAGGACGGGAGCAGGGCGGGATGGATGTTCAAGATCCGGTTCGGGAATTTTTTGATGAAATGCGGCGACAAGACCCTCATGAAACCGGCCAGCACGACCAAATCGGCCCCGGCCTTTTCGATGGAGGCGATCAGGGCGTTTTCGAAGGACGGGCGGTCGGCGAAGGCGCCGTGCTCGACGACCTCCGCCGGAACGCCGGCTTTCCGGGCCCGCTCCAGGGCGAAGGCGTCCTTTTTGTTGCTTAAGACCAAAACGACTTGGGCGGGATAAGAGGGAGACGTGGCCGCATCGAGGATCGCCTGCAGATTCGAGCCGTTTCCCGAGACGAGGACCGCTACTCGAGCCTTCGAGGGCTGGGAGGTCTGGGCGGGATCCTTCATAGGATCTCGATGGGGTTGTCTCCGGCGCCCCGCGCGACGATTTCGCCGATGATCCAGGCGGGATCGTTGCGGGATTTGAAGGCGTCGACGACGCCGGCGGCCTGTTCGGCGGGCACGATCACGCAAAGACCGATCCCGCAGTTGAAGACGCGGTTCATCTCCTCGTCCTCCACGTGGCCCAGCTTCTGGAGCCATTGGAAGAGGGGAGGCATGGGCCACGCAGCCCGTTTCAGGACGGCACGGCAATTTTTCGGGAAGACGCGGGGCAGGTTCTCGCTCAAACCCCCGCCGGTGATGTGGGCGATGCCCTTCAGCTCGAACTTTTTGGCGATCTCCAAGGTCTGCTTCACATAGAGGCGGGTCGGCGCGAGCAGGGCGTCGGCCAGGGGGCGGTCCAGACCGGGGTATTTTTTATCGGGGCTGAGCTTCTTGCTGGCGACGATCTTGCGGACCAGCGAAAAGCCGTTCGAATGGACGCCGGAGGAGGCTACGCCCACCACCTTGTCGCCCGGCTTCACCGTCGCGCCGTCGATGATGGCGTCCTTTTCGACGATGCCCACCACGAAGCCGGCCAGGTCGAAGTCGTCGCCCCGGTAGATCTTGGGCATCTCCGCCGTCTCGCCGCCTAAGAGGGTGCAGCCGATGTCCCGGCAGGCCTCCGCGATGCCCTTCAGGAGGACCGTCGCGCGGTCGACGTCGAGTTTGCCGGTGGCGAAATAATCGAGGAAAAACAAAGGTTCGGCGCCCAGGCAGAGGACGTCGTTGGCCGACATGGCGACCAAGTCCTGGCCCAAGCCCTCCAGGCGGCTCCATTCCAAAGCGAGTTTCACCTTCGTGCCCACCCCGTCGGTCGAGGAGACCAGGACCGGGCTTTTGTACTTGGCGGTGTCGATGGCGAAGAGGCCGGCGTAGTGGCCGACCGTGGACAGGACCTCGGGACGGTCCGTCATCTTCACGAGAGGCTTGATCCTTTGGATGAAGCTGTCGGCGGCGTCGATATCGACGCCCGCATCCTTATAAGTGAGGGCTTTGGCTGACATGCGCGCGCTTGCTTTTCATCTCGCGGACGAAAAAAGTCAATTTCAATCAACACTTCCGCAGATTGTTCTAGCTTGATAATAAAGCCCGTGTTAATTTTGACCCTGCTTTTTTTTACCCGTCCGGCTCTCTTATGAAAAATGCGTCCCGAAAAGTCGTCAAGAAAGGGGTTTCCAAAAAGCCCGAGAACATCCGGAAGCTTCAAAAGCTTTTCAGCATCGTCGAGCGCGGGAAGTTTCTATGGGAGTCCACGTTCGACGCCATCCGCGATCCCGTTTTGCTCATCGGTAGGGATTACCGCATCGCGCGCGCCAACGTCGCTGCGGCCGAACGATCCGGGCGTCCGATCCGGTCCTTGGTCGGCGGGCGTTGCTACGAGGTCTTCGCCGGGCGGAAGGCGATCTGTCCCCATTGCCCTCTCGAAGAGACGCTGCGTTCCGGCCTGCCCAAGGTCGTCGAGATCGACGGCATGATGGAGGACGGGGACTTCATCGTGAACTCTTATCCCCTCAAAAAGGGACGGTCCAAGCCGCCGTCTTCCGAAGGTCCGCTTGCCGTCCATCACTACCGGGACGTCACCGAGGAAAAACGCCTCCAGCGCAAGCTCATCCAGAGCGAGAAAATGGCCGCCATCGGCATGCTGGCCGGCGGCGTCGCCCACGAGATCAACAACCCCTTGGCCGGCATCCTGGCCTTCGCCCAGCTCCTGAAGAACGAGCTGAACAACCCGGAGGCGCAGGGCGATTTGAACGAGATCGAACAGGCGGCCAAGCGTTGCAAGAAGATCGTGGAGGATCTGCTGATGTTCGCGCGGCCTCACGGCGAGACGGAGCTGAAGGAGTTCTCTCTGGTCGACGCCCTGGACCAGATCCTGCCGCTGGCCAAGCTGAATTTGAAGCACCGCAACGTCTCCATGACGACGGAATACGAGGCGGGTCTGCCGCCGGTGAAGGGGAACTCCGCGCGCCTGCAGCAGGTGTTTTTGAACCTCATCAACAACGCCGCCCAGTCCATGGAGAAGGGTGGCGATGTCGGCGTCCGCATCTTTCCGGGCGCCAAGGGATCCCAGGCGGTGGTCGAGGTGAGGGACCAGGGCTGCGGCATCCGCAAGGAGGACATGGCCAAGATCTTCGACCCCTTTTACACGACGAAAGGGCGCGAGGGGACCGGCCTGGGGCTCTCGATCTGCTATTCGATCATTTCCGATCACGCGGGAAAGCTCGAAGTGGAGAGCGAGCCGGGCGTCGGCAGCGTTTTTCGCGTGATTTTACCGGCCGGACACGAGGCAAAACATGGCAAAGTCCATACTGGTCATTGACGACGAAGAGGTCCTTTTGAAGGCCCTCGACCGCTATCTGAAGTCTCAGGGTTACGAGGTTTCGGCGTTCTCCGATTGGGAGCGCGGTCTTGCGGCCGCGCGCGAGAAGGGCTTCGACCTGCTCTTGGTCGATCTCATGCTCCCGAAGACATCGGGCATCGAGGTCATCCGCAAGGCGCGCGAGTCGCATCCGGGCCTGGTGTCGATCGTCATGACGGGCTTCGGCACGATCCCGTCGGCCGTCGAGGCCATCCGCGCCGGCGCCTATCACTACGTCACCAAGCCGTTCGACTTGGACGACATCGGCTCGCTCGTCGCCAAGGCCCTCGAGCACGCCCAGCTGCGCGAGGAAAACAAGGCGCTGAAGAAGCAGCTCCAGCAGCGCTACGGGTTCGAGAACATCGTGGGCGAGAGCCGCCCCATGCAGGACGTCTTTCGATTGGTCGAGAAGATCGCCGACACCGACAGCACCGTGTTGGTGACCGGCGAGTCCGGCACCGGCAAGGAGCTGATCGCCCAGGCCATCCACTACCGCTCGCGGCGCTCGGAGCGGCCGTTCGTGGCGGTCAACTGCGCGGCGATTCCCGAGGGACTCCTCGAATCCGAGCTCTTCGGCCACGTGAAGGGCGCCTTCACCGGCGCGGTCAGCACGCGCGCCGGCAAGTTCGAGCAGGCCGACCGGGGCACGATCTTCTTGGACGAGATCGGCGACATGAGCCCGAAGCTGCAGGTCAAAGTTTTGCGCGCCTTGCAGGAGCGGGTCATCCAGCCGGTCGGGTCGGCGCGGAACCACGAGGTGGACATCCGGGTCATCGCGGCGACCAACCAGAATCTGGAAAACGCCGTCGCCAAGGGCACCTTCCGCCAGGACCTCTACTATCGTTTGAACGTCATCCCCATCCATCTGCCCTCGCTCAGGGAGAGGAGGGACGACGTGGTCCTTTTGGTCCGCCACTTTTTGAAAAAATACCAGCCCAACGGCCGCGACGGGCGCGAACCCGGCGCCAAAACCAGTTTCGCCCCCGAGGCCTTCGACCGTCTGCGCGCCTACGATTGGCCCGGCAACGTGCGCGAGCTGGAGAATCTCGTCCAGCGCCTGGTGGTGCTGCGGGGCGGCGGCGAGATCGGCGTCGCGGAGCTTCCCGACAACGTCGCCGGCCGGCGAACGGCCGAGTCCCCCGTCGAGGCCTCGATGCCCGACGACGGCGTCGACCTCCGCGCCTTGGTCGAGCGCTACGAATCGGACCTGATCCGCAAGGCGATGGAGAAAAGCGAAGGCAACAAGAACCGAGCCGCGCAGCTGCTGAAGCTCAACCGGACGACGTTGATCGAGAAACTCAAAAAAATCGGAGCCAAAGAATGAGCGACCAGAACCGCGTCAACACGCTGATCGTCGACGACGAAGACTCCCTGGTCTCCGCCCTGGAGAAACTGCTCCGTCGCGACCAAAGGACGTTCGCGGCCGTCAAGAACGGCGGGGAGGCCCTGGACTTCCTCTCGAAGAACAAGGTGGACGTCGCTCTTGTGGACGTCAACCTTCCTGACCGCTCGGGCCTGGAGATCTTGGACCGCGTCCGTGCCTCGGGCTCCGATACCGAGGTCATCGTCATGACCGGCAAGGGGTCGATCGAGACTGCGGTGACGGCCTTGAAGAAGGGCGCCTACGATTATCTCACCAAGCCCTTCGACGACGTCGAGCGTGTTTCCGTCCTGATCCGCAAGGCCATCGAGAAGAACGAACTGGTCCGCAAGATCCACGAGCTGGAGGTGGCGGGGGGCGAGGACGACCGCTTCCTCGACATCATCGGCAAGAGCGCGAAGATGAAGGAGGTCTACCAGCTGATCACCCGGGCCGCTCCCAGCAATTCGAGCGTTCTGATCCTGGGCGAGAGCGGAACCGGCAAGGAGCTGGTCGCCAAGGCCATCCACGAGAAGAGCCGGCGCAAGGACAAGCCCTTCGTCGTCATCAACTGCGCGGCCCTGCCCGAAACCCTTCTCGAATCCGAATTGTTCGGCTACCAGAAGGGGTCCTTCACCGGCGCCTACGCCGACAAGCGGGGACTTTTCGAGGAAGCCAGCGGCGGGACGATCTTCTTGGACGAGATCGGCGAGGTCTCGCCGGCGGTTCAGGTCAAGCTCCTGCGCGTGCTGCAGAACGGAGAAATCCGTCGTATCGGCGGCGCGTCCAACTTCCGCGTGGACGTGCGCGTGCTGGCCGCCACGAACAAGGACCTCTTTCAGCAGGTGAAAACGAAGGCCTTCCGCGAGGACCTCTTCTACCGATTGAACGTCATCACCCTCACGCTACCGCCGCTCCGGGAGCGCAAGGACGACATCTCCCTGCTCGCCTATCACTTTTTGAAAAAGTTCGCGGACAAGACGGGCAAGAAGGTGGGCAAGATCTCGATGGACACCCTCCAGACCCTGGAGGAGTACCGCTGGCCCGGCAACGTGAGGGAGCTGGAGAACGTGATCGAACGGGCCGTGGTCATGGCCGAGGGGGAGGCGGTCACGGCGAGGGAGCTGCCGCCGAAGCTCCTGGGCGAGTTCTTCTACCTGCCGGAGACGAAATCCGAGACGGATTTCATCCATCTGCCGTACCGAAGCGCGAAACAAAAAGCCTTGAATCTTTTCAACCGCGCCTATATTTCGAACCTCCTGCGGCAGACGTCCGGCAACGTGTCGCTGGCCTCCGAAAGGGCGGGGATGGACCGAAGCAATTTCAAAAAAATCATCAAGAAGTGCGAGATCAACATCCGCGAATTCAAGAAAAGGGAGACCGCATGAGCGCGCGCGTTCTGGTGGTCTCCTTGAGGGACCGGCTCGATAAAAAAGTGTTCGGCCTCATCGCCAAGGAAGGCGAGGTCAAGGAGGTCACGCGCGAGGAGCTACGTCAGCAGCCGATCCCGGCCGCGGACGTGGTCCTCCTCAACTGCGGCCCCGAGAGCATGGAGGTCGGGCAGGAGATGCTCTCCCGCCTCAAGTCCAAGGACGAGGGGCTGCCCGTCATCTTTTTGACCAAGTTAACCGGCGTCGACCACGCCGTCGAGATCATGAAGAGCGGGGCCTTCGACTATTTCCAGATCCCGCCCAACTTGGAAAAGCTCAAGCTCGCCTTCGAGCGGGCGCTCCGCACCTCCGAGATGCACCGCCGCATGAGCCTGCTCGAGAGCCAGGTGGGCTGGGAGGACCGGCTCGACGACATCGTCGGCATCTCCCCCCAGATGCAGGAGATCTTCCAGATGGTGAAGACGGTCGCGCGCTCCAACGCCACCGTGCTCATCATCGGCGAATCGGGCACCGGCAAGGAGCTGATCGCCAAGGCCATCCACCGCCATTCGGACCGCGCCCAGAACAAGTTCATCGACATCAACTGCGGCGCCATCCCCAAAGAGCTTTTGGAGAACGAGCTTTTCGGTCACGAGCGCGGGGCCTTCACCGGCGCCGATCGCCAGTACATCGGCAGCTGCGAGCGCGCCCACGGCGGGACGCTGTTCTTGGACGAAGTCTCGGAGATGGATCCGTCGCTCCAAGTCAAGCTGCTGCGCGTCTTGCAAGAGCGCAGCATCTCGCGCATCGGCGGGACGGAAAAGATCAACATCGACATCCGCGTCATCGCCGCCACCAACAAGGACCTGCGGGTCGAGGTGGACAAGGGGGCGTTCCGCGAGGACCTTTATTACCGGCTGAACGTCGTCCCCATCCACCTGCCGCCGCTCCGGCAGCGGCGCGCCGACATCCCGCCTCTGGCCCAGTACTTTTTGGACAAGTACTCCAAGGAGAACGAAAAGCGCTTCCGGGGTTTCACGCCCGAGGCCATGGAATCGCTGGTGCAGTACGACTGGCCCGGCAACGTCCGGGAGTTGGAGAACAACATCGAGCGCATTGTGGTCCTGCACGAGGACAGCCGCGTGAAGCCGTCGTTCCTCCCGCGCTTCATCGTCAACACCGAGAAGAAGGCGGAGCTCGAATCCTCCGAATGGGACCAGGGTTTCCAAAAGATCCTGCCGCTCAAGACCGTCGAGCAGTACGCCATCGAAAGCGCCATCAAGCGCTGCATGGGCGATGTGCTCACCGCCGCCAAGAAGCTGGGCATCGGCCAGGCGACGCTTTATCGGAAGATTAAAAAGTACGGCATCAAAGCGGCGTGAAAATCCCCCTCGATTCCTACGAAGACTTCGTCCGCCACTTGGGCGACCGGGAATACTTCGGTCAAAAGCTGGGCCTGGAGCGCATCCGGGCCCTCTTGAAGCGGTTGGGCGATCCCCAGGAGAAATTCCGCTCGATCCACATCGCGGGTACCAACGGCAAGGGGTCGACCGCGGCCATGCTGGCCGCCATGCTTCAAGAATCGGGCTACCGCACCGGGCTCTACACCTCGCCGCACCTCGAAGATTTTTGCGAGCGCATCCGGGTCGACGAGACGCGGATCGCGCCCGACGAGGTCTTGAGGCATGCCCGCCATGTCCGCGAGGTGGAAGACGAATCTCTAACTTTTTTCGAGCTCGCCACTGCCGTCGGGTTTTTGCATTTCGCCGAATCCGGCGTCGACGTCGCGGTGGTCGAAACCGGCTTGGGCGGCCGGCTGGACGCCACGAACGTCGTCGATCCCATCCTTTCCGTCATCACGTCGATCGGCCTGGACCACATGGAGCACCTGGGCCACTCGCTGGCGGAGATCGCCTTCGAGAAGGCGGGCATCGTCAAGCCGGGCCGTCCGGTCCTTGTCGGGGCCTTGCCGGACGAAGCGATGGAGGTCGTGCGGGAGCAGGCCTCCAGAAAAGGTTCGCGCTTCGTTTCCCTCACCATGAACCTGATCCCTCCGAACATCCAGATCGGCTTGGAAGGGGCGCACCAGAGACGGAACGCCAATCTGGCGATGGGGGCGGTCGATGTTTTGAACGCCCTGGGCGATCTGCGCGTCGGGCGGGACGCCATGCTGCGCGGGTTGGAAAACGTGCGGTGGGCCGGGCGTCTGGAAACCATTTCCGAAGAACCGTGGGTGATCCTGGACGGGGCGCATAACCCGGAAGCGATGCGCTCGGTCCGCGAGTATTTGGAGGAGCATCTCCAAGGCCGGCGGCTTCACGTCCTTTTCGGCGCGATGGCCGACAAGGACGTCGGCGGGATGTTGCGCGAGCTGGAACCGTTGGCGCCCAAGCTCCTGGCGGCAGCTCCGGGCATGAAGAGGGCTTTGCCTGCGGAGGAGATCATTGCGAGGGCCGTCGACCTGGGCATGGAGGCCTCCGCCGCGGAGGACACGGTCTCGGCGCTGAAGGAGATCGCCTCGATCATCGATCCCGACGACGTCCTGCTCGTGACCGGCTCGTTCTACTTGGTCGGCGAAGCGCGCAAGTGGTTCGCGGACCGGTAATCCGCCTCAAGGCTCGAACTTCAATCCGTCCACGGCCTTCATCGCCAGATCGGCGAAGATCTGCAAATCGCGTTCGGGCAGCAATTCCGGCGGGATCCCCAAAAGTTTGGAAAAATGAGCGGCCTCCTTCAATTGCTGCGGCGAGATGAGGGCGGGATGGACGAGCCCGAACGCCGACAAGGCCATCAGGAGGCCGTTGCCGACGACTTCCCGCCCGACCGTCGTCAGCGGCTGGGAGGCGACCAGGAGGGAGAGGAGGAGGACGGCCGCGGGTTCCCGCTCGAGACTCGAATGGGCGATGCTGTGCATGATGTAGAAGAAGCTTTGGATCGGGCGCAGCGATTTGGAGAGATCGCGTCCCGCCTCCAGGGTGGCGGCGTGGGTCTCCAAAATGCCCAGCTCGAAAAGGTCGAAGGCGGGAAAATGCAGGTTTTCCCCCAAAAGCTTTTCCGCGTAGTGGATGCAAGCGGCGACCGGGGCCCGCCGGTCTTCGTGTCGTTCCTCCAGCACGGCGCTCGCCTGCAGGAGGGTGGGCAGGGACGAGGCGTATTGCCCGATCATGCTTACGTAGCGCGGGACCTTTACGGCGGTTCCGCCGGGCGAGAAAAAGGAGGCGCCGATCATCGTCCTTCGTCCCATGGGAAGGCGGGCTTCCTCCAGGTTTCCGTTGATCAGCGTGTCCACGCGCTTGAGCGCCTGCAGCTGCGTTTCGCCTTTTTCCCGAATCTGCCGGAGGAAGGCCGCCGGCGATTCCAAAATGCCCGCGACGTCGTGCTGCGTGGCGTCCCCCACGACGTTCAAGCTTCGCAAGGCGCCGATGACGTTTCGGGCATACAGCGTCGGGACGGCGGGGATTAAGGCGGCGGGCGTCGGAATCGGAAGGTTCATAAGGGTTCCTTTGCCCGGGTGTGTTCGCGCGTGAAGCCGGCCGGTTGCTAAAATAGGGCCTTCGCTTTACATAGGGGGCATGAAGAGAACGGGATTTTTCACTTTGGCTATTTTTGTTTTGTGCGCGGTGCGCGTCGCCGGCGCCGCGACGCCGGAGGACGCCAAGTCCGTCGTCGAAAAGATGATCCACAAGCTCCGCGGCCACGTGAACGTCGCGGACTATTCCATGACGGTCACGCGGCCGTCTTGGACGCGAACGCTCAAAATGAAGGTCTGGGACGACCGCACCAACAGCCGCGTCTTCGTGCGGATCTCCGATCCCGCCAAGGAGGCGGGGACGTCGTTCTTGAGATTGGGCTACAACCTTTGGAACTTCCTGCCGTCGGTGGAGAAGGTGTTGAAGATTCCGCCGTCGATGATGCTCCAGCCATGGATGGGTTCGGACTTCACCAACGACGATCTGGTCAAAGAGTCGAGCTACATCGACGACTACACCCACGAGATCACGGGGCGCGAAACCGTCGACGGCGAGCCGGTCCTGAAGATCGAGCTGACCCCGAAGCCCAACGCGCCGGTGGTCTGGGGCAAGGTGGTCTATTGGGTGCGGGAGAAGGACGACGTGCCCGTCCGCCAGAACTTCATCGACGAAAAAGGGAAGCTCATCAAGGATCTGAAGTTTTCCGATATCCGAAAAATGGACGGAGTGACGCTGCCCACCCGCTGGGAGATGACGCCGGTGCTGAAGGAGGGGAGCCGGACGGTTCTGATCTTGGAAAACATCGACTTCGATCCCGTGCCGCCGGTCCCGGAATCCGTCTTTACGGAGAAGAATCTGAGGCCTTAAGCACGCCCGTTATTTCGTCACCGTGATCTCGTTGGCGATGCTGACCTTGTCCGCGCCGTCGCATGCGCCTTTGAAGAAAGCGTCCTGGGTTTCGCTGCTGTTGTTGCGGAAGGTCACCGCCAAGCCGGCCAGTTGGGACTCGATGGCCATCGACATGGCCGCCTTCCAGGCGCCCTCGGACGGCGCGAAGACGATGACCTTGCGTCCCGAGGAGGTCGTCACGAGGAAGCTGGTGCCAGTGGAACTGCCCAAGAGGATTCGGCCGGCTTCTCCGATCTCCACCGCCGCGTTCCCGCCCTTGCAGGTATAGCTCCCTTCGCTGGGCACCGAGATGCTTTTGACGGTTTCGGTCACCAAGGCGGCGGAAATTCCGGTGTCTTTCAGCACGATCTGCGGCTCCGGCTGGATTTGAAATTGTTCGCCGACGGCGTCATCGTCCGCCGCGATGACGGCGATTGCGACCACGGCTCCCAAGGCCAGTGCGATTCGTTTCGGTGTTTTCATAAAATCCTCCTAATTGAGTGTGCTGTTGATGATGTGCATGATGAGGGCGGGATCCGGTTCGCCCGAAGCGTCGTCCGATTCCGTCCCGCCGGTCGTATCGCCGGCCGTCGTTCCTCCGGTCCCTTCACCCTCCGTGGCGGTTACCTGGCGGGTTCCTCCGCCGTCGGAAGTGACCAACTGCTTTTCCGGCCCGGCCTTGTCGCCGGATCCGCAGCCGAACAACGTCAGGGCCAAGGCGGCCAGGAGAACCCCCGTTGCTTTCTTCGGGCGCGATGATTTCATAAGGGCTCCTTAAGAAGTCTCCGGAGTCATTGCATTTTTAGGGCCAAGGAAGCGGTGCTTCGAGAGGTCTTTTAAGTTGCTGATTTTATTGAGTTCTTATAAGAGGTCGGGGGTCGAAAAGTACACGCGATTGGGAAAATTATCATTTTGAAATGAAGAACCCGCAGATCCAACTCGCCGCCGTCGGCAAGACTTACCACTCCAACGGGCTCCCGGTCCGGGCGCTTTCGGGGATCGACTTGGCGATCGACCAAGGTTCCTTCGTGGTGTTGGCGGGGCCTTCCGGCTCGGGTAAATCGACCATCCTCCACTTGATCGGCGCCCTGGATCGTCCGTCCGAGGGGCGCGTGCTCATCGAAGGCGACGATCTCTACCGGAGGGACCGGAAGGAACTGGCCGAATTCCGACTCCATCAAATCGGCTTCGTTTTTCAGGCCTACAATTTGATCCCGGTCCTGACGGCCCATGAGAACGTCGAATATCCGCTGTTGTTGCAGAGCGTGCCGGCGTCGGAGAGGGCGGAGCGCTCCGAAGACCTTTTGAAGAAAGTGGGCCTCGGCGACCAGAGGCACAAGAAGCCCGGCGAAATGAGCGGCGGGCAGCAGCAACGCGTGGCGGTGGCGCGGGCGCTGGCGGCCAGGCCCAGCATTATTTTGGCCGACGAGCCGACGGCGAACCTGGATTCCAAAACGGGTTCCGAGCTGATCGATCTCTTCCGCTCGTTGAACGAGCAGTTCCGGGTGACCTTCGTCTTCGCCTCGCACGATCCGATGGTCATCCGCCGGGCCCACCGGGTGATCCGCCTGAAGGACGGAAAGGTCGAAGGGGAGGAGCGGCAATGACCATCTTCCTCTCGCTCGCCCTCCGGAACATGTTCCGCAACAAGAAACGCTCGGCCATCACGCTCTCGGCCGTCACTTTCGGCCTGACCGCCCTGATCTTCCTGCGCGGCTTCGTCTTCGGCGCCCAGGCGCAGATGGTGGAGAACATCACGACCTCCTTAACCAGCGACGCCCAGATCGTCCCGAAGTCGCTCGAGAACATCTACAATACCAACGGCTATATCGAAGACCCGGAGGCGATCCGCGCGATCTTAAAGGCCGAGCCGCGCGTGCGGGCCTATGCGGAGCGCGTGGTCGCCGGAGGCATCGTGAGTTCCGCCACCAACTCCATCGCCACCTTCGTGGTCGGCTTCGATCCCGGCATGGAAACGGCCATCGGCAGCCGACGGGCGGTGGAGCAGGGGAGATTGATGACGCCGGAGGACTCCCACGGCGCCGCCATCGGTGATACGATGAGGGAAATTTTGGGCGTCGACATCGGCGACAAGATCGTCGTGACGGCCCAGGACTATTATGGCGCGCTGGCCGGTGAGGCCTTCACGCTCATCGGCACGTTTTCCACCGGCAACGACCAGATCGACAACGGGACGGTGATGGTCCTGAATGGCTCCGCCCAGAGGATGCTCTCGCTCGACCACCGCATTTCCAAGTTCGCCGTGGCCGTAAAAGACGACCGCGACGTGGAGAACGTCGTGCGCGATCTGCGCGTCCGGATGCCGCCGAAGCAGGACTTGAAAGTCTTGACCTGGCAGGAGCTGATCCCGGTCATGGCCCAGTTGATCAATTTTCAGAACGGCATGATCTTCGTCGTGGTGTTCATCGTTCTCACGGTGGTCGCCGCCGGGATTCTGAACACGCTCATGATGTCCATCGTCGAGCGCACGCGGGAGTTCGGGCTGATGATGGCGATGGGGACGAAGCCCGCGCAGGTGATCTTACTGGTCGCCTTGGAGTCGTTTTTGATCACCGCCCTCGGCGCTGTGATCGGCACCGTCCTGGGCATCGCTCTGACGGCCTACGTCGGACACATCGGCATCGATCTCTCGCGCTTCATCAGCACGTTCTCGAATTTCCTGATCGGCTCGCACGTGTACCCGCAGGTGGATTGGGTCTACCTGCTGATTTTTTTAGGGGTCGTGATGGGCTCCAACGTGATCGTCTCGCTCTACCCCGCCTGGAGGGCGTCGCGGCTCGACCCGGTCGAGGCCATGCGACAGGTGGGGTGAACCCCGATCCTGCGTCGGTTGACGAGCAGGGGTATATTCTTATAGTATATACCTCTATGAGGTGAATCGTATGTCGAAAGCCCTCTCCTTAAAACTGGAAGACCGGATCTTTAATGAAACGGAAAGCGTGATCCAGAAGATACGCGTTCCGCGGAACGCCTACATCAACCGCGCGCTCGATTTCTACAATCGGTGCCAAAAGAGGCTCCTCAACAAAAAGAAGCTCAAAAAAGACGTGGCCCTCCTCAAGTCCGATACGAAGAAATGGTCCGAAGAACTCTCCTTGCTGGAAGACCTGCCGGAGTGAAGATCAAGCGCGGACATCTCTATACGGCGGACTTGAATCCAAGGTTCGGTACCGAACCGGGAAAGGTGAGGCCCGTTCTCGTGCTTCAAACGGATTTGATCAATACCGATCATCCATCGACCCTGGTCTGTCTCTTGACCACGAGAGTGCGCCCCGAAACGGAAATTCTTCGCGTGCATCTGCGTAAGGGAGAAGCGGGCGTCGAAGTCGAATCCGACGTCATGATCGACCAGCTTCGGGCCATCGATAATCGGCGCCTCAAAAAAGAGATCGGCAAATTGTCGCCGTCCCGATTGGAAGAGATCGAGCGGAAATTGAAGACCGTCTTGGATTTGGAATGAAGCTTTTCCGTTTTTTCGCCGTATTGCTTTTTCTGCTTCCATCTCCGTCGGTCTTCGCCATTTCCCTTTATCAGGGATCCGACTTTTCCCTCTCCTTCAAAGGCTATTTCAAAAACCTCTACGTCAACACCAAGCGCCAGGCCACGAATGATCCGATGAACGAGGTCCTGAACCGCGCCCGCACCGAGTGGGACGCGAAGTTCTGGAAGTTCCTGTCGGCGAAGGTGATCTGGGACAACGAGCTGATCTTCGGCGATTACGTCGCCTCCGAGGAGTTCGCCGCGCGCCAGACGCAGCGGGCCGAGCCGTATCTGGATATGGATTACGAACTCGCCCACAAGAACGACTTCTTCTACGGGCAGCAGTTCTACCGCGCCTACGCCCGTCTGGATCTGGACCCCGTGGTCTTCGTCGCCGGACGGCAGAAGGTCGACTGGGGCGTCATGCGTCTGATCTCTCCCGGCGACCTCTTCACGCGGGTGGCGATCTTCAACGTGGAAAAAGAGGAGAGGGTGGGGGCGACGGCGGCGAACCTGATCGTCGCTCCGGTGACTGGCTTGAAGCTCAACGCCGTCTACGAAATCCAGCCTGACTTCGGCCGCGCGCGCTTGGCCGGGAGGGTCACCAAGACGCTTGGGCATTTCGATCTCTCCGTCTTCGGCGGAAAATTCCTCCAAGACGAGGACTTCGGCGTCGATTTTACGGGGGATTTAGGCAAAGCGGGCGTCCGCGGCGAATTCGTCTACGATCATGCCGAATTCGTGGACGACTTCATGCAGTTCGCGGCGGGCGTCGACTATGGTTGGGAGAACAGCCTCTATCTGGCCCTGGAATATTTCTTCAACGGCAACGGGCGCGGGCTCCCTATCACCGCGGCGACGTTCCCGACGGGCTCGCAGGTCTTCTCGGTCCACAAGAACTTCGTGGAGCTTCAGGCCAAGTACGACCTCATGCCCTTGTGGTCGGTCATGATGCTGAGCGTGGTGGACTTAAACGGCGGCAGCGTCTTCCTGAACCCGGAATCGAAGTACGCGCCCCTCTCCTGGCTCGAGATCCTGGGCGGCGCCCAGATTCCGGTGGGAAAGACCGGCGGGGAATTCACCGCCTTTCCGAACGCCTACTATTTCCAGACCCAAATCTTCTTCTAGCTTCCGTTACGAGCCGTAGCGAGTGCTGTCCCGCGGGAAGCGGGGTTGATCCTACGGGGCGATCGTTTGGTAGGTCGTTTTGTAGGTCGTCACCGCCTGGTACTGAGGCTCTTCCTTGATCGTCATCGTCTGGGACACCGAAGTTTTGATCTGCAGCTCCACCCAGGAAGGCACGGCGGCGATTTCCTTCTCGTCGACGTCCGGCGTCGTCGTCAGGGGCTGTAGGAATTGGCGGTCCAGGCGCGTGCGGTAGATGTCCCAGCTGCCGGACGCGCTCGTCCTCATCGAAAGGTAGAGCCACCGGCCGTCTTGGGAGACGGCGGGGGAGGCCATCTCGCCCTCGATCACGCTCAGCCGCGAGAGTTCGCGGGAGCCCGTGCAGAAGGCGCGCGGAGAGGCGTCGTCCATGCGGGACAGATCCAGGTCGCAGGCCAGGATCCGGCCGCGGCGGACGAAGAACATCTTGCCGCCGTCGTTGTCGAGGGCCGGTTGGGCGCCGAACATCGCACGCCCCGCGACGACGCCTTCGGCGTTTTCTTCTTCCAAGGAGATGGGGCGGACGTCGGTGTCTTCAGTGTCGATCACGTAAAGAGACATTGCCGTCGGGATGTTTCCGAAGTTGACGATGAGGTAACGCGAACGCGTTCCGTCCGCCGCGGGGACCCATTCGATGTCCTGCGCCGGGACCATGCCGAAACGACCCAGCAGGCGCGCCTCTCCGCCCGCGTAATAGGGGCCGTCGTTCAAGCGGAGGGAATAGGCCCCGTCCTCTTCGCGGGCGAAGACGGCCATGCGGTTGGAGGCGTCCCAGGCGACGGCCTTCGTTTCATAGTGGTAGTAGTCTCCGCTCATCAGGCTCCAAGAGTCCCGGATCAGATCCATATGGTTCAACACCGCTTCGCCTGCGTCGTCATAGGTGAAGGACAGATTCGGCGCGCCGCGCCCGGCGGTTAAGTGCGCGTAGTCGATGGCGACCCCGCTCGTCGTCAGATTTTTCGCCTCGGCGATGCAGGCGCCTCCGCTGAAAACGTCTTCGATGCCGTCCCTTCGTTCCGCCACGTAGGCATAACGGTTACAGGTCTCGCCGCAGACGTTGGCCGTGCCGCTGCCGCCGCAGGTCGCGAAGCCGGAGCAGGCGCCGCATTGTAAGGTGCCGCCGCAGCCGTCGTCGATCGCGCCGCAGTTCTTGCCGGCCATCTCGCAAGTTTTGGGGAGACACATGGTCGTCGCCGGAATTTTCGAGGGTTTCACGGCCCCGGAGAAACGGAACCAGCCGGCCTCCGCTCTTGCGGACACGGCGGCGATTCCGATCAGGATGAACAGGGCGATAAGTCTTTTCATGCGATCTCCTCTTCCGAAGGGAATTGCGAAAAACGTGCCAAGAAAATCCTGAAGGAAATCGAGGTGGGAGGTTTCCGAGACACAATCGGACGAGTTCAATAATGTGAACTATCGGCGTTTCAGGTCAAAATGCGCGCAACCTCTTTTTTCTCTTATCTAAGTAAAATCAAATGGTTGCGATTTCCCATTTTTGGCACCTGCCTTGCTCCTTTCGTCTCTTACCAACAAGGGGGGACACATGAAAAAGATCACCATCATCGCGATTGCGGCCCTGACCATCGGACTTGTTTCCGGCTGCGGCGGCAAAGACACGCCGTTCACGGTCGATGCCGGCGGCAACACCGGAAACTCCGGAGACGCGACGGTCGTTCCTGGAAATACCGAGACCATCGCGCAGGGAACGGACAGGTCATCCGATGAAGCGATCTTGCCGACCCGTACGGATACGATTTCGGATTTCGGTTCCCCCGAGACGCCGGCGCCCGAAGCCCCGGCGGCCGAGGCCCCGGAGGCCGAAGCCCCCGCCGTCGCCGAATCCACGCCGGACATCGGAACGCCTCCGTCGCCTCCTTCCGATACCGGTGTTGCCATCCCGGTGATTCCGGGCGTGGACCTCCGTCCGAGCGATTGGATCCCTTTGCCCGTCGGCGCGATCCGCATCATCCCGGCGGTCACGTTGCCGTCCCAACACGACCAAGACGTGGCGCATCTGATGAACGACACCTTCCAGCCCGGCGAGTTCACCGCCTACGAGACGGAGGTGCAGGGCCGGATCGTCGCGGAGCGCGCGGCCGTGACGGACGCGGAGTTCGCGAGCGCCTTGAAGGGTTATGTGAAGTCCGTCTTGCACGCCTTGATCGACGCCGAGCGCAACAACGCCGACGTGTTCCGTCAGCGCACCGCGAGGCTGGGCGAGATCATCGCGGCCTTCAAGTCGGGGAACGTATTGACCGCCATGAATTCCGTTTACGACGGCGCGCTCTCCGACCGCGCCCTTTGGAGCGCCGCCGCTCATCATCCGGACCTCTTGAAGCAGGCCGGCTCCTATCTGGAGATCCAGTTCGCCGAGGCCTACAAGGACTGCGCGAAGGCCTCTTTCGATGCGAGACAGGAAGTGAGGGAGCAATCCTCGCTGGTCCAGGGTGGAGAAGGGCTTTATCTCGTCTACAAACCGGACGGCATCATCGACGCCGGTTGGAACCATATCCGCGACTTCGATTTCGCTGACTTCTGGTACGAAGGTTCGAGCAACTGGCGCGGATTGGCCGAGGGCATCCGCAGCGCGCTGAACGCCGAGCTGCATCCGGTGGACGCTGCGGCCGCCGCGCGCGCTCTCGAAGAGATGGGACGCAGCATCCGCGAGCAGGCCGACAGGACCGCGGACGCGATCGTCCGGTGGTAGGAGATCATCATGACCGACATCGAAAACGCGCGTTTCGTCTTAACCCTCGCTGTCGATAACGACGGTCTTTCGGCCGAGGATTTGCGGATCCTCCAAACGGATCTCTCCTTTTCGGAAAAACAGGTCCACGAGCTTCATCGGGTCTTGGAAGACCGCTTCGTCGACGCAGAGGAGCGAGCCCGCCTGACCGGCCCCCGGCTTTTTTCCAGGGCCTTCGTGGCCGGCCTGGCGGGACGCGACGGGACGGAGCCGCTCCGGCGCCGGCTGGATCACCTGTCGTTGCAAGCTTGCGACGATCGTATGGGTTTCCCCGCTCGAAGCGAGGCCTTGAGCGAACTGTCCGCCCTGATCGCCAACAGCGATCCCTCCCTCGAGAGGACGCGTTGCTTGAGGAACTTTGCGCCGCGTCTCCTCGACACGGCGGCTTCTTTGTGTCGCGGCAGCCCCGATGCGGAGATACGATATCGCGCGCTGGAAGTCGTCGTTACGATGGCCGATCCGGTCCGCTCATCTTCCTTTCTGACTCGGCGGCAGACCCTGCAGGTGATCGATCTTGTCGGCGAGGCGATTTCGGATCCGGAGGCCTCCGTCCGGTCGATGGCCGTTCTTTCCGTCGGGCATTTGTATGCCTCCTGGCCGCATGACCTCGGCAACGGAACCGCTGCGTTGGAGGCGTGGAAGGAGCGCTGCCGTCCGCCGCTCGACGGGGCGCTTCGCGTCGGTTTGGGGGATGCGGACGAGCACGTTCGTGATTTGGCGCGGGAAGCCTTGGTGCTGATCGCGATTCCGCGCGAAGATTAATTATCGAACTTCACCCGTCTTGCTCCTATCCCCTCGCCAGGGTGGTAAGTATCAGGAGAAGGGCGCGGACGAGCATGTTCAGGAACTGGCCCGCGAAGGCTCGGTGCGATCGCGGTTCCATAAATAGTTCTGCGGAGGGAAATGCGATGAACATTTTCGGTGATCTATGGAGGGCCGTTTTCGGCGTCAGCGACGAGTACCGCGCGGAGCGGGTCTTGGAGGCCTACGCGGACCTCGACCGCTTGACCCCCGAGGAGCGGGAGGCGCTGGCTGAGGAACTCGAACTGACGGATGAACAATCCAGCGCCTTGGGACGGGCCTTGGGACCGGCGATTGAGATCAGCGACGGCGAGGTGGAAACTCCGCTCGTCACTCGGGTAGAAACCGCCGCCGACGGACGTATCACCGCCTTCGAGAGGCCGGAGCTCAGGGAAGCCGGGTTCTCCTCCGAATTCATCAACACCCTGGCCGGGACGAACGGCAACGCCGCCCTGGAACGCCGTGCCCAATGGTTGGGAGAGAACGCCGTAACGCGCGCCTTCCGCACCGATTGCGATGAGACGGAGCGGACGGAGCGGCTCCTCGAGGTCGCCTCAATGGGTGCCGCCGGACGGGGAGTTCTGACTTACCTTCATGAGGTCGTTCGTGGTGAGGATGAGGATGACTACACTCCTGCGGTTCGCACCGCCGCGCTGGCCGCTTTGCTCTCGGTTGTCGACGCGACACCGGAAAGCGAGGATGACGATGAGGCTCTCGAAGTCATCGAAGATGCCGAGCGCCCTGAAGAGATCCTTGATGCCATGTGGGCCATCGATGAGGATCTGCCCGCCGACCTTCGGAACCGGGTCTTCGATGCCTTGGCCAGAAGGGGACTTAATTTCGCTTAGATCAACACTCATTCCGTCCCCGCTCGATGTGGCAGCTTAAGGAGATTAGGCCATCACTTCTTCGATCAAAAACTGCGTCTTCGGCGGGATCTTCGAGTTCGGATAGTAGTTTTCGACGATGCGAAAGACTTGGGCGGGCTTTTCCAACTCCAAATGCCGGATCAGGAAAATCACGTCGTCCTTGTCGTGCGAGTCGAACCTCGCAGAAATGCATTTCATCGCCAGCATGTACTCCGCTGACGGCGCCCAGATGCGCAGGTGGGAGAGCTCCATGACGCTCTGCCGGGGCGGTTCCGTCAGGAAATAGGTCTTGGCGGCGTCGTTGAGCCAGCCTTCCTCGATGCCGAACTCCTTGGCGACCCGTCCGGCGGCCCGTCTCATTTCTTCGGTCGGTTCGAAAAGGCCGTCCACGTCCTTGGTGGCCTCGCGTGCCTGGAAGACCAGGCACATGACGGCCCCGCCGCAAAGTCCGATCTCGCCGGTCACGCGCATCTTTGCCAGCTCGCCGTTCAGCGACCGGAACAGGTCTTTGATGAGCTTGCGGTCGAGCATCAGGCGCGCTCCAGGAAATTGCCGAGGACGAAGATGTTGCGTCGGCGGAAATCGACCGGGCTTTCCAGCAGGGCGGACGCCTTCAGGTTTTCCGTCTCCGAGGGAAACCACGGTTCTTTCAGCGAAGGGATCCCCGCGCACCAATCCGGCGGCGTCCGATTCAGGCTTCGGCACAAGGCCTCCACCGTCGAGGCGGCGAGCGCTCGGATTTTTTCCGATGCCGCCGAAGAGGGCGGCTTGGCGATCAAGAATTCGCTCGGGTTCGCGCGGAAACGATCGATGAAGTTGAACAACCAAATCTTCCAGGACGATTCGTTCCCGGCGATGCGTTCGGTGACGGCGACGACGGTGTCCCTGCCTTCTTGGACGGTTTCGCGGATCTTGCCCTCCACCAAATCATCCGGATAGCCGAGTGCGGAGAGGAATTTTTGAACCGTGGAGAGCTTGGGATCCCACCGGCCGGATTCCACGAGTTGCAGCGTTCGAAAAGACACACCAGCCCGCTTCGCCAAATTCCTTTGGGACATCTTGCGCTCTTCACGAATGCCTTTGAGCCAGTTCATGGCCCTATTATCAATGACATAATAAAGTATGTCAAATAAAAATGGGATGATGGATCAATCTCAAAAATGTGAACTACCAGCCTAATCAACGTCTCATTTTCCTCCATCTGTGTTGATTTTACTTAGGTTTTCAATGGCACCCGTCTTGCTCCTATCCCTCGCAGGGAGGGTGGTACATGAAAACAAATTTCCGTATCGAAACGCTCGAAGAACTTCTGAAGGGCGGACTCAGCATCCGCGAGGCCTGCGAAAAGTTGGACGTCCATCGCTCGACGCTGTGGCGGCTCACGCGCAAGTATCAGGAGAAGGGCGCGGACGGGCTGGTGCACGGGCTGAAGGGCAAACGCTCCAACCGGGCCAAGAAGGAAGAGTTCAAAAAGAGCGTCATCGAGCTCTATGAGAACGACTACCGCCCGAAGGGCTTGAGCGTCTTCGCCTTCTATCAAAGCGTCGCTCGCACGCTTCCCGATTACGTTTCCTATTCCACCGTCCTGGGTTGGATCCGCACGCCCGCGGGGGAAACGCCGGAACCCCAGCTGTGACGTTGACGATCGTTTCCACGTCGATCACGGAAGCCCGCCTGCGCGAGATCGCGGGACCGATTTCCTCGTACGTTTCGGTGCCCACGTCCGACCGGATGGCGGTGATCGCCGAGGTGCAGCGGCGGGATTATTCGCATTTGATCGTCGAAGGCACGCGCGGAGGCGACGGCGTGTTGCGCTACTTCGCGCGCATCGACCGGGGCGCCCGCATTCCGGTCGCCGCGGGCGAGAGGATCACGGCGGTCTATTACGGGGATCAGGACGGCGACGGGGCGGACGACGTCATCGTGCGCCTGGAAACGGGTGGCCTTCAGGTCTTTCTGGCGAGAGAGTCGACCGGGCCGTCTGCGTCTTCCGCGGAGACGTCCTCCGGGACCTCCGCCCCTTCGACGGCCTCCAACGCCGAATCCGCCGCGGCCTACGATCCCGAGCCTTACGATCCGGAACCCGACGTCGCCAGGGAGGGCGCAGGGGGCGGGGGACAGGTGTCCTCCGGTCCACCCGTGTCCTCCGTTCCTTCGGCGGGATCGAGCGAGCAGTAACCATCGAAGGGATTCAAATAGCCGTACGTTTCCCGTCTCCTTTCTATATCGAACCCCCCACGGCAACCCCTTGGTCTTTCCCCGCCGATAACGTACAATAGGCTATCTTCATGAAGGCCCCTTTCCGCTTATTTTTCCGAATCTTGCCGTTAGCTGGGCTTCTCATTCTGGGGGGCTGTCCCCAGATGACCACCGGGGCCATCAGCGGGGCGGGATCGCCGCTCACCGCGACCGGCGAGAAGGGGGCCTCCACGTCCGAAAAGGGCGTCGATACGGAAGATGTCCCGGCACCGCCGCCGTCGGTGGCCCCGGTCCCCACCCCGTCGGCCGACGCGGCCGATGCGGAGTATTCGACGATGATGCGGCGGACGGACGGCGCGCCGGCCGATCCCATGGTCGTGGCGCGCGAAAGCCGGGGAGGCATCTTGGAATCGCCGACTCCCGGCGAGCGTTTGGAAGATCCGGACCAAACCCTGATCTGCAACGTCCTTTCCGTCAGCGGCCCCCAGACGGGCCGGTCGTGGGGCGACTCCGAGGATTTTTTGCGGAAACTGGCCGCCGGCCTGTTGGACTTGGCCCAGATCCAGTCGAGCTGCGATCTGTTGAACATCGCCGAAACCAGGCCTTACACCGAGGAGACGATCGAGGCCCAGGCGATCGATCATTTCCGCTATGACACCGCGCCGGGCTACTACCTGTTCTTCCGCAGGAACGACCGGGACAATTTCGACGGGAGGCACGTGGGGGACGCCAAGACCTTCGCCTCCTTAGCGGAGCTTCGCGCGGCCCTGGCGGACACCAAGTACATGGGGGACGAGACCGTCGGCGCCTTTGCCGCCCCCCTCTCGAACGACATCAGGCAAGAATTGGCGCCGTCCGTCCCGGCGGTTCGCCAAGGACTTCTTCCGACGCTGCGCGAACGTTGATAGAATCAAAGGAACCGAATGAAAGCTCTTTACCGCCCCTGTCTTAAAATCCTGCCTCTGGCCGGGCTGCTGTTTTTAGCGGCCTGTCCCCAGATGACGACCGGCGCGATCAGCGGGGCGGGCGCGCCCTTGAGCGCGACCGGCGAAAAGACGAATTCCACCACCGATACGACCGACAAAGGTGCGGGAAACGACGAGTTCGCGCCGCCTCCCGCCGCGGTCCCCGTTCCGCTCCCTTCGGGCGGCGGCGACGCCGGGGGATTGGGGGGCGAGGGAAGCGGAAACCCGGAATACGCCGCGCGTATGCTGACGGGGCCGTCGGACGGCTCGCCGGTGGGAGAGCCCATCCGCGTGGCGCGCGAAAGCGGGGGAGGGGTGTTGAGCTCGCCCTCGCCCAGCGAACACATCGAAACGTTCAAGGCCAACGTGCGGATCTTGGGATGGCCGTTGGGCGTCCAACGGGAATGGACCGACGCCTCCGACTTTTTCCGTAAAATCACCGCCTGCCGGAGCTCCGGTCACTGCGAGCTGAAGGAGGAGATCTCCAAGAAGGTGATCGTCATGAATGGGTCCCTGCCGCTGGAAGGCACCGTTTCCGAGAGAGGCCTGGCCTTCGTCGAGGTCTTCACCGAAGCGCAGGTCCCCGACGAGATTCCCGTCCCTCACTCAGGTCATTACCTGTATTTCGTGACGAAGGACCATCAGACCGCCGACCTTGGGGGGGCTTTTGAAGAACCGCCCACCCTGGACGAATTGATGGCCCTGGCGACGGACGACCGGTTGAAGCTCGTCGCCGAGAAGGACACGTATTTCTATCTCTTTCCGACTTCCCTGGATCCTTTGCCCTATTTTCGAACGACTCGTTGACGGAGTCCGAGGAGCCGATGACGACTTTGCTTCGCCCCTTTTTGAAAATCCTGCCCCTTGCGGGGCTGCTGTTTCTGGCGGCCTGTCCCCAGATGACGACGGGCGCGATCAGCGGGGCGGGGTCTCCCTTGAGCGCCACCGGCGAAAAGGCGTCTTCCACCGACACGACCGATAAGGCCCCCGGCGCCGACGAGCTCGTGCCTTCCGCCGCGGCCCCCGTTCCGACTCCGGGCGGCGGCGACGCCGGAGGTTTGGGCGGGGCGGGGAGCGGCGGTTCGGACGCTGCGACGGCGATGAGGCGGGTCGACGGAGCCCCTTCCGAGACCCCGGCGGGAGAGGCGATTCCGGTCAGCGGACCGGTCGTCGCCCGGGACAGCAGGGGAGGGGTCTTGGGTTCCCCGTCTCTGCCCGAGCACATCGGTTCCGGGGCGGACAATCTCCGCGTCGTCTATTGGCCCGCGAGCGTCCGCCGGAATTGGAGCGACGCGCGCGACTTCTTCGCCAAGCTCGCCGCGGGGCAAATCTCGGAGACGGCCGCGCAAGGGGCGACGGTCTTTCATTATGGCGTGATGCTGTTCCCGCCTCTCGAGGGAGATCCGCCTGTCATCGTCGCCCGTAAAGAGGATCTGCTGACCAACGACTTGGTTCAGAGCCCCGGATATTACTTGTTCTTCTTCACGTCCGACGAATCGAAGTGGGAGATGGGGCCCGAAACCATGGGCGTGACCTCCGTCGCGCAATTAAAGAGCCTCGTTCAAACCGACCAGTTCGATGACGAAGGGCGCGCCTTTGAAATCGCCTTCTTGGGAGAACGGACGATTGCGTCCCCTTTGCCCATGATCGACGGGGGCTTGTTGAAGTACTTCTATGAGAGAAACGTTCCGGTCGACCCGCGGATTCGCGAGCATTTTCAGCTCACGCGGTGACCTTCCTCCCCCAAATCCCCCAAGATCATAAAAATGTGAACTAACGGATCTAGCGGCATTTTCCCGTTTCATTTCAATTTTTAATCTCTTTAAAAATCAAATAGTTGCGTAGTTCGATTTAGGCATGCGTCTTGCTCTTTCTTTATCCCATCGGGGGATAGAATGGGATTGGAAGGACCAAGGCTTTGGACGTCAGCGACCGATGTCGAAACGACGTTCGAGGTCCCTGCCGAAGAAATTCCCGCCACGATGACCGACGGCCGGGCGGACCTTACCGCCTCGACCGATTCCTTCCTGCCGGGCTTGTTGACGGCAGGACCCGATGTGCCCGCCCGCCCGGCCGTCGGTCATCCGCTCTTCACCTGCCGCTTCCTCACTTCCGAAATTCCGGGAACAAGGCCCCCATCACCCGGTGCTGAGCCGGCCAATGTCGAAGAAGTGCTCCAAGCCTTCGAAGACGAGCTCGGCCGTTTTGAAACCCGGTTGGAAGGTTCCTCGGACGAAGCCACCGCGAGTCTCGATCAATTGGAATGTTTGGCCCTGCAACTCGAGGCGTTGCCCGCCGATGGCCTCGAAAGCGAGGCGCTGCGGAATCGCCACATCGCCGTTCTCCGCACCTGGAGCGTCGTTCGTACCGCCACGGTTCGCTTGTCGGAGAGGCTGGACCATGCCCCCGACGTGATGGTCGACGATACGGGAAGCTCCGACCGCATGCGCGCCGCCGCCGATCGCCTGGTGGAAG
>DASUFF010000130.1:0-6040 GCA_036274695.1 bacterium | reverse complement strand
CAGAGGGAAATACGCACCTTAAGTTTGGAAAAGACCGCCGCGTCGGGTTCCGAAGACGCGGCCTAACGCGACCTAATTCGCCGAGAGGGGGTGTCCGTCATGACCATCAAAAAAGGTAAAAAGATCAGCAATCCGAAGCCGGCGGTGTGCCGCCCGATGGTTTACTAGGCACGGCCTTTTCGCTTGCCCGCGGATAGCAAAGAATTCACTATCCCGGCATGTCCCGCCTCGGGCATGCCGGGCGTACGCTCTTTCTCGCGGTTGGCGCGTTGGTTATGGCGCTGACTGGCTGCGGTCGGGCGCCTCAAGAGGTTCAGAAAACCCAAGGCGGAGTTCTGCGCCTTGGGATCTATCATAGTCCCTCCGAAATCAATCCGATCACGACGGATTCGACCATCTCAGCCAATCTTCTGGATCTTCTGTTCAATACGCTCGTGCGATTTTCGGGCGACGGCCAAAAGAATCCGGAACTCGCCGAGAAATGGACGGAATCGAGCGACGGGTTGGTTTGGACCTTTTACTTGAAGAAGGGCGTTACCTTTCACGACGGAACCCCCCTGACGGCCGAGGACGTCAAAGCGACGCTGGGTACCATCCAGAGGACGGAGAGAAGCGGGTACGCGTACGCTTTGAAGAACGTAAAGGAAATCAAAGTTCTCGATCCTTCGACCGTGCAGATCGCGTTTTATAAGGCGGATAGCCTTCTTTGGGACAGTTTAGGCGTTATCGGCATCGCCCCCAAGGCGCTGATCGAGAACGATCCCGAATTCAAGACCTTCAACCAGCACCCCGTCGGCAGCGGCCCCTTTCGCTTCGTGAGTCAAAGCGACGAGGAGATCGTCCTGGAAGCCAACGACCGTTATTTCGGGGGGAGGCCTTACTTAGACCGCGTGATCGTCAAGGTCCTCTCCAGCCAGGCGGCCAACATGAACAATCTGATCGCCGGCAATATCGACATGGCCTTCATCCTGAATCCGGAGGATTACGGGGCCCTGTCCCAGATCCGTTCCATTCACGTCTACGACAACTGGTACCCGCTGCTCTACATGGTCTTTCTCAACCACGACAACCACCTCTTCGCCGATCCGCGCGTGCGGCAGGCCTTGAACCTCGCCGTGGACAAGGACAGATTGATCGAGCGGCTCCTGAAAGGGAAGGGGGCGGCGGCCGGCGGCACCGTGGACGACGGTCATGAGAGCCACAATCCTTCCGTCGTTCCTTATCCGTACAAGCCCCAGGAGGCCTTGAAGCTTTTGCGGGACGCCGGCTGGGCGGACCGCGACGGGGATTTCATTTTGGACAAGGACGGCCGGAAATTCCAGTTCGACGCCTATGCCGTCCAGGGAGAGGAGCTGACCTCCAAGGCGCTGCGGATCCTTCAACAGCAATTGAGCGAGATCGGCGTGCGGATGGTCATCCGGGAGCTCCCCTTCGACGAATACGTGCGCGTGGTGGTTCGCGAGCGGAAGTTCGACGCCAACGTGGCCAACTTAGTCGTCCGTTCCCTCTACGACAGCAATTTCACCTACTGGCATTCCAGCCAGATCAAGGCGGGGCTCAACTTCTGCTCGTATCGGAACCGGGAAGTGGACCGCCTCCTCGACGAATCGCGGTTCGAAGTGGATCCGGCCAAGCGACGCGAGGCCTTTCAGCAGTTCCAAAAGGTCATCCATGACGACCCGCCCGGCATCTTCCTGTTCTGGAGGAACATGCCGATCGCCATCCAGGCCCGCTTTCACGACGTGCCGGAGAAGCGCATGGAGAGCTTGAGGGATTTGGTGAAGGTCTGGGAGGGTTCTACTCGGCAATCGACTTCTGAAAACGCACCAGCCGTCCCGCCAGCTCGCGATAGGTGACGTGCGGGACCTTCCGCACCTCGCGGATTCCGGGCATGAGGGCGAGCCAGAGGAGCACCCGCAGGACCCCGGAGATCAGGAAGACCGCCGTGAACGGCGCCAACCCCAACGGCGCGTGCTTGAGCAGGAACCCGCCCGTCACGGCCCCGCCGACGATCCCGATCCCCGTCAGGACCTGATAGTAGGAGGCGGCTCGGGTGCGGTGCTTGGGGCTCGTATTATCCAAGAGGAAGTTGAACGAGGTCAATTCGAACCCCCCGACGGCGAGTCCCCCGACGATCTGCACGAGGAAGAGGTAGGCGAAGTTCCGCGACACCAAGAGCAACAGGGGCGGCAGGCAGAAGAACGCGCAGGACAGGGCGAAGAGCCGGCGGCTGCCGTATTTGTCCGAGAGGTGCCCCCACATCGGCATCGTCAAGAACTTGGCGCCGAACATGAGGGCCAGGAGAATCATGAAGCGCGCGTAGCCGAAGCCCAACTCGTCCAAGACGAAGGGGACGAAGTAGGAACCGGAGATATTGACGGCGGCGCCGAAGAGGGCGGTGAAAAGGACGAATTTTCCGAAATTATGGCTGCGGAGGCTTTTGACGAAGTCCCGGAAACGGTAGGCGTCCTCCGCCCCGGCCTCCTCGGCCACGTCTTTCTGAAAGCTTAGGAAAACGAGGGAGAGCAGGCGTCCCGCCAACGCCAAGGCCATCAGGCAGGCGAAACCGAAGGCGGCGTCCCGGCTCCGGAAGGATTCCAGAAGAAGGCCGCCGACCACCAGGGCGGCGAACGTGGCGATCTGGATCCAGCGGGACCTCCAGCCGAAGAAGCGCCCGCGTTCGGAGGCGGGGACCAAGTCGCCGATCCAACTCTGCCAGGCGGGCGTGATCACCATCCACGACGACCAATAGAGGATGGAGAGGACCATCAGGCAGATCAGACCGTGCCAGGGATGAAGGGCGAGAAAGACGGCCGCCGCGAGACAAACGGCTTGTCCGCCGACGCCGCAGAGGACGAAGGTTTTGCGGGAGCCGAAAAAACGGACCAGGGAGGGCGTGGCCAGCTGGCTTAAGTCGCCCACGACCTGGGGCAGGGTGGCCAGAAGGCCGACGGCGACGTTCGCGGCGCCGAGGAAGACGGCCAGGGGGCCGAAAAACATTTCGCCGAAACCGACGGTGAGCGACCAGGCGATGCCGTCCCAGAAGGAGGCCTTGAGGGATTGAGGATTGTTTTTCAGAGCCGATCCATCATAATGCCGCGACGGTTCCCATGCAACTTCGGATCGCGCCCAAACTGGTCCTTCTCCTCCTCGCGGCGTCGTTCTTGCCCTTGATCCTCTTCGGCACGATCGCCTTCCGCCAGGTCCGCGGCGCCACCGAGCGTTCCGTGACGGAAGGCAACGTCAACGTCAGCCGCCGCGCCGCCGAGCAGATCGACCAATACGTCCGCGGCGCCGTCGCCGTCCTGGAATCCGGCGCCGAGAACATCAGCAACGCCGACCTCAAGCCCTGGCAGAAGGAACGCATCCTCAAAAATCAGGTCAACCGGTTCGACGCCTTCAACCGCCTCGAGATCCGCTCGCCGGACGGCGCCGTCGTCGCCGGCTCCGAGGTCACCACCAAGCCCCTTTCGGAGCGCGAGGCGAAGGTCTTCGAGGAGGCCAAGTCGGGAAAGACGGCGCTCTCGGAGGTCTTCATCAAGGACGACCTCACGCCCGCCCTGGACGTGGCCGTGCCCATCCGCACCTTGGGCGAGGTCAGCGGCGTGCTGCTCGCGGACTTGAATCTCCTTCAGATGTGGTACCTGGTCGACAGCATCAAGATCGGCCGGCGGGGCATCCTGCACGTCTTGGACCCGGAGGAGCGCTTGATCGCCAGCGGCGACGGCGACCGGAAGCGGGACGTCTTTCAACGAAAACCCTTCGAACCCAAGGGCGTCCTGCCCGGCATCCTGCAAGCGATGGGCGCGCATTTCCGGAACCCGTCGGGCGTCGAGGTGATCGCCGTGGGGACGCGTCTGCCGGAGCCTTTGCGTTGGAGTGTCATCGTGGAGCAGCCCACCTCCGAGGCCTACGCCCTGGCGGAGCGGGTGGGCCAGTTGTTGGCGGCGGCCTTGGCCGCCATGTTGCTGGCCGCTTTGGGATTGGGGCTGTGGGGCGGACGGCGGTCGGTGGTCCATCCCATCCGCGCCTTGACCGAGGCCACGCGCGAGATCTCCCGGGGGAACCTGAATTACCGCGTCGCCTTGACGACGGGCGACGAGTTCCAGGAATTGGGCAACGCCTTCAACGACATGGCCGTGCACCTGGGCGAATTGCAGGAAAAGTTGATCGTCGAAGAACGCCACGCGATGTTCGGCCGCATCGCCTCCGGCCTCGCGCACGACCTGAAGCATCCCATCCAGGCCATCGAAAACATCAGCCGCCTGATGGACTCCATGCACGACGACCCCGAATTCCGCCAAACCTTCCGTCGGACGGTCGAGCGGGAGTTCTCCAAGATCAACCTGTTTTTGGAGAACCTGCACAACCTCACGCACCAGGTGCCCTTGCAGCCCTTGCCCCTGGCCTTGGCGCCCCTTTTGAAGGAATGCGTCGCGACCTTCGAGCTGATCGGTGCGAAGACTCACGTGACGATCCGGCTGGAGCTTCCCGCCGAAGCCCTGAAGATCGAGGGCGACCGGAACGCCTTGAACCGTTCCTTCTCCAATTTGATCTCCAACGCCATTCAGGCCATGCCCTCGGGAGGCTCTCTCACCATCGCCGTTCGAGCCGTCGGCGACATGGCGGAGATCCGCTTCCAAGACACCGGCATGGGCATCCCGCCCGAGCGCTTAGGCTCGCTCTTCGACGATTTCGTCACCACCAAGCGCCGCGGCCTGGGCTTGGGGCTCGCCATCGTCCGCAAGATCATCCAGCAGCATTTCGGGACCATCGAGGTTCAAAGCCGCGTCGATGCCGGCACGACCTTCACGGTTCGTCTTCCTCTCCTTAAAAAATAGATAAAAGGTAGGATTTGTGCCTCGCCGAGGAGGATTTTTTGTCCTGACGGGAACGCATGTTTCCGCGCCCGATTTTTTTCTCCGGAGAGAACCTCAAGAGTCTCGATGACATACAAGAAAGCGTTTGGCTCGGGACTCTTGGCACGAGGATTGTAGAACCAGCACCAACATGAGTCATTTGTTGGAAATAGCGACGGTGGAGGGCTACCGGGTCTTCTTCGTCAAGGCGCAGGATTCCCGGCAAAGGCCGTATTTCAGCGCTTACGTGCAGCTTCCCGAGTGCGACCAGATGGTCCTGGACGACCGGATCCTGCCGCGACTGAAGGACACCCTGCGCCAGGTGATGAGCCTGCGCGCGCCGGCCGCTCAGTAGTTTTGGCGGTTGGAGAGGGCCCGGGCCAGCGTCTTAGGATCCGTGTATTCGACGGAGCCTCCCACCGGCACGCCCGAAGCGATTCGGGTGACCGCGAGGCGCGGGGACGCGTCCGCGACAGCCTTTTTCAAAAAGAGGGCCGTGGCCTCGCCCTCGGGGTTGGGGTTTGTGGCGAGGATCACCTCGCTTAAGCCTTCTTCCGACGCCACGCGCTTAAGAAGACTGGCGACCTTGATGTCCTCGGGACCCACGCCGTCCAGGGGCGAGAGGGCGCCGTGGAGCACGTGATACAGGCCCCGGTACTCGCCCGTCCTCTCCACCATCATTACGTCCACCGGCTCCTGCACGATGCACACGCGGGAGCGGTCCCTCTGCGGGTCCGAACACACCGGGCAGAGTTCCTCTTCCGAGAGATTCTGGCAGGTCCGGCAAAATCTCACCTTCTCGCGCACGTGCGAGAGGGCGTCGATTAAGTCGGTCGAGAGACCCTTCGTATCCCGGAGGATGAACAGGGCCAGCCGCGTGGCGGATTTTTCGCCGATGCCCGGAAGGCGGCTGAGCGCCGCGACGAGGCGGGCGATCGGGTTGTTGGAAGTCTCCTGCGTCACGATCTCTTTCCGGGAATGACGTCGGCCGGGCCGAAGATGGAGATGGCGTCGTCGATGAGCGATCCTCCCCCCGTGCCGGACGGCGCAGAGTTGCCTCCGGATTCGTAGACGGGCTTGAGCGGCTTTCCGAAATAGTCCTTCAAGGCCGCGGCGAAGGCCCCGTCGCGCTCCGGCTCCTTCAAGAGCTCCACCGTCATCGAGGATTTCGCCGGAAACCG
>DASUFF010000129.1:0-3632 GCA_036274695.1 bacterium | reverse complement strand
ACGATCTCCGAAACCTCCGAAACCCAGTTCAAATTGAGTCTCCCGTCTTCATCGCCGCGATATTGGGCGGTGCAACCCAAAGGCCCCGCGCCTTATTATGAGCTGGGGACGATCTCTTCCATTCGGAAGGTCATTCCGGACAATCAGAAAACGAAGCCGGCCCTCCACCTTCCTCTCTCTAGCGTGCCCTATCACGGCCTACCCGTGACTTTCATTTGGAAGAAAGTCTCGGGAGCGGCTACGTATCGAGTGGTCGTTTACAATAAGACCGCGACCGGTGCCTGCAATACGGCGAGCGTTTTCTGGGACAACCTCGCTCCCGGAGTCAACTTTAACAGCGGCTTTCCGGACTACATCGGTGTGGAGATCGATCAAGATGGCATTGCCGGAAGCCCGGCCGATAAGAGTGGCAAATGTTGGACCGTGACGGCGATCGGGTCGGACGGCACCGCCGGAGTTGCCTCCGATTTGGGAAGCTACGCCATCGGCCCGAGCAAGCCGGTTCTCCTAAGCCCCGCCAAGAATGCGACGGACGTCGACTTCCAGCCGACCACTTTGAGTTGGCAGAACGAATGGACGCCGAATGGTTACACGCTTCATGTGTTGGAACAGCATATGGAGAACGGGTTCACGATTATGAAAGAGGTTGGCGGGGGCAACACATCATCGACTCAAATGACGCTCAATTTGAAACCAAGTACATCTTATCATTGGAATGTGGAGGCCCGGGGAACGGACACGACGAACATGACCAAAAGCGCCTCTTCTGATTTTACGACCGAACAAGGATGCACGCCCATTGCCTCAGCGCCCGGCTCTTTAAGCCCCGGACTGACCGGAGTCGATGAACTCGACAATGTGTCGGAATACGTCTGCTACGTACAGCCGCAGAACACGCAATCGCCTTACACTCCGTATTATAGGCTCCAGTGGCAACCGGTCGCGGGTGCGACGAGTTACCAAGTGAAAGTCTACTCTTTCGGCAATGGATCGACGGTGTTTTCACAAGAATACACGGCTGCCGAAGCCGCAAACGGAGTGGTTGTTCCTCATCCGCCTCAGCAAGGACAGGCTCCCTATGAATATGGATGGGAGGTGCGCGCCAAGAATTCGTGCATGTCTTCCTACGGGCCGGCGTCCGCGCTCCGATACTACGAATGCTTCGCCTGCTTCACAAATTGCGGCGGGTATCCCGTCGCGCCTCACTGATCCTTACTTCTTCATCGATTCGATGAGAATTTTGGCGACCTCGGGCCGGGAGAATTCCTCGGGTGGTAAGGTCCCGCTGGCGAGCAATTCACGGACCTTGGTGCCGGAGAGAATGACCCGGTCGTCGTTCGTATGCGGGCAGGTCTTGTTACTGGCCATCTCCTCGCACTTTTTGCAGAAGAAGCTGTGGTCGAAGAAGAGGGTGGTGATGCCGATCTCTTCTTCCGTGAAATTGTCGAAGATGAAGTGAGCGTCGAAGGTGCCGTAGTAATTGCCGACGCCGGCGTGGTCGCGGCCGACGATGAAGTGCGTGCAGCCGTAGTTTTTGCGGATCAAGGCGTGGAAGATCGCCTCGCGCGGACCGGCGTAGCGCATGGCCGCGGGATTCACCGCCAAGACAACGCGCTCCTTCGGGTAATAATTCTGCATCAGGACTTCATAGCACTTCATGCGGACGGCGGCGGGGATGTCGTCGCCCTTGGTGTCGCCGACCAGCGGGTGGATCAAGAGGCCGTCGCAGACTTCGAGGGCCGACTTGGTCAGGTATTCGTGGGCGCGATGGATGGGATTGCGCGTCTGGAAGGCCACGACGCGTTTCCATTTTTTCTCTTCGAAAAGCTTGCGAAGGTCGGCGGGATCTTTCCGGTAGTCTTGGAAATCGCCGTAGGCGACGCGGTTGATCACGTCGACCTTGCCGCCCAGGAGGACTTCGCCCTCCTTATAGATGGCGGCGACGCCCGGATGGGCCTCCTCGGTCGTCTTGTAAACCTTCTCGGCCTCGAGTTTGCGCTGCGCCATGTACTTTTCTTCGACGTGCAGGACGGCCAGCGGCGTGCCGCCTTCGTCGACCAAGGCCACCGGCTTGCCCACCGGGAACTTCTCGGCCTCGTCCTTCGCGACGGCCAGCGTGACGGGGATCGACCAGGGAAGCCCGTTGGCCAGGCGCATGCCGTTGATGACGCCCAGGTAGTCCTTTTCCCCCATGAAGCCTTCCAGGGGCGAGAGCGCCCCGCAGGCGATCATGTCCAGGTCGCTCTTTTGGCGCGAGGACAGCGTGATCTTCGGCAGCGAGGGGATCAGGCGCTGGGCCTTGTCGCGCTCCGCGCCTTCGAGGATCCGGTTGATGAGTTTGCCGCCGTGGGCGGGGATGGGGACTTTCACCTTCAACTCCTTAATAAAAAGTTTTTGAAAATTCGACGGCACCGATGGACGTCCATCGGTGTGAATTCCTTCCTTTTAGATGCGAATGCCCAGGATTGGCCACCAAAATTTTGCGGTCAAAAGAAGGGCCCCGTAGGACACCGCGACCATGATGGCGGCCGGAACGATCACTTCCCTCAATCGCAAATAACCGGAGGAATAGGCGATGGCCACCGACGGCGTGCTCATGGGCAGCGCGTAGGCGAGCCCCGAGGCCGTGCCGACGGCGAAGACGGTGACCTTCGGGTCCAGCCCGAACGATTGGGCGACCGACATGCCGATCGGCAGCAAGACCGCCACCACCGCGGAGTTGCTCATGGCTTCGGTCAACAGGATGGTCGCCAGGGACAGCACGGAGATCAAGACCCACGGCGAATGCAGGTGCGGGACGACGTAGGTCTTGGCGAGCCAGAGTCCGGCGCCCGTGGAGTTCAAGATGGAGCTGATGCCGATCGCCCCGCCGTACATGAGGATGATGCCCCATTCGACGTTCTCCTGCAGGTCCTCCCACGACACGACGCGGAACATGAAGAGGAGGACGACGGCCAGGATCGAAATCGTCGCCATGCCGATCTTGTAGCCCAGGAACATCCAACCCAAGACCGCGCCGACCAGGAGGAGGCCGAGGAAGCGTTCCTCCAGAAGCGGACGGCCGAGCTTCGAGACCTGGTCCGCCAGGATCTTGTCCGCCTCCTCGACGCTCTCGACGTCGATCGGATAATAGCGGGTCAGCAGGAAATAGCAGAAGCCGAAGAGGACGAGGACGACCGGAAAAACGGCGCGGCTCCACTCCAGGAAGGTGACGGTTCCGTATCCGGCCTCCTGCAGGATGCCGATGGCCAGCGGAACGCGGCCGCCGCCGAGCATCGTGGCGATGCCGCCCACCACGCAGCCCCAGGCCATGGCCAAAAAAAGGATGCGTCCGTAAGACCCGCCTTGAGGCTGGAATTGCAGGGCCTGGGTGATGATGACGACCAGCGGGAACATCATCGCCGCCACCGCGTGCTCGCTCATGATGAAGGAAAGCAGGGCGGAGGCGAACATGATCTGGAGGATCAGCCGTTTCGGCGATTTGGCGGAGCTTCGGAGGAGCCTCAGCGCCAGGCGCGTGGAGAGCCCCGATTTCAGGAGCGCCGCCGCCAGGATGAAGACGCCCAGGATGAAGAAGACGGGCTCCGAGCCGAAGAACGTCAGCGCCTGCTTGGCGGACATCACGCCCATCA
>DASUFF010000128.1:0-13204 GCA_036274695.1 bacterium | reverse complement strand
CCCTCATGGCCAATCGCAAGCGGCGCGGCCTGGACACGATGACCAAAGACCTGCTGGCCGTGATCCTGATGGCGGTCTTGGCGTCGGCTTGGATCACCGAACATCTGGGCATCCACGCCCTCTTCGGCGCCTTCCTCGTGGGGGCCGTTCTTCCGAAGGACAACGGGCTGGCCGCGGCTCTCTCCGAAAAATTGGAAGACCTGACCGTCGTTCTCCTTCTTCCCCTGTTCTTCGCGCTGACCGGACTCAAGACGAGCGTCTCTCTCTTGAGCGGCGGCGACTACTGGTTCTACGCCGCGGTGATCATGGCCGTGGCGGTGGCGGGCAAGCTGGGCGGGGCCACGCTGGCCTCGCGCCTCACGGGCATGTCGTGGGGCGACGCGGGCGCCGTCGGCATCCTCATGAACACGCGGGGGTTGATGGAGCTGGTGGTGCTGAACATCGGGCTGGACCTGGGCATCGTCTCGCCCACGCTCTTCGCGATGCTGGTGCTGATGGCGCTGGCCACGACGTTCATGACCACGCCGCTTTTGGACGCGTTCTATTTGAAACGCCTGTCGCGGGAGAGGTTGGCCGCCGTCCCTCGGGTGAGGGACCGGAGCGAGGCCTCTCCGTCGGCCGGCTATTGGTGAACGAACCATGGACTCGAAGCAGCTACCGCCGTCCCGCCGTTCCCATCAGTGGCTCGCCAATCCGGCGGTCCTCCCGGTGCGCCCCTATCAGCCGGGGAAATCGGTCGCCGACATCCAGCGGGAATTCGGCGTGCGCGAGGTCGTGAAGCTCGCCTCCAACGAAAACGCGGCCGGCCCGTCGCCCCAGGCCCTCCGGGCGATCGAAGCGGTGCTGCGCGACATCCACTGTTATCCGGACGACGGCGGCGCGGAGCTGAAGGACGCGCTGGCCGCGAAATACGGCTTGAAGCGGGAAAACGTCCTCCTGGGCCACGGGGCCACGGATATCTTGGATATTATCGCGCGCGTTTTCCTTTGCCCGAACGACGAGGTCATCTCCGCCCAGCCCAGCTTTCCCTGGTTCCAAATTTTAGGCCAATTGTACGGCGCCAAAAACGTCGTCGTTCCCCTGCGCGACCACAAGCACGACCTGGAGGCGATGCTCCGAGCCGTCACGCCGATGACCAAGCTGATGTTCGTCGCGAATCCGAACAATCCGACGGGCACGTTGCACGCTTCCGCGGAGATCGACGCCTTCCTCGAGGAGGTTCCGGAGCACGTCGTCGTCGTCCTGGACGAGGCCTACATCGAATACGCGCCGCCGGCGGAGAACGATCCCGGACACCGCATCTCCCAAAAGCCGGTGATCACCGTGCGCACGTTTTCCAAGATCAGCGGCATCGCGGGGCTCCGCATCGGCTACGCGGTCTCCGAGCGCGAGATCGTCGACCTTTTGGAAAAAGCCCGGCAACCCTTCAACACGACCGCCCTCGCCCACGCGGGCGCGCTCGCCAGCCTGAAGGATCGGGAACACGTCGAGCGCAGCCGATGGATCGTCCTGCAGGGAAAGGCCTTCCTCTACGAGGAATTCTCGAAGATGGGGCTCGATTTCGTGCCCACCGAGGCCAATTTCATCTTCGTCGATTTTCACCGGAACGCCCAGGACGTCTTCAGCGGGCTCGAGGCGCGCGGCTTCATCATCCGCCCCGTGGGCCCGACCTGCGCCCGGATCACCATCGGATCTCCGTCCCAGAATGCGGGTCTCGTGTCCGCCTTGAAGCTCGCCCTCGCGCGGCCCGTGTGGCGCGAGACGGCGGCAGAAATGGTGAGGACTCTATGACGACGGGAAATCTGCTCTTTACCGACTGCACCCTGCGCGACGGAGAACAGGCCCCCGGCGTGTTTTTCACGCTGGAGGAAAAGTTGGCCATCGCGGACCTGCTGGACGCCCTGGGCGTCGACGTCTTGGACGCCGGCATGCCCAGCAACTCCGCCGAAGAGAGAAAAACCCTGGAGGCCCTGCTCGCGCGCGGCTACCGCGCGCGGATCGGGGGCACGGTGCGCGCCGTGCAAAGCGACATCGACCTGGCCGTCGCCTGCGGACTGAAGGAAGTCTTCCTCTTCATGCCGGTCAGCCCGCAGCATCTGAAGCATAAGTTCGGGGCGACGCTCCAAGACATCCGGCCGCGGATCGAATCGTCCGTCGACACGGCCGTCTCCAAGGGGCTCAAGGTGCATTTCATCGCGGAAGACACCGTCCGCGCCGATCCCGACGAATTGGCACCGATCTTCGACCGCGTGAGCGCACTGGGCGCCGACAGCATCATGATCTGCGACACGGTCGGCGTCATGCGCCCGGACACGATGGCCGATTTCATCCGCCGCCTGCGCGCGGCTATGGCTACGGACATCGCGCTGGGCATCCACTGCCACAACGACTACGGGCTGGCGACCGCCAACACTCTGGCCGCCATCGCCGCCGGCTGCACGCACATCACCGCCACCGTCAACGGGCTGGGCGAGCGGGCGGGAAACGCCTCACTGGAAGAGGTGATCTTCGCCCTGATCGACCTTTATCAACAAAAGGTGAACCTGGACCTGTCGGTCCTTCCCCGCCTTTGCGAAAGGGTCGCGGCCGCCTCCGGCGTCTTCCTGACGCCGACCAAGCCGATCGTGGGATTGAACGTCTTCCGCCACGAATCGGGCGTTCACGTCGACGGGATGCTGAAGGACCCTTCGACCTACGAATCGATCAACCCCGACCGGCTCGGCCGCAAGCACGAGTTCCTCTTGGGAAAACACTCCGGGCGCGGACTGGTCGAATCCCTTTTGGAAAAGCGGGGAATCCGTGCGCGGCCCGAGGAGCTCGCCCGCATCCTGGAAAAGATCAAAGACGCCAAGGTGACGCGCGACAAGGCGCCCTTCGGGGAAATGCAGGAGCGGCTGTCCCGCTTCTGGTCCGAGCATCTTTCGTTCTCTGAAGGCGAGTTTTGGAGCATCGTCCGTGAGGAATTGCGGGAAGGGCCGTGGCCGCCTGCGAACGCCCCTTTAAACTCCCGAGAGGCGAACCCGTGAAACAGCAAACCTTGGTCGAAAAGATCCTGCTCCGCAAGGTCGACGAACCGATCGTGAAGGGGAGCGAGTACTTCCGCGTGCCCGTCGACCTGGTGCTCGGCCACGACGCCACCATCGCCCTCCTGGTCGAGCGCTTTCGCAAGACCGGCCGGCACGTGTGGGATCCGTCGCGCTGCTTCTTCGCCGCCGACCACTTCGCGCCTCCGTCCACGCCGGAGCGGGCCGACATCCTGACCCGCTACTTAAGCTTCATGAAAGAGGAAGGCATCCCTCAGGATTTGCTCTACCGCGGCATCAGCCATCAGTTGATGATCGAGGACAAACGCTGCCGTCCCGGGATGGTCATCTGCGGCGCGGACTCCCACACCGTGATGGCGGGCGGCGTCGGCGCCTTCGCGATGGGACTGGGCTCGACCGACATCATGGCCGTGCTTCTGACGGGCCAAGCGATCCTGCCGGTGCCTCCGTCGATCAAGATCACGTTCACCGGCGAACTGCCGCCCTGGCTCTTCGGCAAGGACCTGGCCCTGGAGATCATCCGCCAAATCGGCGAAGGCGGGGCGGTCGATCAGGTCTTGGAATACCACGACCTCGCCAATCTCCCGATGGACAGCCGCTTCACCGTCTCCAATATGTCGGTGGAGGCCGGCGCGACGGCGGGGATCTTCGTGCCCGATGAAACGCTGAACGACTATTTGCTCCAGCGCGACGGCGGAGAGCCGGAAGACACCGCTTGGCTCCGTCCCGATCCCGGCGCCGCGTACGCGCGCGACATCACGATCGACGTCGGCCGGATCAAGCCCTTGGTCGCCCTCCCCGGCGGCATGAGCCGGATCATCCCCGCGGGCGAGGCCGATCATCAGCGCGTCGACCAGGTTTTCATCGGCTCCTGCGCCGGCGGACGCATCGAGGATCTGGCCGTCGCCGCGCGCGTCTTGAGAGGCAAACGCGTCGCCCCGGGCGTCCGGCTCGTGGTCACTCCCGCGAGCCAGGCGATCTTCGAAGAATGTCTCCGCAACGGCATCTTCGCCGCGCTGGCGGAGGCCGGGGCGATGATCACCAACTCCTCCTGCGGCGCCTGCGGCGGCATCGACAAGGGCTTGATCGGCGCGGGCGAGGTCTGCGTCTCCACCTCCAACCGAAATTTCCGGGGACGCATGGGCTCGCCGGACGGATTGATCTACCTGGCCTCGCCCTTCACCGCGGCGGCCGCCGCCGTGGCCGGCGCGGTCGTCGACCCGCGCGAAGTTTTTGGGGACGAAGATTTCGGCACGTTCCACGAGAATCCCTGGCCCGTGTCCGCGAACGCGATCGGAGGCGCCGCATGCAGCGATTGATCGAAGGGCCGGCGCTGGTGATGGGAGACAACGTCAACACCGACGTCCTGCACCCGTCCCGCTTTTTCTCTCTGGACGATGCGAAGGTGCGGGAGGGCTTCCTGCAGGCGACCTCCAACCTCCAGGACGTCGGCCACACCGACCTCTCCGGGAAAATCATTCTGGCCGGCGACAACTTCGGCTGCGGATCCAGCCGCGAAACCGGCGCGCGCGTCTTCTTATTGGCCGGCATCAAGGCCGTCGTCGCGCGCTCCATCGCGCGCATCTTCGGCCGCAACGTCCGCAATCTGGGCCTGCCCGCCTTCGAATGTCCGGATCTGCCGGAGCGGCTGGAGAGCGGAACGATCGTCACGATCGACTGGGACCGCTGGACGTTGGAACTGTCCTCGCATCCCGGAGCGCTCGCGCTTAAGCCGCAGGACCCCTTCTGGAAGGCCGTCGTGGCCGAGGGAGGGCTCATGCCGTTTTTGGGATTCAAAGACGAGGTGCCTCATGCGGCCGGACAGTGAATTGACGAATCTCTCTGAAAAAGTGTCCGCCTTCATCGTGAGCGGCGAGGGCGGGGACGAAACCTTCAACGCGCTGGCCCTGGAGGTCTTCGCCTACCAGCACCGGACCATCGCCCTCTACCGTGCGCTGTGCGACCGGTACGGAAGGACGCCCGCGACCGTCGCGTCCTGGACCGACGTCCCGGCCGTTCCCGCCGACGCCTTCAAGCATTTCCGCCTGTTCAGCGGGAGCGACGACGACGTCCGCCAAACGTTCCGCAGCAGCGGGACGACGCGCCCCGGGAGCAACAGCCAGGCGCACTTTTCGGACATCGGATTGGAATTGATGGACGCGGCCGTCGAGGCCAACGCCCGGCGCTCTCTTTTTCCCGACGACCGGAAGATGCGCGTGCTGCTGGTGGCCCCGCCGCCCGAACGCGCGCCGCACATGATCATGGTGAATGGATTGCAACGCATCGCCGCCCGGTTCGGTTCGGGCCCCGCCCGCTCCTTCGTCGGACCGAACGGATTGATGACGGCGGAGCTCGTGGGGGAACTGGAGGGGATCGTGCGGGACAAAATCCCGGTGGCCTTGCTGGGCTCCTCCTTCGGATTCGTGCATCTCTTCGATCACCTGGAAGAAAAAAATAAAAAGCTCGTCCTCCCGGAGGGCAGCCGCCTGATGGACGCCGGAGGCTACAAGGGCCGGAGCCGCGAGATGACCCGCGACGCCTTCGTCGAACTGGCGCGTTCCTTCCTGGGGCTCCCGCCGGACCGGATCGTGAACCTTCTGGGCATGACGGAGATGGCCAGCCAGATCTACGACGACGTTTCCGCCTCGCGCGCGAAACAGCCGCCCCATTGGATGCGGACGCGCGTGGTGAATCCGGCTCGCATCGTGAAGGGAATCCCGGAATCCGCCGGCGACCGCCAGGGGCTGCTGCGCCACTGGGACCTGGCCAATATCGAGCGCCCGATGGTGATCCAGACCGAGGACATCGGCGTCCAACGCGGAAACGGTTTCGACATCCTGAAACGAGCCAAGGGCGCCGAGCCCCGCGGCTGCTCGCTGACGATGGAAGAGTGGAAGGGAGAGTCCGCATGACGGAAGAAACGCCCAAGGCCTATTGGATCCCGGAAGAGCTCCAAAAGATCCTCGACCGTATTCCCGGCGGGACCACGCCGTTCGTGAAAAAATATCAGCGCGGAGACAAAGACATCGCCGTCTCTTTCTTACGGCTGTCCCCCGAAGCTTTGAGGACGGCCGCGGAATGGCTGAAAGAAAGACGCCAGCAGGTCCTGGTGAAACGCCCCGTGCGCGAGATCGCCGCCCTTCTCGACCGCGTCGCCGACCGCTGGCTGACGCCGTCCTATGAACCGCGGCAACGGGCCATCCGACTCATCTCCGCCATCACCGGTTTTTCGCCGGAGATGGTGGCGCACTCCATTCACCTCGAACAGATCAGCTCGCGCGGCCCCCACTTGATCAAGGCGTTGACCAACGAGTTGGGCGATCCGGCCTTCCTGGACGGTTTTCAAAAGAACGACCGATTGGGCGGCTACAGCCACGCCGTCGGGCCCGAATTGGTGGGCGCGATCTTCAGCTCGAACATCCCGGCGCTTCCGCACTTGGAGATCATGCGCGCCTTTTTGGTCAAGGCCGCCTGCCTCGGACGCGTCTCGGCGGGTGAGCCGATCTTTCTCTCGCTCTACGCGCGGACGCTCGCCGAGCTCGACCCCGAGCTCGCCTCGTGCCTGGCCATCGTTTATTGGGAACGCGGCGACGACGATGCGGAAAACGCCTTTCTGGAATCGATCAACTATCTGGTCGCCTACGGCGGTGAGCAGCAAACCTTGCGGTTGATCAAGGCCAAGCCCGCGTCCCTGGAAGCGACGTGGCACGGCCATAAGATGGGCTTCATCTACGTCGCCAAGGAGTCGCTCGCCCGGTCCCAGGCGCGCGAAGTCGCCCACAAGGTCGCCTACGATTTCACCGTCTTTGACGGACACGCCTGCCTCTGCCCCCAGGTCTGCTTGGTCGACCGAGACGGAGAAGTCTCGCCGGAGGAATTCGGAAAAATGTGCGCGGAGGAGATGGCGGTCTGGGCCAAGGAACTGCCGCCCCGTTCGATGGACTTGTCGGAGGCCGCGAATAAATACCGCGAACGCGAGCTGCATTTGATGCGCGCCTCTCAAGAAGACATGAAGGACCGCATGACGATCATCGCGGCGCCGGAGGATTATTCCTGCCTGGTCTACATCGACCGCCATCAACGCTTCGAACCGTCGCTGGGCGAGCGTTACGTGCGCATCGTCCCCGTGGGCGGCGTCGCCGACGTGGAAGCGATGGTGCGCCCCATCCGCCATTACCTGCAGAACGCCGCCATCGCCGCGGGCGAGGAGACCTTTTCGAAACTGCGCTACACGCTCGCGCGCATGGGCGTCACGCGCGTCGGACCTCCGGGATTGATGGGGACGCCGTCGATGATGTGGCACCACGACGGCAACGCCTGTTTGGGAAAAATGCTCACCTGGTGCGACCACGAACGCATGCTTCCCGAGGAATTACTTGAGCTTCAGCACGCGTCCTGAGCCGAAAAAACCGGACCGGCTGACGGTAATGTCGTGGGCCGGCGGCTGGGGAGAAGCCCTTCTCGAGGCGGTGTCCAACCCGTTCACCGCCCTGACCGGAATTCCCGTCCATCATGAGATCAACATCGGCCTCAAACTTCCCGCGAAACTCACGAACGCCCTCGAGGCCGGCGAGCGCCCTCCCGTCGACGTCGTCTGGTGCAACGCCGTCCCAGCGCTCGATGCCGCCCAGCGGGACTGGACCGATCCTCTCGATGAAAACAGCCCGGAAGGAATGATTTCGGCCTTGGAGGCCTTGCATCCAAGATCGCGCCCCGAGGGCTTCGGCACCCGCTGGCCGTTCGTCCAGCCCTACGTCGTCCACTACGTTTTGGCCTATCGCACAAAACTTTTCGGCAAGGATAAACCGGAGTCGTGGCAGGTCCTGTTCGAGCCGCGATTCAAAGAAAAGGTCGCTCTCTATCCAGGTGGGAGTGGTTTTTATCCTATCGCTCAAAAATTAGGCGGCGGATCGCTGGACGACATTCCCGACAACATGGAGCCGTGCTGGAAAATTTTTAGCCAACTTAAAAATCAGGTTGGACAACTCGATTACAGCATCGGCATGGGCGAGCAAATCCGCCGGGAAAAATTGGATTTGTGCTTCCGCGCCTTAACCAATGCAATTACTTTTAAAAATGAGGGCTTAGATATTTCTTGGACGGCGCCGCGAGAGGGAATTCCCGATACCATCGACGCTCTTTGGGTCCCAAAAAATCTTCCCGAAAACAGCGCTTATTGGGCGAAACATTTCATCCAATTTGCTCTATCGCGGAACACTCAAGAGGCCTGGTGCGAGCGTCTGGGAACCCTGCCGCTTCATCCGCAAGCGGCCCTTCCGACCGTCTATCGCGGTCATCCGGAGCTCCCTCAGTCGCCGGATGACGGGAAGGGAGTGCTCCACCTTCCCGAATCGCTCAAGCTTCGGTGCCAAAAAGACTGGGAAATCCGCTTCCAAAAAATTTTCCTCTAGCAACTTTTCTACTTATCCCTCGAAGAGCGCCGTGATAAAAGTGCGCCGATTGTCGTCGCAATTTTTGTTTCAACAGGAGATCATACATGTTCATTCCAGGCGTCAGCCCCTTCTCATCCATGCTTCACACCGAGTCCGCCATCCATATGGGCACCGCCGAATTCGGCGTCCACGGCGGCATGGATCAGTTCCATATGATGGACCCGATGGAGATGCGGCATGGCGTCTTCGCCTGGAACGGTGAATCGATATCCGGAGGAAGCTCTCTCTCGAAGGAGGGGACGCCGAACGCTCAAACTCTCGCGCAAACTTTGTTTCCCGGCCACAGAGCACCCACCGATGCGGCTGCCATCGCTCAAGTGGCCCGCCACAGCTCATTTAGCGAGTTCCTTAAAAGCGGAAGTGTCCTGGCTTGGACACAAAACGTCGCGGGAGAAAAAATTCCCTGCGTTTACGGTCTATGCGAATTGCCGGCGACCCCCGACCAAGTCTTCGATACCTTGCTGGACGTGAACGGCCTTCAAGACTGGATGCCGCGAGTCATGATGTTCAAAAGCGAAGATCCGGACGCCGGCGATCCACTGGCCATGCGCAGACGCTTCAGAACCCACAGAAGCCTTCATCTCGAAAACATCCTCAGCCGCTTTCAGACTTCAAGGCCTCTTTTCCATGGCCGTTTCTCCGTCGACTATCGCCAGATCAACGGCGGAGCGCTCCAAATGGAGTGGAATCTTAGGGGCGACCAAAAGGCTTCGGCCGAAGACACGAAAAAACTCGGATTGAAAGAGATGAAGATGAACAACAGCTCGTTCACTCTTCTCCCTTCCCCCGAAAGGTCCGACCGTTCGATTTGCGCTTATCACTTGAACGTTCAACCGGCGGATCTCCCCTTTCTGGCCAGCGTCATCATTCTGTTTGTCCCGGGGGACAACACCAACGAGTTGGACCGCCTTTTCCAATCTCTCTATAATCGAACCCTTAGCAACAAGTGGACGGCCAAAAGCGACAAAGACCCCCTCGGTCTGGAACTTTATCGATCCCCCGCCCCGACGCCCGTTCGGTTCAACGTCCGAAAAATTTACTGATTCAGGAAATTGCCAAAGAGAATTTCCGGCGCCGATTTTACCCATGGCGGATTTTCATCCAAATCGCGATGGGCGCCGTTTTACCGCCTATTTTTGACGAAAAATTAGTGTAGGCACCTCCCGATTTTGTTACCATTTCCTTTCACTCGGGGGGTCGACTCCATGCCACAGGATCAGGACGCGCCTCGAACGGCTTCGGGCGGGCGACACGCGATCGTTATCGGAGCCAGCATGGCGGGGCTTTTATCCGCGCGCGTGCTCTCCGACCACTTCGAGCGCGTCACGGTGATCGACCGGGACGAGCTGCCCGACGGGCCGGATGCGCGCAAGGGGGTGCCGCAAGGGCGTCATGTGCACAGCATACTGGCCAAGGGCGACCAGATCATGGAAAGGCTCTTTCCCGGCCTCTTTCAAACGCTGAGACGGGAAGGAGCCGAGTTCGTCGACCTCGCTAACGACATGTCCTGGCGCTACTTCGGCCGGGACAAGATGAAATTCGACAGCGGCGTCGGCATGTACACGCTCAGCCGCCCCTTTCTCGACTGGCACATCCGCAAAAGGCTCGCGGACATCCCAAATATCAACGTGACAGATCGATGCGAAGTTCTTCGTTTCCTGACGACGCCGGACCAAAGCCGCGTCACCGGCGTGGCAATCCGCAGGGACGGAAACGAGGATTGGACGGCGGACCTCATCGTCGACGCGGGCGGCCGCGGCTCCCGGACTCCGCTATGGCTGGAAGAGCTGGGCTATCAAAAACCGCGCGAGTCCGTCATCAAGGTGAACGTAGGCTACGCCACGCGCGTCTACCGAAGACCCGCCGAACCCACCGGATGGAAGGTGCTGCTGGTCTACCCCACGCCTCCGGGCGAAAAAAGGCTGGGCTGCATCTTTCCGGTCGAAGGAAACCGATGGATGGTGACCCTGGTCGGCTGGGTCGGCGACCATCCTCCCAGCAGCGACGAAGGTTATCTCGAATTCGCCCGCAATCTCTCGACGACCGCTTTGTACGATGCGATAAAAAATGCGGAGCCGTTGACTTCCATAGCGACTCACAAATTTCCTTTCGATCTTCGGCACCATTACGAGGATCTCACCAGATTTCCGGCGGGATTGATCGTCCTGGGAGACGCCTTGTGCAGCTTCAATCCGATTTACGGCCAGGGAATGACTACGAGCGCACTGGCCGTCTCTCTTCTGGAGAACTGCCTCGATCGGCACCGCAAGGGCGTTTGGAACCTGGACGATATGGTGCAGCGTTTCCGGAAAATGTCTCATAAGGCCGTCGAAACCGCCTGGATGATCGCGGCCAGCGAGGATTTCCGGTATGCCGCGGCCGAAGAGACGTCCCTCAAGGCCAAATTGCTCAACCGGTATTTCCGAAAAATTCATGAGCTGGGATCTTGCGATCCGCACGTTCATCGCCGCTTTCTGCAAGTGATGACGATGATCAAGCCGGCCTCCGCGATCTTTCAGCCCCAGTTCGTTTGGCACGTTCTGAGATCCAAAGTGCCCCCGCCGGGCGCCGATCGGGCCGTTTGCTGATTCGTCCGTTCCGAAAAACAGGTACGCGAGGAGGAACATCATGCCTAACCCGAAATCCCCCGAACTGCCCCCTCAAATCGCCCTGCTGCAACTCACCACGGGCGTGTGGATCACTCAGGCGCTGTACGTGGCCGCCGCGTTGGGCGTCGCGGACCTGATGAAGGACGGACCGAAAAGCTGCGACGATTTGGGCCGGGCGAGCAAATCGGACCCGGCGTCGCTGAAACGCATCCTGCGCCTCCTAGCCAGTTTCGGCGTCTTCGCCGAGACGTCGCATGGGACGTTCGGCCTCACGCCCATGGCGGAATGCTTGAGAACCGACTCGCCGCAATCGATGCGCGCGTGGGCCACGATGATGGGATCGGACTGGCACTGGAAGATTTGGGGAGACCTGCTCTACGGCGCGCAGACGGGAAAACCCGCGTTCGATCACGTCCACGGCATCCGCCCGTTCGAGTGGTTTTCGCAACGTCCGGAGGTCGCCGGACTGTTCAACCACGCGATGGCCAGCATTTCCTCCTCGGAGATCGGCGCCATTTTGGCGGCCTACGATTTTTCGAAGGCGAAAAAGATCGTCGACGTCGCCGGCGGCAACGGGAGCCTGCTCCGTCCCCTCCTCCAACAAAACAAGCAGGCGGGCGGCGTCCTCTTCGATATGCCGCACGTCGTCGACACCGCGAAGGAGGCGATCGAGAAAGAAGGCTTGATCGGCCGCATCGACATCGTCGGCGGGAGTTTTTTCCAGACGGTGCCGACGGGGGGCGATCTCTATCTCTTGAAGCACATCCTCCACGACTTCAACGACAAGGAAGCGCTGGCCATCCTGCAAAACATCAAACGCGCGATGTCCCCGGGCGCCAAGCTTCTGACCATCGAAATGATCATCCCGCCCGGCAACGAGCCTTCTTTCGGAAAAATGGTGGATTTGGAGATGATGCTGATCGGCGGCGTCGAACGCACCGAATCCGAGTATCGCAACCTTCTGACGCAGGCCGGATTCAAGACGACGGCGATCGTCCCGACCGCGTCGCCCGTCAGCCTCATCGAGGGCACGGTCTCGTAAGTCGCTATCCCCTCATGTTCTGAATCATCGTTTCGTCGGCATTGTCCGCCTTGTACATCGACTGGCCGCCGTCCATCACGCGCTCGTAGTTGTTCATTTCCTTCTGCACGACCTGGAAGAGGTTCATCGTGTCGCTCTGGGTCGTGCCGAACTTCATGTTGAACCGCGCCAAGTCGGCCTGGCTCAAGTCTCCGTGGACCTGTTTCAGATCCATCTCGGCCTGGAGGTGATCCAAAGATTCCGTTTTTTCTTTATAAGCCGCCATCAGCTTGCCCACCTTCTGCAAGGATTCGTCGGCGTGCTTTTTGGTGATGGCCAGGATGACGCTGCTCGGATCTTTCGCCAGCGCCAGAAGTTCCAGAAATTTTTTCTTCTCTTCCTCCGTCTCACGGGTCATCTCGCCCGTCATCCAATCGCCGAGCACGTCCGATCCGCCGGAGTTTTGGAACATCTCCGGGTGCGTCCGTTTCATCTCGCCGATGTAATCGCCGATCTGCCGCGACAAATCGTCCATTGCGGAGCCGCTTTCCGTGTGGAGGAGCTCCGGTATATCACCTTCCGAAGACAACGAGGCCGAACGCTCGGTGATGTCCTTGGCCCGTGCACCCTGATCGGAGAAAAAGACGGCGATATCGGAAGAACGAAGCCCGGCCCCGGAAACGGCATCGACGGAATCGCGGCGATCGACCGGGGCCGGGATCGTCAGGTGATGATCCGGCGGAAGGCGCGTCTCGGCCTCGCGAGGAGTCGCAAGGGACGTCGTGACGTGGAGGGGGCGCATCCCCTTACCAATAGCAACGACAATGCCACTAAAAAGTATAATAATATTAATTAGTTATCGAGCTGCGCCTTCGAGGATGTTAGAAGGCATTAACGAACCGGGGTCCCCCGTTCCGATCACTGCAGGGACGGCAGTTCCAGATCCTTCGAGAAATTCTGAACGCTCTGATGCGCCGCCACCGCCTTCGCCAACTCGCGGAAGCGTTTGGTCTGCTCGGACTTGGGCTCGCGCACGACGATGGGATCGCCGGCGTCGCCGCCGATTCGGGTTTCGAG
>DASUFF010000127.1:0-9228 GCA_036274695.1 bacterium | reverse complement strand
TCCGCGGCGGCCCCGTCCAGGCCGAGCGCGGGTGGATCCTGCACGCGGACGCCGCGGTCGAAGAAAAGCAGATCGTCGTGCCGGGCCTCTACGTCAGCACCGGCACCGTCGCCCTCGAGGATTTGATGGAGCGGGGCTCGCTCCCTTTCCGACTCTTTCTAGGCTACGCCGGCTGGGGCGCGGGGCAATTGGAGAAGGAGATGGTGGAAGGCGCGTGGATCACGGCCCAGGCGGAATCGAAGTACGTCTTTCAAAAATCGCCGGACAAAATTTGGAACAAGGTCCTAGCCGATTTGGGCGTGGATCCCAACCGCCTGATGGTGGGGACGGGGTTGCATTAGTTCGAAGGAATCAATCCGCAGCCGCCGCTGTCCTCGACGGGACGCGGCTGAACGACGATGTTCTGAAGGAAAGTTCCCGATCCGTCCGCCCCGCAATCCGCCGCCACGGAGAGGTTTCCGTCCCCTTCGTGGTCCAGCGTCAGTTGCGTCTGGCAATCGGCCGCGCTCGAGAAATGCCCGAGAGCCAGCGGAGACACCGCCCAGGAGCAGGAACAGTTCGAGGGCAGAACGGCCGCCTTGACCGCCAGCGACGCCGAAGCGCTTCGCGGGTCGGGCGCGTTGACGACCACGCTGTCGCCTACGGTCAGGCTTCCGAAGGTCAAGACCGGATTGGCGGATTCGAAACTCGAGTCGGTGCAATCGGCGTCGCAGCCGTCGCCGCTCTCCGTGTTGCCGTCGTCGCATTCCTCTCCCGCGTCCCGGATGCCGTTGCCGCAAACGTTCGCCGGCCCTTCGAGGGTGCAGACGCTCGAACAGCCGTCGCCGGACTTGACGCCGCCGTCGTCGCACTCTTCGTTCGCGCCCTGCACGCCGTCGCCGCACTCCGGCTTGCAGTCGGCGCTGCAACCGTCGTCGTTCTCCGTATTGCCGTCGTCGCAGATCTCGCCTTCGGTCAAGATGCCGTTGCCGCAGGCCGTGACCGTGCAGTTACCGTCGCAGCCGTCGCCGTTCACCGTGTTGCCGTCGTCGCAATCCTCGAGCAAGGTCATGAAATCGTCGTCGATATGGTTGATGATCCCGTTGCCGCAGGCGGGAGCGGTGCAATTCGAGTCGCAGAAGTCGAACATGTCGTCGGCGTCGTGGGTCGTGCACGGGCTTCCGTCGATGAAAAGGCAGTCATCGTCGGTGTTGCATTGGGTGCCGTCGCTGCACTGCTTGCCGTCGTCGCATTCCTCGTCCGGCGACTGGACCGAATTGCCGCAGGCGGTGAAGGTGCAGTTGCCGGGAGTCAGCGGGTCGTTGACGTCGTCGTCGCAGCCGTCGCCGTTGACGCCGTTGCCGTCCTCGCATTGTTCGCCCCCGAGCAAGAGCCCGTCGCCGCAAATCGTGGTGCAGAAGCTGAAGCCGAAGCTTTCGTCGCAAGTCCAGCCGGGCTCGACGGTGGAACAGTCGGCGGAGCATCCATCGCCGTCGAAAGGATTGAAGTCGTCGCAGGCCTCTCCAGCGGTGATGACGCCGTTGCCGCAACCGGTGGGCGTGCAGTTGCCGCCGTTGAACGGATCGTCGTCGCAGCCATCGCCGTTCGTGTAGTTCCCCTCGTCGCAACTCTCGAAGCCCACCACCAGGCCGTCGCCGCAATTCGAGATACAGAAGGTGAAAAAGGGAGGCGGGCCGGGATCGAATTCGAAGCAGGTCCAGCCGGGCTCGAGCGTGGAACAGTCCGCGGAGCAACCGTCGCCGTCGAATGTGCCGAAGTCGTCACAGACTTCGCTGCAGGTAACAAAACCATCGCCGCACTCGAGTTGACAGAAACTGCTGCAACCGTCGCAATCGTCCGTATTCCCGTCGTCGCAGGTCTCGATACCGGTAATGTTGGAATCGCCGCAGACATCATCCGCCCAGAGAGACTGGATGCCCGCAAAAGAAACGAAGGCGGCCGTCAGAAGGATAAAAATTGCTTTGTTCATCGACGTAGTATCCGCGCCTAAACGGGTCACTTCAATGATTTATTTTATATCATTTTGATAATATAATATAATTTTTCAACAATATCCGGGTGCTTATAATAAGTTATTGACATTTCAGAACAGGGGATCAAAATCGCTCCATATTCATTTTCAACATCTCTTTCCTCACTCCTCTAAATCCTTAAACCAACAGGGAGAGAGGGGGTGGCGACGGAAACGCGGTTCCGGTGAGGGAGCGACTAAAGGGATGGTGATCTTCATCAATCAGGGGATGACGAGTCCGCCCCTCTCGAGAGGAGCCCGGCCCGCTGTCGCCATCGAGGAGGTGTTATGAGGGAATCACTCTTTAGGAGGCTGTTTTTAGCGGCCCTTTTTGCAATCATAGGATTTTTCGGTTATCAGCAAGCCGCCCAGGCGCAAGCCGCCAGCTGCTTCACCGTCTGCTTCGATCAACACGCCAACGACACGGATCTCACCTGTTGCGGCGGCAAGCCTTGCGACGGCCGCGAATACTGCGACATGGTCTGCGGCTGCGGCGACGGACAGCTCAATGGGGACTTTCCTTATTGCGAGCAATGCGATGATGGGAACTCCGACAATGGAGACGGATGCTCCAACACCTGCGAAACGGAGCAAGCGCCGCCTCAACATGAAAGCTGCGGCGACGGCGTCCTCGATGAAGACTGCGGCAATCCCGAGGAATGCGACGACGGGAACCACAGGAACGGCGACGGCTGCGATGAGAATTGCATGAGGGAGGAGCCTCTCCCTGGTGCGGACTCACCGACCCTGCCTACGGTCAAATACCGGGGCGTCGATTCGGACGATTTGTTTAGCCTGCGCGCAACGGTGAATAAAGACCTCAATATCCAACCGGGCGATGCCGTCGTGCCGGCGATCAGAGGCTACTACGCTCCCGGTCCGGTGAATTTACAGGCCACCGTGATACCGAAGTTTACCGCGGCCCTTCAAGCCATCTTCAGGGCGCTTTTCCCGAATTTCACAGGATTTGCCGGAGCGAATACGGCGGTCCCAATGGACAACCCGATCGGATGCACCTATTCGAGGGACTTCTGCTTCACGCTCCCGCCTCCTCCGGGCGGCTCGACCTCCACGACGGTCTGCTCCAAGGGTTGCCGAGAAACGAAACCGATACAATGGAGCGCCGGAAATCAATGCCTGGCGAGCATGGGTTGCTGCACGAACTCCACCATCGGTTGCTTGTTTCCGCGAGCCGCAGCTCCTGACGATCCGGAGACACCGGAGAATGATCCGATTACTGCCGATTCGATACGGGGCAATGGGATTTATTAACACGGAGAGACTATTATGAAGACAGCACTCCTAAGCAAAATCAAAATAGTTGCCGCCGGCGTCTTCGCTCTCTCCGCCCTGATGGCCCTGGATCGCGCGGCCGTCGCGGATGATGCCTGCCCCGGCGTCTGCGCCGCCACCTTTGCCGGCCGAACGGACCTCGCCTGTTGCGGACATGCCTGCGATGTGGACGCCTTCTGCAAATCGGTCTGCTCGTGCGGAAACGGGGCGATCGATTCGGTGTGCGGCACCTTCGAGCAGTGCGACGACGGGAACAAAGAGGGCGGGGACGGCTGCGATGCGGACTGCAAGGTCGAAGTGAGCAACTGAGCCGGTTCTCTTTCGGAAGGGACGGGTCGCTAAGGCCCGCCCCTTCCGTTGTCCCGGCATGAGGGATCAGACATGCGATGGAAAGGCGCCTCCTGGGCGCTGACGGCTGTGGCCACGGCCTGTTGTTTCGGTTGCGGTTCCGGCGCGAAAAGCCCTTCAACGACTCCGCAAGAGGCGGCCGCGTCCGCCTCGTCGGACGCCGTCTTGACCGCTTCCACCGTTTCGAAAACCGTCCTGCAGGCGACCAATCTCTTCCCCTCGCCGGCCGGACTCCAAATCGCCCTGAAATCCGCCCCGAAATCCGAAGACACCGGCTTGGGAGAGCTCTGCCCCTCCGTCATTTCGTCCAGTATCGACGACGACCATTTGATCATCCAGGGCGGGTGCGCGGCGGAAACCACCGAATCCGGCTGCGTCTACCGCTTCGACGGCCTGCTACGCTTCCATGAATTCCAACTCGCCCCCAAGAAGGTCTTGGAGGGGGGGCTCAACGTGACGGAAACCGTGACGTCCCCGTCTTGCGCCGCGTCCGATGGGAGCGCGACGGTTTCCCTCACCGCGTCCAGCTTCGTTCCCGATCCTTTGAAGCTGAACGGCTTGGTGATCGAGGACCTGCAAGCGGCGCTTTCCATCGACTCGACCGTTCTGGACCTAACCTCCCATTCCCGCGGCGACGACTTCGTCTGCATCTCGGATGAAAGCTCGGCGACCTGTTTCAACGACGCCGACAAGGACTTGGTGGACGACGCATCGGACAATTGCGCCTCCACCCCCAACCCCTCCCAGTCGGACACGGACGGCGACGGCGTCGGCGACCTCTGCGACAACTGCCCGGTGACCGCCAATGGCGGTCAGGAAGACGCCGACGGCGACGGACAAGGGGACGCCTGCATCCATATCTGCGCCGAGGGCGTTCCCCTGTGCGACACCCCCGACGATTGCGGCGAGGGCTTAGGCTGCGTCCACGGATGCTGCCAGCCCTGTCTGAAGACGCCATTCATCTCCCTGACCTGCAACGACGCGGCCGACTTCAATGGGGAGACGGGCGTCTCGGCGGAGGACAGCTGCGATCCCTTCGGCCATGTTTGCGACACCGATAACGGCTGCTGCGAATTTCCGGGATTCGGAGAACCCTTCGACCTGTGCGGCGACTCCTGCGGATCCGACCCCTCGGACCTTTGCACGCTCGTCTTTCAGGCGAGAGCGTGCGCGACGCCGCGCTGCCCTTCTTTGACCGATCCCTTGGGCAATTCGACGTTCCTCGGTTTCGATTGCCAGACTCACGGACAGCTGGTCTGCGATCAATTGATCGGAAGCGGCTTGGTGGGCTTGGAAACCACGTGCCAGGCCGGATGCTGCGTCCAGGAGACGGCGCCGTGATGAGCGACTTGTTTAAAAAAATCGTAGGCGGAATCGCGTTCGCGGCGACGGCCCTGACCTTGGCCCTCTTCCAGCCCGCGTCCTGCGGCCTGACGACTCCCAGTCCCGCGGCGCCTCCCGCGCCGCCGGCCGAGCTGCCGTCGGCCCTGACCTTCCCGCAAAGCGTCAACATCGAGTTCGGAGAGCCGTCCGAGGAGACGGCGTCGCTTAACTTAGTCCGGCCCCTGGTACCGATCGGGGGCGAGTTCTTCGATGCCATCCAGTTCGGCTTCGACGTCAACGGCCGGGCCAACGACGCCGTGCAACTCTTTCTGGACGAATTGAACAAGCTCGAAATTCCGATCAATCCCGTGACGCGCACCTTCGAGGTGACGGGACGAGCTCCCGACACCTTCTTCGGGGACGCCATCAAGATCGACTTCGCCGAATTCAATTTCCCGGGCAAGACGGAGGCCTGCACGGGCTGCACCTGCCCCACAGGCTGCGACACGGCCTGCCCGACCGAAGCGCCGGAAGAAGACTTGAAGCCCGTGTGCTACCGGATCTGGAGCAATCCGTCCTTCGACAGCGACGACGCCTACATTCCCCTGGCGGCGGGCTTCATGACCCGACTGGCCGTCAAGGACGACCCCGCCACGCCGGAGGACGAGACCAACGCCGGCAACGGCGCCTTCAGCATCCGTCTGGAAGACGAAAGCTCGATCATCAACACCGGGGCGGTCTACGTGCACCGCAACGCGGCCCGTCCCTTCGACAAGACCACCGACCTCTTCAACGTGCCCACCGGCAAGGCGACCGAAACCACCACGACGAGGGCGACCGTCAATCTGATCAGCACCGCGCAAAAGGGCCTCCAAGGCGCGACGAACGCATCGCAGGTGCTCAAGACCTTGAGGTTCACCGGCAGCCAGGAGGTCCCCGTCGGCGCCACGGATCCGGATCACGCCATCCAATACATCGCCCAATTCCGGGAAGACGCGGACTTCTGGAGCGGCACGCTGCAGAACAATCTGCAGTCCGAGCCCCTGGACCTCACGGCGGAGCCGCCGGACATGGAGAATTTCACCGACGAATGCGCGCAGCTTTCGACCGCCATCGGGGTCGAGGAGCTGACCTGCGAAGACCTGGGCATCAGCGTCGGCGAGGTTCCGTTCATCGACGTGAAGACCTCCACCGATCCCACCTTAAACCTCCCGGCGGATTTCCCGGCCATCCCGACGTTTTAAGAATTAGCGGGCGCGATCCTTCTCGATTTCCATTCGGCGATGGAATATTCTCGCGCACTACAGGAGAAACGACGAATGGAAAAATCCTCTGGGCGAATGTCTTGGTGGTCACTTGCCTCCGGAACGGCGATCGGAGTCCTGGCGATGGTGCTCGTCGCGTTGGCGTACGCGGCCGGTCAAGGGGGCTTCGGAAAGAACGACCTTCTCAGACTGGTGGTGTTGTCGGTTCCGTCCCTCATCTTGGCCTCCCTGGCCGGAATTCTTTTCAAAAAATACCTGCGGCGCCCGTTCGTGGCCTTTTTCCTTTCCTTGACGGTGGGAACGCTCATCGGCTTCGGCTGGGGCATCGTCAATTACATGTATTGGGGATCCTGGCTCGGTTCGTTCACCTTTCGGGTGGCTCCGTGCCTGATCGTCGGCGGCCCCGCCGCCTCGGCCTTCGCGAGCTTAAGCCTCCCCGCCGGAACGACGCGGGCGCTGGGCGGGGTGGGACTCGCGGCGGTCATCGGAGTTTTCGGATACTTTATCGTTCAATCCCGGCTGAACCGGCGTTTGGTGTGCGCCGAAACGCCGGAATGCTATGGACGTTCGAAGCGCGTGGAATCGATGCAGTGGGATTTCGCGGACCGGGGTTATTGCAATGAAGCGATCGGAAAACAGGGGGAACGCGAGGTCAATCTCCTCGTGGACAACACGGCACGGCATCTGCTCTGTTCCAACGAAATCGCCGCGTCTTTGGTCAACGCGGCCAAAGAAGGAAAAAAGGCCGTCGACGTCGTTTATTTGGACACCCCTTTCAACTATTGCCTGTGCTCGGTGAACGGCGTGGGCGTGCAATTACCCAAGTTAGAATAGAAGAGGCGGCCCCGTTGAAAGTCCCATTGAATAGCTTGTTCGTGCTCCCGCTCCTTCTGGCGGCATTAGCCGCGCTCCCCGCGCGGGCCCAGGAAACCGAATCCATGCCGATGGAGATCGAGCAGACCACGGTGCGCTTCACCGTCACCAACGGCGGCGTCGACGCCGGGGGAAAGGGAACCTATTACATCTACCCGGTCGGCCAGAAGACCAAGGAGATCGGCCACGCGGACTCCGGCTACGCGGCCCACCTGCCGGCGGGGACCTACGACGTCAAGGCCGTCTACCGGGACGGCACCGTGAAAAAGGAAATCTGGCTGACGAAACAGGAATTGCGCGGCGAGGTCGATCAAAGCATCGAGATGAACGTCGTCGCCGCCGAGCTGGTCGTCCACGTCACGCGCCTGGGCCAACCCTCCCAGGCCGCGGGATGCGCCGTGTACCCGGCGGGCCAGCGCGCGGAGATGACGGCGCGGCTCCAACCCGAGGAGACCGGCCGCATCGCCGAAGGGCTCTACGACGTCGGCTGCGTCTTCGACGACCAGGGCCTGACCGTCGAGCAGTGGCAGACCAATCAGGCGGTGAGCGGCAAAAAAGAGATCGCCTTCGCCTTCGACTTTCAGAGGGCCACCTTCCGCATCGTCGACCCACCGTGGGCGCCGCCCCCGGTTAGCTCCCTCGTTCAAATCTTCCCGGTGGACGTCCGCACCAAGCCGGTCGCGCGGGGGGTGATCGGGACGCCGATCGCGTTTCCGTCCGGCACCTACGACATCGTCATCCAGCGGGATAAACAAACCGTGACATGGACGAAAATCGCACTCGAAGGCGACGTTTCCGTGCCGTTGACCGATCAGGCGCCTGCGCAGATTTTGAAAAACATCTCCCTCAACCCGGAATCGCAGCCCGCGCCCGAAACGCGCGCCGCCTTCCCCGAATCGCAGATCGCGGCCGCGCCAGAATCGCGTCCGATCCCCCTTCCGCCGCCCGAACCCAAGGGCCCGAACGGCCTCCCGGCCCCGCCGAATCTCACCAACGTGCCCTACGGAGCCGCCAACCTCCACGGCTGGTTCGGCTGCGGTCTCGTGCCGGAGGAGTTGAAATAATGGAAATCCTGGAAGTCATCCCGGTCGGGCCGTTCCAATGCAATTGCATCCTTTTGGGCGATCCGGAAACCAAGGAGGCCATCGTCATCGACCCCGGAGACGAATCCTCCAAGCTCCTGGCTCGCATCGAAGGCTACGGGCTGAAAGTGACGTCCATCGTGCACACGCACAGCCACATCGACCACATCGGCGGCACGACGCGCCTCCAGGAAAAGACGAACGGACGCGTGATGCTCCACAAGGACGACCTGTTTCTCTATGAAGACATGAAGGAGCAGGCGCGCTTTCTGCGCCTTCCGCCGGAAAAGGCGATGACGCCGGTGCCGCCGGACGAGTTTTTGGTGGACGGTTATGCGATCAAGGCGGGAAAACTCGAAGGCGTGACGATCCATACGCCCGGACACACCCCCGGCTCTTGCGCCTTCTTTTTTCCCAAGCTGAAATCGAGCGGCGTCCTGTTCCCCGGCGACACCCTCTTCGCCGGCAGCGTCGGCCGGACCGATCTGTGGAAGGGCGACTTCGAGGAGGAGATCGCTTCGATTAAGAAAAAGTTAATTCCCCTGGGAGACGAAGTCCTCGTCGTTCCGGGCCACGGGCCGGTGACGAAGATCGGGTTCGAGCGCCTGCACAACCCGTTTTTGACATAAAAAAAGGGCCCGTCTTGCGACGGGCCCTTTTCCATTTGCCATTGCGAAAAAATCTTTAGCGCTTGCCGAGGATCGAGTCCTTGGCCGCCTTCGCGATGCGGAACTTCACAACGCGCTTGGCCGGGATCTTGATCGGCTGGCCCGTCTGGGGATTGCGGCCCATGCGCGCCTTGCGGTTCACCAGGACCAGTTTGCCCAGGCCCGGGATCGTGAAGCTGTTCTTGGCTTCTTTGTAAGCCAAGGCCACCAGCTGCTCGATGACGTTGTTGATCTGCTTCTTCGGCAGTTCGCACTTATCCGCGACCGCGCCGATCACCTGCGACTTCGTGAGTGTTTTTGCCATGATGTTTCCTCCCTTTTTTTGAATTGGCTCGCGATTCCTAGCAAGCCGACTTTGGGCTGTC
>DASUFF010000126.1:0-12952 GCA_036274695.1 bacterium | reverse complement strand
GGCCTCCGAGACCGCGCGTTTCCGCGCCGCCGACGGGACGGAATATCCCGTCTATACCGTCAGCCTGGACGGATTGGACCACAAGAACCTGCTGGCGGCCGTCGGCGGCGGCGTTTCGGAGTTCCAGGTGAGGCTGATCGAGACGTTCATGGACCGGATGTTGCGCGAAAATCCCCGAGCGCGTTTCAAGATCAGCAGCCACTTCGCCGCCAAGGAATTGGTCTCCGTGCCCTGGTCCATGCCGTGGCGGGCCCGCAAGGGCGCGCGCGCGCGCGAGGCCTTCCGCAAGGTCCTGGCCCGCGAGGAGGTCATGCTCTTCTCCTACGGCCACACGCACCGGCGCGAGGTGGCCGATTTGAACGAAACGCTCAAGCTCGGACGGAAGACGGCGCTCACCGAGATCAACGTCCCCTCGCTCATCGATTACCATCCCAACAAGCACCGGCATAACGGCGAATTCCACGACGCCCGGGCGCTGGTGGTGGAGAAGCTCCGCTTCGAGGAGGATGCGCACGGACGGCGCTTCGTCATCGACCTGGAGTACCGGGGATTAGATGAGAAGGGCATGACGGACGGCAAGACGCCGGCGGTGGAGAAGGAGCTGGAGGCGTTCACCGCCAAGCACGGATACAACCGCGCGCGGGAGACGGCCAAGGAGCTCCGCAACAAGCACGTCTTCGGCTGGCTCAAGAGTCACATAAAGCGTTTGGGGGAATTTACGCTCTACGGCATCCTCCAATTGCCGGTGCGGCCGAAGAAATGGTGGCAATATTGGAAGGACCTGTCCTTCGCCCAATACGTCATCGACAACTTCACCGTCGTCTCCACCGTCAATCAGTTCAACGAGGCGCGGCATTTGATCCCGTTCATCGAGTCGGTGGCGAAGTTCATCGGCAAGGACGAAGAGCCCGGCCAGCAGGCCGTCCGCGCGCAGCTCTTGGGTTTGAGGACGGCGCTGATGGAGAACGCCTACGTGATGCAGGACGCCTTCGAGAAGGCGCTGGCCGCCGGCACGCGACCCGGCGAATTGAAACGCTACAACGATCTTTTCTTAAAGGCCCGCACCTACCGGCTGGCCGATCTCCTGTTAAGTTTGCGACCGGGAAGCCCGGCGCGGGCCTTCGCCATCCTGGCGTCCATCCGCGCCTCGCGGGAGGAATTCCAAAAACGTCGCTTCTTCTTCTTCAAGACCGAGCCGACGGACGTGCCCAACCAGCTGCCCTCCGTCGTCATTCCCCTGCCCGAGGCCCCTTCGCTGTCGGCCTCCGGCGGGTCGGCGGGGACCGAGTAAGAAGGATGAAGGGAGCAGGAAGCTAGCAACTCCCGGGGGCGGATTCCGAAACGGACCTATGCTCACTCCTGTTTCTCCCGCTGCCGCCCTGACCTCCGTCGTCACCGCGACGATGACGCAGGGCGAAATGCACACGACGCTCTACCTCTCCGATCCCCAATTGGAGCACCTGGGCCCGCGTTCCTGCGTGGATAATCCCATCGTCGACGCGGTGATCAAATCGGCCGACCGCAACCTCATCAGCACGGCGACGACCCCCCTCTTCATCGACACCCTGCTCGACCACGTCCGCCGTTTTCACCAAGCGCAGAGCCTGCAGATCCTGGGCGACGTTCCGGACACGCCCTGCAAGGACGAGATGACGCACCTGGAAACGGTGCTCGACCGGCACGGAATCCCCGTGGACGGCTACGACCGCGGCAACCACTCGAGTTCGAACGCCTACGGTGTGGTGAGCTTGGGCAGCCGCCTCTACCGCTTCCTCACGCGCTGGATCTTCCGCCACGATCCTTTGAAGGAGGACATCTGCCAGTCCTGCGGCTCCGCGGACAATCTCCTGACGCCCAAGGGGACCTTCGAGGGCATGCACCGCATCCTCCACCGGCATCATCCGAACCCGCCGCCGATCGCGTCGGTGAGCACCTCCGTCAAAAAGGCGAGCGGCCGCGGTTACACGCCGGCCGCGTCGCGGACGGAAATCCCCTTCACCCCGGAAAATTCCGCGCGTACGTTCGAAACGTTCTGGAAGCCGACGGAGGGCGTGGACGGCAAGACGCGTTATTGGGAGGCGCTGGTCAATTACGACACCGCCGATCTTCCGGCCGACAAGCGGCCTTCGAAGGTTACGCCCTTCTACGTGCAGGCGGTGGAAGAGGCGCGTTTCCATCTGGACGACGGCACGCAGGTGCCCGTTTACACCATCAGTATGGACAGCCTGGACAACGGCAGCCCCATCGCCGTCATCCCGGGCGTGTCCGCCCTTCAAGTCCGGTTGGTCGAAAATTTCATCGAGCAAAAGCTCAAAGAGAATCCGAACGCGCGCTTCAAGCTGAGCTCGCATTTCTCCGCCGTCCGCATCTTAAAGGGAGACACGTCCTGCGAGGCGCAGGGCTTGTTGAAGAAATTGTTGAGCCGCGAGCAGGTCGTCCTCTTCTCCGGCGGCCACACGCACATCCGGGAAATCAAGAACCTGACGGAGTACCTGAAGCTCGAGCGCACGACCCCCTTGACGGAGTTCATCGTCCCCTCGCTGATCGATTTCGATCCCACGCACAACCTCAAGTCCAAACTGGACGAGGACGGCCGCGCGCTGGTGATCGAGAAGATGACCGTCGACAAGGACGCGGACGGCCGCCCCCTCTTGAAGATCGACCTCGAATACCAGGGCCTGGACCGCGAGGACCTGACCTTCGACTTCATGCCGATCGTGGAGGAAAAGCTCGCGGCGTTTAAGAAGGAGCACGGCTACCAACGCGCCAAGGAGACGATCGCGGATCTCAAAGGCGCGCACATCCGCGGATTCTTTAAGCGCCGGTTGAAGCAGCTCGGAGAATTCTTCACCGCCGGTCTTGTCCCCTTCCGCTGGAAGGCCTTTAGGAAATTCTGGGGTCGCGTGTTCTCCCCGGCCCAGGCCTTGATCGACAACTTGACCGTCGTCTCCGCCGTGCAGATGTTCAACGAGGTGAAGCACTTCGTCCCCTTCCTCGAAGGCATTTTGCATTTCATCGAGGCCGATCAGGACCCGGAGGAGCTCGCGGTGCGCGCGCAGCTCGAGGGCATCAAGACACTGTTGCAAACCGAGTACGACACGCGCCGTCCGCAGTTCGAGGCGGCGGTGGCCGAAGGCCAGAGCGCGGCGGAATTGAAGGCCTACGCCGATCTCTATCAGAGGGCCGGTTTGGAAAAAATTCCGGAGCTTCTCCTGAATTTGAAACTCGGCGGCCGCGCGCGGGCCTTCGCGGTGCTGGCGGGCATCGACGCGTCTCAAGAGGAATACGAGTACGAGCAGGGCAAGCCGACGGAAGTTCCGAACAAGGTTCCGGTCATCTCCGTGAGGCTTCGCGTTTAAATCCTCTTTAAGATTAGTAGTCTGATCCTATTTATATAATTTCAGTAAAACCTATAAATATCATTTGCTTATGGACAGTTTCTATTGATTAGATCATACTAAGATCAGAGCAATGATCTTAAACTGATTTAAGCCATTTAATATAATTAAATCAATAGTTTGTATGAAAAAAATTTCGCGAGAAGAGCTTCAAAGAAAATTAAAAGTTCTCAACCCCCATTGGGAGAACAGCCAAGTCGATGATGTCATTCGAAAGTATAAAAAAAGGAGCTATTTCGATTTGCTCTTTCCTCTTGTCAGTAAATTCTCCGTGAACCGAGCCGTAATTCTCATGGGGCCTCGCCGTGTCGGGAAGACGGTGCTTTTGTACCAGATTATCGAAGAATTCATTCGGCAGGGGGAGGATCCGAAGAACTTCTTTTATGTCTCGCTCGACGTTCCCTTGCTTCACGGCCTCTCCCTCGATGAGCTGATTCAACTTTATTTGGAAATTTTCCCAGGGAAAAAGATCGAAGGAACCGTCATTATTTTCGACGAAGTCCAGTATCTCGGTGATTGGGACATTCACCTGAAGGTTCTCGTCGATCATCATCCGCAGACCCGGTTCATCGCCTCCGGTTCGGCCGCCGCCGCGCTTAAAAGGAAAAGCCGAGAGTCGGGAGCGGGGCGATTCACCGATTTCATGCTGCCGCCGCTGACATTTTATGAATACCTCGACTTGCTCGATCTGAGGGATGTCCTTCTGAACGACCGCGGATACGGATCGCCGCCGGAACCGAAGGACATCGACGGCTTGAATCGGGAATTCATCAATTACCTCAATTACGGCGGATTCCCCGAAGCCATTTTCAATCCGGACATCCAAAAAGCGCCCGATCGCTATTTAAGGAGCGACATTATCGATAAGGTCCTGTTGCGCGACCTGCCCTCGCTGTACGGCATTCACGACGTCCAGGAATTGAACAAGCTATTCGGCGCCTTGGCCTACCAGACCGGCAACGAAGTGACTTACGAATCCTTAAGCGGTTCTGGAATCGCTAAAAATACCATCAAACGATACATCGATTATCTGGAGGCGGCGTTTCTTATCAAAACGGTCAAAAGGATCGATGACTCCGGAAAAATGTTTCAAAGAACGAACTACTTCAAAGTTTATCTCACGAACCCGTGCATGTATTCCGCGCTGTTCGACCTCGTGGATCCGGAAGATTCGCAAACGCTAGGCAATTTGGTGGAGACGGCCATTTTCAGCCAATGGCTCCATTCTCCCGAAGTGACGAATCGGATCCATTACGCGCGTTGGAATGGCGGCAAGGGAGAGGTGGACATCGTTTTCTTGAATCCTCAGGATAAAGTGGCTTGGTGCGTGGAGGTGAAATGGAGCGACCGATTCGTCGAACGTCCCATGGATCTCAAGTCGCTTCTCTATTTTTGCGGCGAACATGGGCTTAAAACGGCTTTGGTGACTACAAAATCGAAAAGGAAAACCGAGAATATCGGTTCAGGATTCAAATTCGAATTCGTAGAATCAGCCATCTATTGCTATGCCGTCGGCAGAAACTCCATTTACAACAAAAAGACATTGGACGGTCCTGAAGAAATTCTGCGGGCTGGCGATAGAATCACTGACTAGGCGAGTTTTCCGACGGTCTCCACCAAGGTCTTTGCGATCCGCTCCAACACGGCCTGTTGCTTGGGATCCTTTAGACGCCCTTCGCCGTCGAAGGCCTGGTCGGCCTTGGAGAGGGCCAATTGTTCCGGTAGGACAATGGCCTGAATGTTGCCCAAGATCGACCGCACCGTGACCAATCCCCTCAATCCCCCGAGGAGGCCCGGCGAGGCGCTCAAGAGCGAAACGATTTTTCCGGAAAAGCAAATCAGCGGTTTCTCGTTCGGCTTTTTCGGATTCGGGCGGGACATCCAGTCGACCGTGTTTTTCAAGACGCCGGAGATGGAACTGTTGTACTCGGGGCAGGAGAGCAAGAGCCCCTGATGCGCGATGAAGATTTCCCGGAGCTTCTCCGCGTTCGGCGGCAATCCATCCTTCTCTTCCAGATCGCCGTCGTAGAGCGGCATCGGGAAATCCCGCAGGTCGATCAGCGTCGCTTCTCCGCCAGCCGTCTTCACGGCCTCGGCGGCGAGCGTCACTAGCATTTTGTTGTAGGAGCCGGCACGCGTGCTCCCGGCGAAGGCCAAGATTTTCGGCGTCATGAGGTTTTCTTCTCCTCTCCCGATTCCATCACCGACGTTGTAACCGATTCGGCGTCCGTCTTCAATCGATCGTACTCCCGTATCTCCGGGAAGCGCCAGCTGTAGAGCGCCACCACGGCGAGCGTGCCCAATCCCCCGACGACGACCGCCGGGACGGTTCCGAACCAAGAGGCCGTGAGCCCCGACTCGAACTCGCCCAATTCATTGGAGGCCCCGATGAAGATCAGGTTCACCGCCGAGACCCGCCCGCGCATTGAGGGCGGCGTCTTCACCTGGATCACCACCTGCCGGATGATGACGCTGATCATGTCGGCGGCGCCGAGAAAGAACAGGCAGACGAGGGAGAAATAAAAATTCCGTGACAGGCCGAAGAGGACCGTGGACAGCCCGAAGACGGCCACGCAAGCGAACATCTTTTTTCCGGCCTTCCGCATGGGGGGCATGTAGGCCAGGGCCACGGCGACGATGGCCGCCCCCACGGCGGGCGCCGTGCGCAGGAAGCCCAAGCCCCAGGCGCCGACCTTCAGGATGTCGTTGGCGAAGACGGGCATGAGCGCCGTGGCGCCTCCGAGCAGGACGGCGAAGAGGTCGAGCGAGATCGCGCCTAAGATGATCCGGTTGCGGAAGACGTAGCTCAATCCCGCCAGCAGGGTTTTGACGTTCACCTCGGAGGATTCGATGTGATCGGTCCGCGGCTGAATTCTCGTCATCAGGACCGCCGAGACCGCCCTCATCCCGAAGACGATCCACAACACGCCCGGCGCGCCGTGCAGCAGCGCGTACAGCCAGCCACCGAAGGCGGGGCCCGCGATGAAGGCCGCCTGGAAATTGGCGGAGTTCCAGGTCACCGCGTTGTGAAAATCCTTCTCGGGAACCACCTGCGTGACGATGGACTGGGACGACGGCCCGTCGAAGGCGTAGGCCGTGCCCAGGGCGAAGACGGCGGCGTAAAACAGCCAAAGGGGCTTCAGCCCTACGAAGGTGATGGCGATCAACCCCAAGGTCAGAGCCGTTTGCAGGAAGCGGCAGGCGACGATGACGTTTCTGCGTGCGTAGCGGTCCGCGATCTGCCCTGCCCAGAGCGTGAAGGCGATCTTCGGGATGAAGAACGTCAGCCCGATGTAGCCCAAGTGGATGGGATCGTGCGTGGCTTCGTAGACGGCCTGGGACAGGGCGACGATCATCATCTGATGACCGGCCAGGGCCAGGAAGCGGGCGATGAGAAAGAAACGGAAGTCCCGGTAGCGGAACGCCGCGCGGGCGTGGGTCATCCTCTACGGATGGCACGCCGCGGGCAGGGGATCAACCCCCGCGGCGGTTTCGTCGGCGCAGAAGTCGTTCAACACCATTTCCGGCATTACAGCGGTGCCGAGGGCCAAGATCTCGTCCATCCGACCTTGTAGCGGCGTCGAGCAGCCGCGTTCAGGGGAGTTGCAACCTAAGGCCAGGTGCGCGGTGTTGTTGAAATCGTCGGCGCAGATTCCGGATCCGGCCAGGACGCCGTCGATATAGACGCTCACTGTCCCGTTGGCGCGTGAGATGAAGGTGCGATGCCATTCGCCGTCGACGATTCCGTTCACGAGAACGATTTCGCCGCAGGCGTGGCCTGCGAAGGCGAGTCCGCCCGAAGGCCGGCGATAGATTTCAAAACCGTTGGTGGACGTTCCTTTTTCGAGGAAAGTTTGGAAAACGCCCGAAATGTCCGGATTGACCCAGGCCGCCCAGGCGAAATCTCTGACGCCGAAATTCAAAACGGGTGCATCGTCGACTGTGGCGTGATCATCCCCGCCCGCCAGCGAAAGGGCCGGACCGATCAGTCCCCCTGGTACGAAGCCGGCGCCATTGCGGGGGACGGCGTCGTGTCCGGAGCCGGTGGTGTCCGAGCCGACGTCATCCATCTTCCACCGGGCGATTAGGGCGCTGCTCGTGGAGAAATAACCCAGGACGCTATAGGCCGATGAACTCCCGTCGTCCAGATGTGCGCGCACCTTGAACCGGTACGTGGCGCCGGCGACAGGCGTATCTAAGAACGTGAAGAGGCCGGGAACGACCGCGCTTCTGGGACATTCGGAGGCATTATCGATCGGGATCGCGTCGTCTGAAGTCGAACAGAATTCGTAATTCGTGATCGTTCGTCCGAGCGGGACCTCTCCGGCCTGCCAGCTCAGATAGGTTCGGGCTGCGATCAGTTCCTGCCCCGCCGCAGGTTGCGTGATCGTCGGACCCGCCGGTGTGCCTGCGTCCGTCGGGCTGACGCCCGCGTGAAAGGAACACCCGGTCGCCGCCAACGTGCTCAAGGCTGGTCCGAGGACCGCCGCGCGGACAGATCCGGAGGAAAATAAAGGGGAAATCATCATAATGATAACTATCGAAGTCTTATATTAAATGTTGCTTTAAATTAACTAATATCAGGGAAGACAAACGTCGGGCAAGGGATTTGTGTCGGTCAGTCCCTTTACGGAGCAGAATTCATTCCCGACGTCCTCCATGGCCAAGGCGGCGGCGTGAAGGGTGACGTCGTCGATCCGTCCTTTGAAATATTGAGTGTCGTATCGGCCGATCCAAAGGCTTCCGACGGCGCCCGTCGCGTCGAACAAAGACGCGCGGCTGTCGACAAGGTTGCCGTCCACGTACAGTTTCATACCGCCCTCTTCTGTCGTTCCGTCAAAAGTTCCCGCGACATGGTGCCATGCGCCCGGACTCAAGGGCGCGTGGAGAAAGTTGTTTCCTTGACCGATGTAGAACCAAATATCGCCGTCGGTATTGTAGGTCAGCGCATAGCGAAGATCCCCCTTGTTGATAATGCCGGTGTCCGCACTCAAGGCCGCTTCGTCCGTATACACCCAAGCTGAAATGCTGAGAGGTCCCGGCGCGTCCAGGCTCGGATCGTTACCCAGGTTTGCGTAGTCATCAATACCGTCGCACCCCAAGCTCTGGACCGCGATTCCTTCCGTGAAACCTGCTCCGTTCTGGAGAATGCCGTCGTTTCCTACGCCGCTGGCATCCGATGCGTTTCCGTCCATTCGCCACCAGCCCAGGAGCAGGGCGTTAGTCTGAAAGGGCCGGACGTCCGAGTACCCGGAAAAAAAACCTTCATCATAAAGGGTGCGAACCTTGAAAGCGTACGTGGTTCCCGCCGCCAGAGGTTCCAGGACGTGAAAAGTCGTTTCGATGGGGGTCGCATTCGGGCATTCCTCATCACCGTCGATGTCTCCCAAGCGGCCGGTCGTCCAGCATAGTTCGTAGCCTGTTACGGTGCGCCCCTCGGGTACGATTCCGTCCGTCCAAAATAGAAGGCTGCGCGTCGGGGCGAGGGTCTGGTCCGGAGACGGTTTGGTAATGAGAGGCTGGAAGGCGTCTCCGAGGATTTCCCCGCCCGGGCTCGTGGTCTCTTCGGTGGAAAGGGTTTCCGATCCGGTGCTTGTTCCCGTCGAAGTCGTAGTCGTTTCCGCCCCGGAATCGTCGCCTGAAATTTCCGAAACGGCCGTTTCCTCGCCGCCGCGGCTTTCGTCGGATTCTGCAAGGATCGGAGAGGGTTCGGTGAAACATCCCGCGGGCGCGGTCGCCACGGCCGTCCCGAGGACGATCGGTCGTAGGGCGGCATTCCAACCCTGAAGGGGCAGCATGGACACCTCCGAATGATTTCCTAACGCAGGTGTCGGCCGAAACGGAAATTCGTTACGGCGCGCGCGATAGTTTTCTGTCCAGTTTCTTGGACGATTAGGTGCGCCCTATTGGCAGACGGCGGGAGGTGAGACGCCCGCGGCGGCTTCATCGGCGCAGAAGTCGTTTACGGCCATTTCTGCGGTCGTTGAGAGATTGAGGGAGAGGATTTCGTCCATCCGGCCTTGCAGCGGCGTCGAGCAGCCGCGTTCGGGAGAATTGCAGCCGAAGGCCACGTGAGCGGTGTTGTTAAAATCGTCTGCGCACGTTCCGGATCCGGCCAGAATCCCGTCGATGAAGACGTTCACCGTCATCCCGCTACGTGTCACGAGGGCGCGGTGCCATTCACCGTTGACGATTCCGTTGGCGAGGATGATTTCGCCGCAAGCATGGCCCGCGAATGCCAATCCACCCGTGGGACGGCGGTAGATTTCGAAGCCGTTGGCGGACGTCCTTTTTTCAATTAAAGATTGGAAAACGCCGGAAAGATCCGGATTGATCCAGGCCGCCCAGGTGAAATCGCCGGTGCCGACGTTGAAAGCCGGTGCGTCATTGACGGTGGCATGGTCGTCCAGGCCCGCCAACGAAAGGGCCTGGCCGACGCGGCCCGAAGGATCAAAGGCGGCGCCGTTCTGCGGTGTGGCTCCGTGTCCTAATCCAGTGGCATCAGTTCCGTTACCATCCAATTTCCAGCGGCCCGTTAGCCCACCGTCGGTGACGAAGGTCCTTACGTCGCTGTAGGGAGAAAAGCTTCCGTCGTCGAAACGCGCACGAACCTTGAAACGGTAGGTGGCGCCAGGAGTGTCCGACTCTAAGGCCGAATAAGGAGTGGCTATCATCGCATTTCCGGGGCACTCGGTCGCATCGTCGATGGTGGTCGCAGCGCCACTTGTGAAGCATAACTGGTAATCCGTAATCGTCCGCCCCGAAGGGATGATTCCGTCCTGCCAGCGAAGATAGGCCCGCCCTGGGTGAAGCATTTGCGCCATCGTGGGACGCAGGACCGAAGGCGCCGTGGGCATGGTGCCGGCGTCCATTCCGCCGTCCCCTCCCGTGCCTCCGTCGCCGCCGTCCGCCATCGTTCCTGAATCACCGCCGCTCGTGGCATCCAGCGGATCGAGTCCGCCCGGATTGAACGTGCATCCTGAAAAAACCAAAGCTCCAAGAAGGAACCCCGAAACGGCGCCCCGAATCCTTTGAGTCCAGGGAGGCGACGCGCTTTGCAGCCGTGGCGGTCCTCCATTTTCCAGACGGCTGAGCAAGGCGCTGCTCTGCGAACCGAGCCCTTGGTCCGCCTGCAAGACCGGCGCGGAGGCGATCGAGGAGGGCGCGCTCACCAAAGAAGTTACTGATGCGATTAAAAGATTCGAGGTCGTATTGGGCGTAATCATAAAATTCCTTTTGGTAAGTTCATTTGTTTACTGGCAGACGCCGGGAACCGCGGCTCCCGAAAGCACTTGGACGGCGCAGTACTCGTTGATGACGGCATTTTCATCCCAATCGCGATTGATTACGGCGGGCTCGTCCTCAAAACCCTTGAGAGGTGTCGTGCAACCACGTTCCGGGGAATTGCAACCGAAGGTCAAATGCGCCGTCGTGTTAAAATTATCCGCGCACATGGCCATGCCAGCGAGGAGGGAGTTGACATACAGGCGCACGCTATCGGCCGACCTGGAAACGACAATGTGATTCCACGCGCCGTCGACCAATCCGTCTACGGCCAGCACTTCTCCACATCCAGCGCCCGCGAAAGCCAATTTTCCGGTGGGGCGACGGTAAAGCTCGTAGCCGTCGGATGAGGTCCGTTTTTCGAGAAAGGTTTGAAACAAGGACGAGGCGTCCGGCCTTACCCACAGCGAAAAGGCAAAATCATTCGTGCCGAAGCTGTACGGATCCGTCTCGTCCATCTGGACGTTGTCGTCTATGCCGTCCATTTTGACGCCTTGTTCGAGCAGGCCGGTTGCGAACGCGGCGCCGTTCTTCAGTGAACCCGTATGAGAGGATCCGCTGGCGTCGTTCATGTTGCCGTTGAACGGCCACCACGCGATTAGTGAAGAATCCGTGCGGAACGGCAGGGCTGATGAATAATAGGAGGTCGTTCCGTCCGTATAACCGGTGCGGACTTTCCAGAAATATTGGGTGCCCGCCGTCAGGGAAGCTATCGCGGAATATGTTTTCTGTGTCGTTGCGGGATTGGGGCATTCGGATTCGCCGCCGAGGTCCATCACCGTGCCCGTGGCCCAACACACGTCATAATGGTCAAACGTCTTCCCCTCGGGGGTGGCTGATGGGGCGGACCATTGGAGATGAGCGCGCATTGCCGACAACTTCTGCCCCAACGTCGGCCGGATCCCGTTCGGGATATATTGAGTGCCGAGGACGGAAGTTCCACCCTCGCCGCCCATGCCGCCGTCGACGGAGCCTCCCCCTTCGCCGCCGTCGCCCGCGGGAGCCGTGGTGAACTCATCGCCGGCGCATCCCAGCATGCCGAGCGTCATCGAGGCCGAGAGGGCGGCGGCGCCCGTCAGCGCCATCAGGGAGAGTTGGACATTGGAGACATTCGACATAAGATTCCTCACGAAAAGACTGATTTCTGCACCTAGTGCACATTGCGTCGTCGATTCACAGGCAAAGTTGCTATATAGAAGTGAAACGAGACGGAAAAAATGACCCAAGATATTAATATTATTGAAAAAACCTATCGCGAGCTTGTGGCCCAAAACAGGCCTGTTTTGCGGCTTTTTTCGGGGAATCCGAATGACGAAGGGTTCGCATTTCCGGGGGCGGTTCTGGAGGAAAACTACCGGGGATATTTCGACCGGCAGGACTATCGTCCGCACTCCAAGGGATTGCCTGAGGCCCGGGCGGCGATCTCCGCCTACTACCGGGAACAGGGCGCCGCGGTGGACCCCGAACATCTCCTCCTAACGGCCGGCACGAGCGAGTCGTTCTTTTATCTCTTCAACCTGCTGTGCGGGCAAGGCGACAACGTCCTCGCCCCCAATCCGGCCTATCCCCTCTTCGACCACATCGCCGCGATGGCGGGGGTAGAGCTGAGGCACTACGCGTTGAGGGAAGAGAGCCGATGGTCGATGGATTTGGAAGACCTGATGGCCAAGGCCGACGATCGCACCAAAGCTGTCATCCTGATTTCTCCGAACAACCCGACCGGACACGTGGCCTCCGAAGCGGAGACCCTCGCGCTCGTGGATTGGGCCAACCGCAAGGGCTTCCCCCTGATTTGCGACGAGGTGTTTTCCGAATTCTTCTACGGAGAGGGAAAATTTCCGAGGCCGATGGCCGTCGCCAAGCCGGACCTCTGCTTCACGCTCAACGGCATTTCGAAAATGTTCGCCCTGCCCGCCTTGAAGCTGGGATGGATCGCGGTGACGGGAAAGGAATCCTTGGTCGCGCCCGCCGTCGACCGGCTGGAGACGACGGCCGACACGTTTTTGTCCGTGCACATTCCCATCCAAAAAGCCCTGCCGGAGATTTTCGCGAAGGGACGGGCGTTTCTGAACGACTACGTCGCGGAAGTGGGTCGGCGGCGGAAGACGGCGGTCGATTTGCTGAAAACCTCGCCGCGGATTCGTTTCGTGGAGCCGGCGGGCGGATTTTATCTGATGGCGGGCGTCGAGACCGACATGGCGGAGGAGGACTTCGTCGTGACTCTCATGAAGGAGACGGGCGTCTTCGTGCACCCCGGTTATTTTTTCGAT
>DASUFF010000125.1:0-5083 GCA_036274695.1 bacterium | reverse complement strand
CCATATCGGCGAATTGCTTGGCCTTGGCGTTCAGCGACTTTTCCAGCTTTTTCAAATTCGGAATCAAACCCTGGGCGATGCCCAAGGCCGCGCCCACGTGGATCGCCGTGGGGATGACGTCGTTCGAGGACTGGCCCATGTTGACGTGGTCGTTGGGATGAACCGGTTTCTTCGATCCGATCGCTCCACCCAGTTCCGGATTGGCGAGGTTCGCGATCACCTCGTTGGCGTTCATGTTGGTCGAGGTGCCCGAGCCGGTCTGATAAATGTCCAAGATGAAGTGTTTGTCGTGTTTGCCTTCCGCGATTTCGGCGGCCTTCTCCGCGATCTTGTCGGCGAGCTTGGCGTCCAGCTTTCCCAGGTCCCTGTTCGCCAGGGCCGCGGCCCACTTAATCAGCCCCAAGGCTTCGACGAAACGGCGGTCGAAACGGCGTTTGGAGATTTCGAAATTCTCGACGGCCCGCTGGGTGGAGGCCCCGTAGAGGAACTCCTCCGGAATCTTCACTTCGCCCATCGAATCGCTTTCTTTGCGGAAGCTCATGTCTCTCTCCTCGGAAGATTAGGGTGCCACGACGTGGATCGTCCCGTTGGGCGTATCCATGTCGGACTTGTGGACGTCGCAATAGTAGAAGAGGTCGCCGCCCACGACCGCGTCGGCGGGGATGGCGATCGAGCCCTCCTGGCCGCCGTTCAAATCGTTGGTGTCGAAATCGCCGTTGTCGTCGAAGGCGTTGGGGGCGCTTTCGGAGGTGACGGTGTGGGTCGTCGTATCGTTGTTCACGACCTTGATGACCTCGCCGGGTTTGGCGCTTAATGTGGCGGGCGCGAAGGTGAAGCCATTGACGGCGATCGTCTGTTGCGTGCCGCCGGTTCCTCCCGTGGTGCCGCCGCCGCCCGTCGTATTATTGTTGCAGGAAACGGACGTCCAGAACAGTCCGCCTGCGATCAGGATGACGGCCACGGTCGCGATTGTTCTCGATGCGGAGTTCATGCGCGTCTCCTTGCGACGGAAAGCAAAAATAGGCGACTCCCCGGTTGATGTCCAGCGAACTTAGGCCAATGGAAACGGTTCATGAAAAAACATTCGGTCTCTACGCCGAGGAGGGCGTCATGGTGGCGAGGTCGGTCCGGGAGGCGTTGTTGGTGCCGCAAAAAGGGAAGGCCGTCTTTTTGATTCTGTTGGTTGTGATGGCCGCGGTCTTGCGAACTCAATCCTTGATGAGTCGCCGGGACGCTCCGATCGCCAGAGAGGCCGTCGCCAGCATTGCGGCGATCGCCGCCGGCGGCAGGGAGGAGGACCGGTCGTCTCGGATCAGCGTGCAGCCCGCGCCGGACACGCGGAAGCCGGCTCTGCCCGCAGACGCGCCCCCGTCGTCGTCTCCACCCGCCAACGTGGCGTCGTTGCAGTCGGGCGTGCCGTTTCCGTCGCCGTCGGCGTCGCTGAATCCGCAGCCGCAGATGCCGGGATTCACCTTGGCGGGGTCGGAGTCGCAGTTGTCGGCGCAGTCCGGAGAGTCGTCGCCGTCGGAGTTCGTATCCGCGGTTCCGCAGCCGCAGGCACCCGGATTCACCTTGGCGGGATCAGAGGCGCAATCGTCGTTGCAATCGGAGGTTCCGTCGCCGTCGGAATCCGTGTCGGCGACGCCGCAGCCGCAGGCGCCGGGACCGGTCTTGGCGGCATCCGAGGGGCAGGCGTCGACGCAATCCGGGAGCTCATCGCCGTCCGAATCGGACTCGGCCTGACCGCAACCGCAAACCCCTTCCTCGATTTTGTCGGGATTCTCCGGGCACAGATCGTTGCAGTCGGGCGTGCCGTCGCTGTCGGCGTCGGCATCCGCGGTGTCGCAACCGCAGATTCCCGTGTTGGTCTTTCCGGAGTTGTCGGGGCAATCGTCGACACAGTCGGCCGTTCCGTCTTCGTCGCCGTCCGTATCCGCGACGCCGCAGCCGCACGCGCCCGGAGCGGTCTTGCCGGAGTCATCGGAGCACAGGTCGTTGCAGTCGGGCGTGCCGTCGCCGTCGCCGTCGGTATCCGCCACCCCGCATCCGCAGATTCCGGGTTCGGTTTTTTCGCTGTCGTTCGGGCAAAGATCGTCGTCGTCACCCTGGACCTCGCAGGCGCCGCAGTGGTCTCCTTCGTCTCCCTTTAAGTGCGCGTCGACCGCTGCATCGGCGATACAAAGCTCCTGGGCATTTTGTGGGTTGCCTTTGGGAAGGTGGCAGAGGAGCGATTTTTCTCCTTCAACACCGCAACGCTCCAGGCAACCGGGGTTTTCCGGCGATGCCCAGGAGGTTTGAGGCGTCAACACGATCGCGGCTGCTAACATTCCGATTGAAAGGAAGAACAACCCTTTTGTCTTTGAATGGCTCATCATGATGCCCCCCACTTAAAAGTTTGCTGCATGCGAGGCATCAGCAATCATTGTGCCAGTCGATTATGGAGCAATGTTTTTCTAAGAACCGATTTAAAATGAACACATGGACATATTTTTGCCGGAGCAGAAGGGGGTAAAATGAACCCCTTTGCCGTCGTTAATTATCATTTTGGAATAAAGACCCGGCTCTAACGAACGGAAATGGGGTTGGAGAGGATCGAGTCCGGCATTTCCGGAAACTGTTTTTCGCAGAAATCGACCCGGACCGCGAGCTTGCCGTCCGCCTTGACCTTCTCGGGCAGGTCGAACTCCACCGAGCGCAACGACGCCCGGTTCGGCAGGATCAGGCAGCCCTTTTCTTCCTTCAGGTCCTTCTTGTCGATCGTGGCTTTCGCCACTTCCTTGCCCTTCACCGTTTCCAGGCGGACGTTCGGGCGGATGCCGATGGGGTAATCGCTGACGCGCGCGAAGGTCATATAGACCGTGTCCTTGGGCTCGAAATAATCGAAGTTCGTCCTCACGATCACGAGCTTGTTCCGGGCGCCCAAGTCCTGCTCCACCTTGGTGGAGGTCTCGTCCCAGAAGCGGCTGGGGCCGACGTCCACGTGGATGCCCTTGGCGTGATAGTAGCCCGCGCCGCAGCAGTCGAGGCTGCGCACGAATTCCCACAAGGTCTTGCCGTCGACGCCCTGCATGTCGATGTCCGCCGCCATCCCTTCGATGTGCATGCTGGACTTCGCCGCGAGTTTTCCCTTTTTCCTCAAACCCTCGTTGTACGTCGGGCTCCGGTAGCCGGAGACGATGGTGATCGGCCCGCCCTTCAATTGGTCCTGGAGGTAATCGAGCAGGGCGATCAGGCGTGGATGAATGAACTCGTCCGGCGCCGGCTTCATGCCGAAGGCTAAGTTGATCTTGTCCAAGGTCGGAAGGTCGTAGCCGTTCTTCGCGTCGCGGTAGACGAAGGTCCCCCCCTTGCCGTACTTGCCCGCGGCCAGTTTGAGGGTCCCGTCGCCTTCGAGAAAGAAGCGGGGGCCGTCGTAGGCGTGGGCGGTGACGGCGGTCAGCGTGAGGAAAGTCAGAACGGAAAGAAGGATTTTGTTCATGGCCTCCGGCTAGCAGGTCCCAGATGCTTTTTCCACTGTTTCGACAGGTCGCGGAACGTGCGCATCGGATGGAAGCGGTCGCTGTTGTGCATCATCCAAAGGGCGACCCGGTCCAGAAGCGTTTCGCGCGTCACGCTTCGGTTTTCCGCGTCCTCCAGAAGGATTCCCAAAAGTTCCGGCCGCAGCTCCGCGGCCTCGCGGGGGTCGGAGGCCGTCAGGACGTAGAAGACGCTGTCCGACGCCGGCGTCGGCTTTTCGGACAAAAGTTCCAGGCGCCGGATCAGCTCGGCGTACCAGTTTCCGTACTCCTCCGGAGAGACGAGGCGGTAGCCCGCGCCGCCCGCCGGCAAGTCCACCGTGCTTCCGAAAACGTCCTTCAACGCCCTTTCCGGAACGCGTGTCTTCAAAAAACGCTCCGCGACGCGCGCATTGCCGCGGTCGAGCAGGAGATGGGAGCTGTCCGGAGTCGATAAGACGACCGCGTGCCGGAACTTTTCGCGGGCGGCGTCGGCGCCGATAATTCCCTCGCGGACGGTCCAGCTGTCGAGGGGTTGGCGCACGCCTCCGGTGTAACGCAGGTCGGGGGCGAGCTCTTCGATGGCGTTGCCCAGGATCTCGGCCTTCATCCGGTGCCGCTCTTCCGGCGGTTGATCGGCCAGGAGCGATTGGAATCCGTAGAGGTAAAGAAACGCGTTCATTTCATCGGCGCTCAGTTCCTTCCCGTCCTGACGGGCCAGCAGCTCCAGCGGAATCTTCATCAGGGAGGCGGCTTCTCCGGCGCCTTCGAGGCGGCGGCGGATGGAGACGGCGGGCACGCTGGCCGACAGGCGTTTCATCAGCATCCCGCGCACGTCGTCGTCGAGAAAATGAGCGGCCAGGAACTGGAGCCGGAGCGTCGGAAAAAGAGGCGAGCCGGCGAGCAGGTGATGCTGCTCGAAGAGGGCCACGTACCGGTCCGTCATTTCCGGATCGATGCCCAGCAGGGCCGTGTAATATTTGATCTTGTAGAAATGATAGGTCGCGTCCGTGCTCCGAACCTCCTTCTCCATCTGGGCGGGGTTCACCCGCTCCAAGGCGACGGCCATGCGGAATTCCGACGAGGGCAGGGAGTGTTCTTCCCCGGCGTCGTCGACGAAGCGGACGATCTCGCGGCTGTTCCCTTGCGCGGAGCGGGGCGTGAAGTTGGGGGCGTAACCGTCGCGGAACCGGCCGTTCTCCAGATAATTCACGTACGTGCCGCGCGTTCCGTAGCGGCGTCTTAAGTGCAGGAGTTTCAACAGCGATGCATAAACGTCTTCGTCCCGGGCGAAGAGGGCGATCTCCGGCATGAGGTTGACGGTCGCGTGTTGCCGGGGATCCACGGAGGCGAGCAGCTCCAGCACCGACCGGGGCGTGTCCGGACCGGCCTGAAAACGCCGGCTGGCGAAGGACGGCGGCGCCGGGACGGCCGCGGCCGGAGGCGACAGGGTAAGGGACGCCTCCCTTTCCGCGAAGGGGGCGAAGGCGGCGGCCAGGCGGGATTCGTAGGAGTTAACCAGGTTCGCGAGCCCCTCGGCCTGAACTTCGTAGGCGTCGATGCGGTCCGCGATCGCGCCCGTCCGGCGG